>DATLCW010000098.1:0-44369 GCA_035526195.1 Bryobacteraceae bacterium
CGCGGCAATCAGAATCTGTTCCTCTTCGATGGACAGCAGTTCAACGCCGCCTTCCGCAACACGGGCTTGAACTTTCCGCCGCCCGATGCGCTTCAGGAAGTAAAGGTGCTGACCAATTCCTTCAGCGCCGAATACGGTCGCAACGCCGGCGCCGTGTTCCAGGTCATCACCCGCTCCGGCACCAATGAGATCCACGGATCCGCCTGGGAGTTTCTCCGCAATCACAAGCTGAACGCCAGAAGCTTCTTTGCCCCCTCGATCATTCCGCAGTCCATCCAGAATCAATATGGTGTAGCAGCCGGCGGACCCGTTAAAAAGGACACTCTCTTTGTGTTCGGCTCGTATGAAGGACTGCGCGTCCGGCCGGCATCGCTCGGCACATCGTCGTTCCCGTTGACAGAGGCTGAACGCCGGGGCGATTTCTCCGCCGTCGCGCCGTTGCGCGATCCGTCGAATGGGAACCAGCCATTTCCCGGAAATCAGATTCCACTGCAGCGATTTGACACAGTCGCCAGGAACCTGCTGAATCCCGCGCAAATGCCTCTGCCAAACCGTAACGACGGGCAATTGGTGACTACGTTCCCCACCCCAGCCAATAACGGCCAATATCTTTTTCGCGTCGATTGGAATCTGCGCCGTCATGCCATCGACGGGCGTTATAACCTGAACCGCGCCTATGATCGCAGCAGCGCCGGGAATGTCCCCGAATACCTGCCGCTCGACCGCTCCGCCAACGTGAACTCCATCACTATCGGAGATACCTGGAGTTTACGCCCATCCCTGCTCAATCAGGCGCGAATTTCCTTTAACCGGTTCTCCTCCGTCTACACGAATCTCAACCCGACTCACCTCAGCGATCTCGGCGGCAACTTTCCGCTCTTTGGGGGTCCGAAAATCCCGCCGAACATCGCGATCACAGGACGCGTGACGCTCGGCGACGCCTCCTCGGTGGACGCCCGCGCCGTGAACGAGGGCTTTCAGGTAAACGAAATCCTCACCTGGACGCGGCAGCGGCATTCCATTCGCGGCGGCTATGAATTGTTGAAACTGCGCTATCTCAACCGGTCTTTTTTCCAGACGATGGGCAGCTTTACCTTCAACGGGCAGATTACCGGCAACGCCGCGGCCGACTTCGTTCTTGGGCGAGCCACCTCCATGACCGTCGCCAGTCCCGTGCTGGAGCAGGCGGGTCTCCAGACAAATCATTACTTCTTCCTGCAGGACGACTGGCGTATCCATCCGCGTCTCACGCTGAATCTGGGCGTGCGTTATGAGTTGCCGCTGAATTGGGTTCATCCCGCCGATTGGTGGGGCACATTCCGCCAGGGCCAGCAATCGCGCGTGATTCCCAACGCTCCCGCCGGCATGGTATTTCCCGGCGACCCCGGCATACCCCGCGGTCTGTTTGAAACCGATCGCAATAACTTCTCCCCCCGCATCGGATTCGCCTGGGACCCGTTCGGTAACGGCCGCACGGCGGTGCGCGGCGCTTACGGCATTTTCTACGACACCATCAATTCCGACGTCATCCAGAACACGTCGCAGCCGTATCGCTATACCTTCACTATCCCCACGCCCTTCTCGCTGACCGACCCGCTGCGAGGGCAGCCGCCCATTCCTTTGACCATCAATCTTACAAACCCGCAGTTTGTCGGTTTGCAGGAGATCTTCTACCCCGATCCCGCCTTGCGGTCTCCTTATATACAACAGTTCAACCTCAATGTGCAGCGCCAGGTGGTGAAGGATCTCGCCATTCAAGTGGCATACGTCGGTAAGATAGGACGGAAACTGTTGATGGGTGTGAATACGAATCCGGCGCTCTTTGCGCCCGGAGCGACGGTGGGAAACATCAACTCACGCCGTTCGATCCAGGGATTCGGAAATTTGCAGAACATCTCCTCACGCGCGAATTCCACCTATCACGGCTTTCAACTCGAAGCGACCAAGCGCATGAGCCGCGGCTTCTCCGTGCAGGGCGCCTACACCTGGTCGAAGTCGTTGGACCAGGCATCGGCAATCGCGTTAGGCGGCGCGGTGCCGAATGTCTTCGATCTGCAAACCCAGTGGGGGCGTTCCGACTTTGATGCGCGCCACGTTATGGCTCTGTCTTGGATCTGGGACTTGCCGCGGTTTACCGGCGCCGCGGCTCCCGTGCGGTGGATCGCAGGCGGTTGGCAAATTAATGGCCTGCTGACAGCCCGCACGGGACAGCCCGTGAATATCCTCACAGGCCAGGACAACGCACTCAGCGGCACGCCCAACCAGCGGCCGAACCTGGTTGGCAAGCCCTATCTGTCTTCTGATCGGCCAAGAAAAGATCTGGTGGCCGCGTGGTTCGACCGCACCGCTTTCGCCAATCCAGCCCCGGGAACGTACGGCAACTTTGGCCGGAATGTAATCGACGCACCCCGTAACTTTACACTGAATGCCGGTGTGTTCAAATCCTTTCCCATTCCTCTTCGCGAGCGGATGCGGTTCGAGTTTCGTACCGAGTTCTTCGGGCTCACCAACACGCCGGTCTTCAGCAACCCGAATAACAGCCTGAGCGCGGGCGCGAACATGGGGCGAATCACTGGCGCAAGTGGGGCGCGCGTGATCCAGTTCGCGGCAAAAATTCTATTCTGACAGGAGGCAATCGTGAAGAATAACATCGGCCGCAGGCGCGCTATCGAACAATTGATGACGTTCGCCGCGGGCGCCCCGCTATTGCGAGCCATTGATTATGACAAGCCCCCGCCCGGAGCCGATAAGCTGACGGCGGAGCAGACCAGCGGATTGATGCTGTTCCGTTGGAACAATAAACCCCTCGCCGCCTATCGCGCCCACTCCTCCCAAAAGTATCCGTATTTTTATCCCTTGAGCGGTCCCACGTCGGGTGTTTCTCTCGTCGCCGAATCGGCTTTGCCTTATCCCCATCACCGCGGGCTGTGGCTTGGCTGTCAACCGTTGAACGGCGGCGATTATTGGGGCGATACGAAACTCGATAGCGGCCAGATCCGGTCCACCGGCCTCACCCTCGGCAAGACGGCCCCACTCTCGGGCGCGTTCACCGACCGCACGGAGTGGATTCGGAAGGATCATCCGTCGCCGCTCGAAGATTCCCGGACATTTACCATCACGATGGCTGACAGGAACCTGTGGTGGCTGGATGCCGATATCGTGGTCACCGCCCGCGAAGACGTAACCATCCAACAAGCGAAGCATTCGTTCTTCGCCTTGCGCGTGATTCCGGAAATCACGCCGCTCTATGGCGGGGTGCTTATGAACTCCGAAGGTGGCATCGGCGCCGAGGGAACCTACGGCAAGCCGGCTCCTTGGTGCGGCTACCATGGCAAAACCAGCGGCGGCGGCATCGAGGGGCTGGCCATCCTCGATCATCCCCGGAACCCCTGGGCGCCCTGCCCCTGGTTCACCCGCGACTATGGCCACCTCTCCCCATCCCCGTTTGCATTTATCAAACAGCCATGGACTCTTGCCAAGGGAAAATCCATCCGCATCCGCTACCGCGTGGCGCTGCACGCCGGGACACCGAAGCAGGCGGGACTCGACGACCTCTACCGCAAATGGATTTCATAAGGACGCCGCCGGTGATCCGAATTCTCACATTGCTTCTGCTGACCTCCTCCGGTCTATCCGCCCAGGATCAGGAACTGCGCACTCGCATCAAACAGACGCTCTTTGCAGCCGATCCCCTGCCCTCCCTCAAGCCGGAAAGCCACGGCTCGTTTGAACCCGAACCCGGTGTCATTGCCGAGCGCATCAGCTACGGCACGCAGTTTGACATGCGTATCCCGGCCATCCTCTACCGCCCGAAGACGCCGCGCGCCCAATCCCCCGCCATCATTGTGGTGAACGGCCACGGCGGCGACAAGTACAGTTGGTATCCCTTCTATGCGGGCATCCTCTACGCGCGCGCCGGAGCTTTCGTGTTGACCTACGATCCGACCGGCGAAGGCGAGCGCAACATGAATCACCAGTCAGGCACACGCGCGCACGACAAAGTGGAGTTGATTCCCGAGTTGGGCCAGAGCCTCGGCGGCCTGATGCTTACCGATGTGAGGCAGGCAGTGTCCTATCTTTCTCAACGCACGGACGTTGATCCCAAACGGATTGCGGCCGTGGGTTACTCGATGGGTTCCTTCGTTCTGGGTATTGCCTGCGCCGTGGAAACGCGCCTGAAGGCCTGCGTCCTCGTAGGAGGCGGAAATCTCGACGGACCGGGCGGATATTGGGACGGATCCAAACCCATGTGTCAGGGCTTTCCCTACAAAGCGCTCACGTTTCTAGGCGACCGTCCCACCGTGCTCTACTCGCTGCACGCCTCGCGCGGACCCACGCTCGTTTATAACGGACTCGAAGACACCACAGTGGCCATCCCCAGGTTTGGCGAAGTCTACTTTCGCGAGCTTCAGGATCGCGTCGCCAAGGCCCGTGGAAAACGCGAAGGAGTCTTCGACGCCATGTTCCATCCGGGCACGGGCCATCGTCCGTATTTCGTCACCAAGCCCGTAGCCCGATGGCTCGAACAGCATCTGGACTTCCCAAACTGGACCGCATCCAGCATAGAAGGGATGCCCACTACGCACATCAGCGAATGGGCGCGAGCGAACTCCGTCGACATGGATCCGCTCTATGCTACAGAACACCGCGAAGGCGGTACACCCGGACTCGGCGCCGGAATCCCGGGAGTGAAGCGCTCCCAACTCGACGTGTTCTCCGCTGACGAATGGAAAGAACTCCGGCCCATGCTGGTTCACGAAACCTGGCGCCAAAAAGCCAGGGAGCGTTAATTGCGGGGCGGCCGATTTACAAACCGCACCCAGCCAAATGCCTCGGGCACGTGAAAATTCGGCCTGTCCGTGGAGACCGGAGACCATGTGCTGTACTGTGCATTGGTTTTTCCCCCGGCGCGATTCAGGTTGAGGCGCCATGTGTCTCCGTCACGCGGCGGTACATGAGGGGCGTCCTTTTCAAAGTTCTTGAAAGGAATCGCCAGTTCCAGGATCCAATGGTCGTCATCGGGCGCCTCCTGCTTGCCCTTTAACCCATGAAAGGAAGTGCGGAGTTGTACCCCTTCCGGCTCCCAGTTAAACGGTCCCTTATACCAATCGGCGCGCAGGAAATTGAGCATCGTGCCGATCACGTTGATTTCGAATCCGTAGTAGTTCCTGAGCTTGGCGGCATTCGGGCTGACAAACAGCTCCGCGCTGTCGTCGCGTGAAACCGGGCCATGGCGCTCCAGTACGTCCGCGGAAATGTTTTTATCGTGGCAGTAGAAACCCACGTAGAGGTTCTGATCATCCCAAAGCAGCTTGGCGGCCGTTTGCTCCTTGGCCCCGTCCTTCCACCAGTTGAAATGGAAGTCCCCTACGGCGGGAGCTTGGCGCCACGCGGCTTCATCCAGCTTCCCATCGATGCGGATCGGGGCCGGGGCACGAAAGATATCGTACTTGGGCAGCGTCTGCGCGGCCATCGGAATCGCCATCAGAAAAAGGAACTTTGTCACGGTAGAGCCTCAACCTTTCACCTGGCCGGTCAGAATTTGACGAACCCGCTTCGCCACGATCAACTCTTCCCCCGCGCGTAATTGATTCGCAAAGATGCCGAGGCCTTTCGAGGAAGGACGAAAACGTGTCATGTCGGCGGTTACGATCGACGGGTCGCCCGCCCGTAAACGTGTGACCATGTCGCTCACTCCAAGTCCCAGCTTGCTTTCATCCCACTGCACGGAAAGCCGGGGCGAATGACTCGCGTCCAGGTTCGTGATGAATTCCGTTTTCACCGTAGGGATTCCCGCCAGACGATCCGCCACCCGGCGCAGCGTGGCTTCCCTCTGCCGCTGCTCCGCCGCTTCGTCCCGCTTTAGCGCCATCTCGACGGCCGTCAGCAGCCCCACAATCTCCTCTTTGCCTACTTTCGCAATGCGCGCGAACCGGTTGTTCGGAGCACTATTTGCATAGGCGGCGTCCACCAGCGCTTTGCGCCCCAGCAGGAGACCGCTGCACTGCGGGCCGCGCAATTCTTTGCCGCCGCTGAAGGCTACCAGATCGACGCCCATCTTTACGAACTTCCTCAAATTTTCAGCAGGCGGAATCTCGGCCGCCGCGTCCAGGATCAACGGCAGCCCGGCGGCATGCGCTATTTCGATCATTTCCGGCAACTCCACTTTATGCCCCACAGAATTGTGGCTCAGCACCATGGCCAGCGCCGCTGTCTTCGGGCCGATCGCCTTCCGCACCTCGCCGGCCGTTTCGGCCTCCACCAGTTTGACTCCCACCATCCGGAACGCATGATCGTAAGAACTGCGGTGTACTTTCTGAATCACAATCTCGCTTTTCATCCCGGTCAAGTCCGGCAGCCGGTCGATTTTGGCCGTGTCCGCGCCCGCCGTCACTGCGCAGGTGGCGAGGCACAGCGCGGCGGAAGCGCCCGCCGTGATGAAACCGGCCTCCGCTCCGGTCAATTCCACCAGCCGCTCGCCGGCCTTCTTCTGAAGATCGTGAATGGGGACGAAATCCCGCGAGGCTTCTTCCATCGCGCGCTTCACTTCCGGAAGCATCAGGGTTCCACTGAGCGTCGTTAAAGTTCCGTACGCGTTGATAACCGGGCGAACCCCGAGACGCGCGTAGATCGAAGGCGAAGGCGCTGCGTTTGCGGTCTGCGCCGCTAGAGGCAGGGCGGCCGTATGAAGCATCCGGCGGCGGCTGAAACGAGTAGGCATTGTTTGATTCCTCCTGGCGTAATGCCTGATGATACACCCGCCCCTCTGCCAATCGCAGCAACCCTGTACGCCCGCGAATTCGCTAAAATGACAGGTATGCACCGATTGTGGGGATTGTTCGCGCTGTTTCTGGCGCAGGCTGCCGGTTTTTCCCAGACACCCGATTTTCAGCGGGACGTGCAGCCGATCCTCCGCGCATCCTGCCTCGGCTGTCACACGGGAACGAAAGCCGGCGGCCAATGGCGGCTTGACTCGAAAGCATTCGCCATGAAAGGCGGCATCTCAGGCCCTGTCATTGTGCCGGGCAACAGTGCGCAAAGCCGCCTCTTACACCGGGTGCTCGGCAAAGGGGGTGAGAAGCGTATGCCGCTCGCCGGCGAGCCGCTTAGCCCCGCACAGATCGCAACCCTGCAGCGATGGGTGGATGCCGGCGCCCCGTGGCCCGAAGATTCCCTGGCCAGCGCTTCCGCCGCTCCCGAAAAACACTGGGCATACCGCAAGCCTTTGCGCCGGGACCCGCCTGGCGTGAAGCAAGCAAGCTGGGTCCGCAGTCCGATCGACAACTTCATCCTGGCCCGCCTGCAGAAGGAAAACCTCGCGCCCTCGGCGGAAGCGTCCCGGGAAACGCTCATCCGGCGCGTAAGTCTTGACCTCACGGGATTGCCGCCTTCGCTCGCGGAAGTGGACGCATTCCTCTCCGATAACGGGCCGCAGGCTTACGAAAAGCTTGTCGACCGCCTGCTCTCCTCCGCCCACTATGGAGAACGCTGGGCGCGGCCCTGGCTCGATCTGGCCCGCTACGCCGATACCAATGGCCACGAGGCCGACCGCGGCCGTTCCATCTGGAAGTACCGCGATTGGGTGATTCAATCGCTGAACAACGATCTGCCGTACGATCGCTTTACAATCGAGCAACTCGCCGGGGACATGCTGCCGAATCCCACCAGCGATCAGTTGATCGCCACCGGCTTCCATCGCAACACCATGTACAACGAAGAGGGCGGCGTCGATAAAGAGGAAGCCCATTGGGAGAATCTGGTCGATCGCGTGAATACCACCGCCACGGTGTGGCTTGGCAGCACCATCGGTTGCGCGCAGTGCCACAACCACAAATACGATCCGTTTTCTCACAAGGAGTACTATCAGTTCCTCGCGTTCTTCAATAATTCCGACCGCGCCGTGCGCGATTATCCCGATGCCTCGAAAGCGCTCATTGAGCCGCGTCTTCTCATGCCCACCGCCGAGCAGTCCGCCCGTAAGACGGCCCTGCAGGCGGAAATCGATTCGCTGGATCAGCAATTAAAAACCCACACGCCGGAACTGGCGGCGGCACAAACCGCATGGGAGAGCGCCGTCCGCCGTGCCAGTGCGGACTGGGCGCCGCTTTCCCCGGACTCGGCCGTCTCCCTGGGCGGGTCCAAGCTCGAGAAGCTCGAAGGTGGGTCCATCCTGGCGAGCGGCAGGAACCCATCGAGTGACACCTACGTAATCGAAGCCTCGCTTCTTCAAGGCGGCATCACGGCTATTCGTATCGATGCCTTGCCGCATGCCACTCTTCCTCGCGGCGGGCCGGGGCGTGATGCTTACGGTAATTTCTTCCTGACGCAAGTCGAGGCGGAAGCGATCACCGCCGGTGCCGCGCAAAGCATCCGTATCGGGAAAGCCTTCGTCGACGACGGCAAGATCGACGACAAGAGATTCAAACAGCTTTGGACCGTGGACGCGTCCCGCGATGAGGTGCGCTTTGCCCGGCAGCTTGTCCTGCTCGCCGCCAGTCCTTTCGGCGCCCCGGGTTCGAAACTCCGGATCCGTATCCGCCAGACGTCGGAAGCGGGCGGCCAAGGGCTTGGCCACTTCCGGCTGTCGGTAACCTCCTCGAGCGAACCGGGGCTGATCACCCAGCTATCGGCCAGGAATCGCGACCTGCTCGCCATTCCGGAAGCGGCCCGCACGGAACGGCAGAAGCGGGACCTGGCGGAAAACTACCGTGCCGCCGCTCCGTCCCTCGAGAGCGCGCGAAAGCGCCTCACCGCCCTTAAGAAAGAGCTCAGCAATTTAGGCATCGTCAGCACACTGATCATGGGCGAGCAGAAAACATTCGAGCGTCCCTCGGCCGTCATTCGTGTCCGCGGCAGCTTCCTGAGCCCCGGAGAAAAGGTGTACGCGGGCGTGCCGGCGGTGCTTCCGCCGCTCCCGGAAACCGAAATGCCCAATCGACTTGGTTTCGCCCGCTGGCTGGTAAACGGAGAGAATCCGCTCGCCGCCCGCGTCGCCGTAAACCGTATTTGGGAACAATATTTCGGCATCGGCCTGGTCGAAACGAGCGAAGACTTCGGCATCCAGGGCAGCGCTCCTTCGCACCCCGAACTGCTGGACTGGCTGGCAACCGAGTTCGTCGCGCAGAAATGGAGCATGAAGGCCCTGCACCGCCTGATCGTAACGTCCGCCACCTATCGCCAGGCATCCGCCGTGAGTCCTCCATTACTGGAGCGGGATCCCTACAATCGCCTCCTCGCGCGAGGCCCCCGTTTCCGCATGGAAGCGGAAATGATTCGCGATATGACGCTCGCCTCGGGCGGTCTGCTCAACGCCAAAGTAGGCGGACCCAGCGTGTTTCCGCATCAGCCGGAAGGCATCTGGAACCTTCCCTACAACGACGATTCGTGGGTGGAAAGTCAGCGTGGGGACCAATACCGGCGCGGACTGTACACCTACGTCCGCCGCACCTCCCCCTATCCGAGCATGCTTACGTTTGACGCACCCAGCCGCGAGTTCTGCACCGTGCGCCGCGTGCGAACAAACACCCCGCTGCAAGGCCTGACAGCCCTCAACGATCCCGCGTTTTTCGATGCCGCCAAGGCGTTGGCCACGCGGGTTCTCAAGGAGGCGAAGCCCGACGCCCGCTCTCGCGCCGAGCATGGCTTCCGCATCTGCGTGGCCCGCAAGCCTTCGCCTACGGAGTTGGACCGGCTCATCAGTTGGGTGGAACGCGAAAAACAAGCTTTCGAATCCCGTACCGGCGATGCGGCCAAACTGGCGCATTCCCGGCCCGCCGATGTTCCCGCCACCGATGCCGAATTCGCTGCCTGGGCGGTACTTTCCAACATCTTACTCAACCTCGACGAGACGTTAACGAAACAGTAACACGATGAACGAACATCTGAAACATTTAACCCGGCGGCATTTCTTTCAGCAGAGCGGTTTCGGCATCGGCTCGCTGGCGCTTTCCTCGATGCTCGAGCGCGAGCTATCGGCTCAGGCAGCGACCCGCAAACCGCATTTCGCGCCCAAGGCCAAGAACATCATCTTCCTCTTCATGGCCGGCGCGCCGTCGCAGCTTGATCTGTTCGATTACAAGCCGAAGCTGGCGCAGTTGAATGGCCAGCCCGTGCCCGCGGAGGTCATCAAAGGCGAACGCTTCGCCTTCATCAAGGGCGTTCCCAAACTGCTTGGCTCGCCGCACACGTTCGAAAAGCATGGCCAGTCCGGGGCGGAACTGTCGAATCTGCTGCCTTACCTGGCGGGTGTCGCCGACAACGTCTCGTTCATCAAGTCGATGCACACCACCCAGTTCAACCATGCCCCGGGTCAGGTGTTCATGAACACCGGGCACCAGATTATCGGGCGCCCCAGCGTCGGCTCCTGGCTCACCTACGGAATTGGCAGTGAGAATAGCGATTTGCCCGGATTCGTGGTGCTGCTCTCCGGGAAGAACCAGCCCGACGGCGGCAAGTCCTGCTGGGGCAGCGGCTTCCTTCCCACCGTCTATCAGGGTGTGGAGTTTCGCTCCAAGGGCGATCCGGTGCTGTTCCTCTCGAACCCGGAAGGAGTCGGCCCGGACACCCGCCGCCGCTCCCTCGACCTGCTGCGCGATTTGAACCGCGACCATCAGCGGGAGGTGGGCGATCCGGAGCTCGATACGCGCATTGCCGCCTACGAGATGGCCTACCGCATGCAGAGCAGCGTGCCCGATTTAACCGACATCTCGAAAGAACCGGCCAACATTCACGAGATGTACGGCACGGCGCCTGGCGCAGCATCGTTCGCCAACAACTGTCTGCTGGCGCGGCGCATGGTGGAGCGCGGCGTCCGCTTTGTCCAACTCTATCATCGTGGCTGGGATACCCACGGGGCCAGCAACAATGAAGACATCGTCAACAAGCTGGCGATGCTTTGCCGCGAGACGGACCGGGCCGCCGCGGCGCTGATTGCCGATCTCAAGCAGCGCGGCTTGCTCGACACCACCCTCGTCGTATGGTCCGGCGAATTCGGCCGCACGCCGATGAATGAAGAGCGCAGCGGGTCGAAGTTTCTTGGGCGGGACCATCATCCGCGCGCTTTTACCACCTGGCTCGCGGGCGGCGGCATCAAGCCGGGAGTAACCGTGGGAGCAACGGACGATATCGGCTATAACGTCGCCGAGGATCCGGTTTCCGTACACGATCTGCACGCCACCATCTTGCATCTGATGGGTTTGGATCACACGAAGTTGACCTATAGGTTCCAGGGCCGCGAGTTCCGCCTGACCGATGTGCACGGCGAGCTGGTACGGAAGCTGCTGGCTTAAACGTCTGGCAGGCCGGCCGGGACCATTGCGGACTTTCGTCGCTGATAGTGGTCTCGGCGACACCCAGCTTCATCCTTCATCAGACGGCGACATACGACCGGTAACAGCTGACTATTGCGCGTCTCCTGTATTCTTTGAGTGTGGCGAGCACCTCTTTACTGACCTTGGCAATGATATACCAAAGGGTCTACAACTTCGGCGATGTCATAGCGAAGGGACTTTGCTTAACACCGATGTGCTCAGCGGACCGATCCGAACGTGCCGCTCCTGCACGCCGCCGCTGAAACCGGCGTCGAGCCGCAGTACGCTACCCGGAACGCCACGAAGATGTACCGGACGACGCCGTTGCGGGGCCTCTCGCAGCGTCCGCCGTACTTCCTCAACGGCAGCGCAAGCGACCTGCCGGCTGTCGTGATGTGTTTGCCTGGCCTTATCAGGCTGCCTCGCGCTCCGCCAGAGCGCTATTGACTTTGGCCACCTTTACCGCCTTCGCCACGCCGAGGTAGCCCAGCAGCTTGATGGTGATCCAGGAGGGATCGAACTCATACCAGGTCAAGCCATGCCGCGCGGAAGTGGGATGCGCGTGGTGGTTATTATGCCAGCCTTCCCCAAACGTCATGAGCGCCACCCACCAGTTGTTACGGGAATCATCGCGCGTGGCAAAGCGCCGCTTGCCCCACATGTGCGTTGCGGAATTCACGAGCCAGGTGGCATGCAGCCCAATCACTACACGGAGGCAGATGCCCCAAAGCATCATCGCTACCCCGCCAAAGGCAAGCAGGATCAGTCCGAGAATGACGATCGGCACCCAATGCCAATTATTTAGCCATATGTAAAATTTATCTTTGGCAAGATCGGGTGCGTACTTCGCCATCAGGCGGGTGTCGTTGTGCTTTGCTTCCCCGAAGATGATCCACCCGATGTGCGACCACCAGGCGCCATCGCGGGGAGAGTGCGGATCACCCGGCTGATCGGATTTCTGATGATGAATGCGATGCGTGGCCACCCAGAAAATCGGCCCGCCTTCCAGGGTCAGGGTTCCGCAAACCGCGAAAAAGTATTCGATAGCCCGTGGAATCTTATAAGAGCGGTGGGTATGGAGGCGATGGTACCCCATGCTGATGCCAAGGCCTATTGCGAGGTAATAGAGGACGGCCGCAACGGCGGCGGCTTGCCAGCTGAACATAAAGAGAGCGGCAACCGCCCCGATATGAAACAACACCAGGACGACGATGGTAATCCAATTCATCTTTTGCCGGGTGTTGATATTGATGACGTCAGTGCTCACTGGGTCTCCTGAGAATGCGATGAGTACATCCTTAACGTAACAGGGATCCGTCTAATGCTTTGTAAGAGTTGTGTAATTTCGACTGAGTAAGGCGGCTATCCGTGGCGGCATGAGGAGAATCGCTTAGAATTCGCCTGCGGCCAGGCGCCGCACGAAGTCGAGATCGCCATCCAGAAAATCATACGAAGGTAGGTTCACGCGCGTCTCCCATTTGATCTGCTCGAAGACTCCGTTTTGAACCTCGCCGCTGAACTCCTCGACCTGCAGGAAAATCAGCAGCAGGCTCGCGCCCCGGGGGTAGGTGAATTCGTAGCGGGTAATCTCGCGTCCGATGGTGGCGATGATTCCCAGCTCTTCCCGCAGCTCGCGCGCCAGAGCGATGCGCGGCGATTCGCCCTGCTCCACTTTGCCGCCCGGAAACTCCCACTTCAAGGCGTGCCGCGAACCGCTTCTGCGCTGCCCGATTAAAAGCCGGCCGCCCTGCTCGATCAAACCCGCAACCACCGGGATGCGATACGGCCTGGCCATCAGAGCGACTCCAGGGCACGGAACCGCTCGAGGTCTTCGAGTTTCATTTCCGGCAGCTTGTGCCAGCGCTGCCGCATCCATGCCCAGGGAATGGTGAAAAGCTGAACCCGAGGCGAAAACTTGGAGCTTTCCTGGATGAAACAGCTGTGCGTGCACCAGCAATTGGCGGTACGGATTGCATCCACTTCGCCGCGCATTGGCTTGGATTCCAGCGCCGCCCGGATGTCGTAATGAAACTCCGCCAAGTCTCCCACGATACCGCGCATCTCGCAGGCGCGATACTTGCCGTTATGGTCGATCACGATGGTAGTGTCCCCGGCGGTGCACGCCATCGGCCACTTCTCCGGCCGCTCAAAGCAGCTCTCGTGCAGATCGAAGTGCAGACGCAGATTGCCAAGGTAATACATGGTAGCGATCTGGCGCGCACCGGCTGGAAGATGGGCGAAGAGACCGCGCGCGTAGTGGCGATGAAACGGCATCAGGGAGCGATGCAGCGCGCCGATCTGCTCACGGGTGAGCTGCTTCAACGTGTCATCCTGCGTCTGGCCGCGGACCAGCTCGAAATACTGTCCGTTGACTTGGCCGTCCGCGGCCAGCTTAAGTCCCAGGCTTACGATTTCCTGATAGTTCTCGCGGGTCACCACGGTGAGGACGTTGCGGCGCAGCCGGCGCACGTCCTTATAACGCTTGTCTGCTTCGCGCACGGTCGCGAGCGTACGCTGGAAATTGTTGGGCACCCCGCGAATCGCGTCATGCGTGTTGGCAAGTCCGTCCAGCGAAAAGTTCAGGTCGATAGAGACATCGGGGGCGGCTGCGAGCATGCGGTCCACTTCGCGGAAAATCTTGTCGGGCAACAGCCCGTTGGTGGGCAGGTTGACGTTCGCCACCTTGTTGTTGCGGACGAACATCGTTACAATTTCGGCCAGCTCGGGGCGAAGGAAGGGCTCGCCGCCGCTGAGCCACAACTTCTCAAACGGGGGAGCGGTTTCCGAGATGCGCCTCATTTGGTCAAAGGTCAGATCGTCGCGGCTGTTCAGCTTGTCAAAGTAGAAACAGGTCCGGCAAAGGGAATTGCAGCGTGACGTGACAAAGAGGAACATGGCGCGAAAGGTGCGCCGCCGTGCCCGCTGTTTTAGGATGGGGAGATAGGACCGGACGGGTTCGGACATGTTCCTTTTGATTGTAAACCTGAATGTATAGCGAACTCTTGTTGGATCACTTTCAGAACCCCCGGAATGTAGGGGAACTCGGGCCTCCGGCGCAGACGGTGGAGGCTGTGAACCCTGCCTGCGGCGACATTCTGCGCTTGTCTGTGATGTGGGAGGGGGACCGTGTCCAGGAGGTTCGCTATAAGACAAGAGGGTGTACGGCGTCGATCGCGATGGGCAGCGCGCTCACGGAGTGGATGATGGGGAGAAGCCGCGCGGAACTTGCTACGGTCAAGGCGGGGATCCTGGAGGCCTTGGTTGGAGGCTTGATCCCGGAGTCCAAGCACGCGGCGGTCCTCGCCGCCGATGGCTTGAGGATGTTGCTGAAGAACCGGTCACGGCTTGGATGATTCCTGTTATGAACGAGTTAGCAGTTGTCGCCCCATTTCTGGGGTGTACGCTAGGTTTGTGATACAGGAACGCAACCCAAATAATACCTTGACGCGCCTAAAGCGGGACGGTATAAGATATAAGAAGGAGATCGCGTCTATGTCTGCCGCACGCGCTTCCGTGCTTACCGAAACGGAGTTGTTTAACCCCGAGACTGGCCGTTTGGATGCGGCTTGTATTGCGAAGGAGTTTGGATTGCCCGTTTCAACCATCGCCAGGTCGATTGGCCGTAAGGCTCCTGGCGTACGCAAGCACCCCGATTCTCCCGGGCTGCAAAATGGCTTGCGGCGGTTGTATCGGATCTGGGCCACTGCGTTGGAGCTTTATGGCAATAACCGGACCAATGCGCGGATTTTTCTCAATGCTCCGAACCGCCACCTGCAAAACGAGGCTCCGGTCGATTTCATTGCCTCGGGGGAATTGCAGGTTGTGGAGTCCCTGCTCGAGTCGATGGAACTCCGGCAGCCGATGTAGTTCCGAGGGATCCTCTGCGGCCGGCGAGTGCACTGCGGGAGGTAATTCGCACGGCTCCTCTGTCGTCCTTTATTGGTTATACTTTTCGCGCCATTTCTCACAAATATCAATCGGCGGTGCTATCGGTAAAGGGATCCATCCGGGTGGGGGGACGCTATAATCCACCGGGCGAGTTCGGCGTGCTTTACACAGCCGATTCGATGCTTACGGCATTATGCGAAGTGGGCGCGTTGTTCTTTGACGGCGGCGGCAATCTCGCCAGTGCTCCGCGCGATCCGGAGTTACATCTCACGCTGCGGTGCCGGTTGTCCCGTGTGCTCGATCTTCGGGAAGCATCTTTGCATTTATTGCTTGGCACCTCCTCAGAGGAACTTACCAGCTATTCGCCGGCTCATTTGATTGCCAATGGCCGCGGTCAGGTTACTCCCACGCAGTTGCTTGGGAGGATGTGTTTCGATTCCGGACGGTTTTCTGCGTTGATAGCTCCCAGCGCGGCGAATCCGGGCGGGTTTAATGTCGATATTTTTCCCGAGCGGTTGGGAATTGGAGAAGCGGTGTCCGTGTTTGATACACAGGGTACGATTCAGGAATCGATAATTGGGCGTTAAGGAGTGGTAGCCACGGCTTCACCCTCCGGGGCGGCGACTTCGATCGGATGCTTGTGTTTACACTCGGGGTTCGGGCATTGGGCGACCGGCCCCGCTTTGAGCCATTTCTCGATCATGTAGCCGCCGCCGCATTCGGGGCATTTCTCGGCCAGGGGCTTGCCCCACGCAACGAAGTCGCATTCGGGGTAACGGTTACAGCCGTAGAAGGTCTTCCCGCGTTTGGAGCGTCGCTCAATGATGTCGCCCTCATGGCACTTGGGACAGGTGACGCCTATTGTTTTCTGCTTTACATACTTGCACGTGGGGTAATCGCTACAAGCGGTAAACTCGCCGAAGCGGCCCTGTTTAAGCAGTAAGTGTTTACCGCACTTGGGACATAATTCTTCAAGCGGTACATCCGCTTTTTTCTGCTCTGTGGATCCGATCCGTTTGGTGGTTTTGCAGTCGGGATACCCGGAACAGGCAAAGAAGGTTCCGAAGCGCCCTTTCTTCAGAACCATGGTGCGTCCGCAGTTCTCGCAATATTCTTCCGCTCCCTGCTCGCTGAAGTCGACTTTATCGACATCCGGCAGATCCACCGTGAGCTCGCGCGTATTCGTGCACTCGGGATAGCCGGTGCAGGCGATGAAACTGCCATGCCGGCCCCACTTGATGACCATCGCTTTTCCGCACTTGTCGCACACCAGGTCGGTGGGCTTTTCCATGCGCTTGATGTCGGTCATGTTGCGTTCGGCGTACTCCAGATCTTTGGAGAACTTGCCGTAGAATTCGGTCAGCGCGACGCGCCAATCGATCTTTCCCTCTTCGATATCATCCAGTTCCTCTTCCATGCGCGCGGTGTAGCGAACGTCGAAGATATCGTCGAAGCTCTCCACCAGCAGGTCCGTCACGACCATGCCAAGCTCGGTGGGGACGAACTTGCCGCCCTCCTTCTTCACATACTCGCGCTCCTGAATGGTGGACAGGATGGACGCGTAGGTGGACGGGCGGCCCACACCATCGGACTCCAACTCCTTCACAAGCGTGGCTTCATTGAAACGCGGAGGAGGTTCCGTGAAGTGCTGTTCGGGCTCGATGGCGCGAAGCTTGAGCGTTTCGCCGGGCTCGACCGCCGGCAGGCGATGTTTGAGTTCCTCGTCCTCTTCGTCCTTTTGATCCTTCCCTTCCTCGTAAACGGCAAGGAAGCCATCGAACTTGGGGACGCTGCCGGTGGCCCGGAAAAGATAGGCATGACCATCGCTGCCGCCGGCCTTGACCTCAATGGTGGTCTGATCAAACAACGCGGGCATCATCTGGGACGCGGCAAAGCGCATCCAGATGAGGCGGTAAAGCTTCCATTCATCCTCGGCGATAAGGCCCACAAGGTCTTCGGGAGCGCGCATGGCGGAGGTGGGGCGAATGGCTTCATGGGCCTCCTGCGCGTCCTTTTTACTTTTGTAGACGTTGGGTGTTTCGGGAAGGTATTGCGGGCCGAACCGTTTTCCAATGAGCTCGCGAACGTCGGTGAGCGCTTCGGCGGAAACGCGAGGCGAATCGGTACGCATGTAGGTGATGAGACCGACACTGCCCTCGGCGCCAAGCTCGACGCCTTCGTAGAGACGCTGGGCAAGCATCATCGTGCGTTTCACCGAGAAACGGAGTTTGCGCGAGGCTTCCTGTTGAATCGTGGAAGTGATGAAGGGCGGGACCGGATTGCGCTTCTTTTCCTTGGTGACGACGGAATCGACAACGTAAGCCGATTCTCCGAGCGCGGCCACGATGGCATCCGCCTCGGACTGGTTGTGGATTTCGAGATTAGCCCCATTCCGCTTCACGAAGCGGGCGCCCAGGACTGGCGCTTTGCGAGCGCCGAGCTGGACATCGACCGTCCAATACTCTTCCTTTTGAAATGCCCGGATGAGGCGTTCCCGCTCGACAATCAGCCGGAGGGCTACAGTCTGGACACGGCCGGCGGAGAGTCCGCGGCGCACTTTGTCCCAAAGGAGGGGAGAGATTTTGTAACCCACCAAACGGTCGAGCACGCGCCGCGCCTGTTGCGCTTCCACCAGATGGGCGTTGACTTCCGTCGGCTTCTCAAACGCCCGCTGGATCGCCGCGGGCGTGATCTCATTGAACCGGACGCGGAAAATGGCGGGAGCGTTTTTGGAGGAAGAATGAAGCTCCTCCCGCAGGTGGTAGCAGATAGCCTCGCCTTCCCGATCCGGGTCAGCCGCGAGGTAAATGGTTTCCGCCCCTTTGGCGGCGGACTTCAATTCTCCAATGAGTTTCTTCTTTCCTTCAATCACGACGTAGCGCGGCTCGAACTCGCGGTCCACGTCCACAGCCAGATCGTTCTTCGGCAAATCCTTGATATGGCCCAGGGACGCCTTCACGACGAAATTTTTTCCGAGATATTTGCCGATCGTCTTCGCCTTGGTAGGCGATTCAACGATGACCAGAGATTTTGCCA
Organism: Bryobacteraceae bacterium; assembly: GCA_035526195.1. Lineage (GTDB taxonomy): Bacteria > Acidobacteriota > Terriglobia > Bryobacterales > Bryobacteraceae > CADEFT01. The sequence continues at coordinate 18,234 of DATLCW010000098.1, forward strand.
TAACTACCTAGTTGCAGTTCTACCTTACCAGACTTTGACAAATTGCTTGCCGGCCAGCTGGCGGATGAGGCCGAGCATTTCGAGCTCGAAGAGTGCGGCGATGAGCTCCGACGAGGAATACTGTGGCAGATTTTCCAATATAACGTCAATGTGGGTGGGCCGGTCCACCATCAGAATTTGCAGCGTGGAGCGGGCGACCGGCGAATCAGCCTGCCTCTCAACTTGTTGTTGTTGAAGGGTTTCCGGAGCGGCAGAAGCGCCGGTCCGGGCAGCATGGACGCGCCGGCGATCCTCGGGAGAAAGTTCCGAGAGCACATCTTCGGCATCCTGAACGAGCTTGGCTCCCTGCTTGATGAGGAGGTTCGGACCCCAGCTCATGTTGGAGGTGATGTTGCCGGGAATCGCAAATAACTCCCTGCTTTGCTCGATCGCGAGCCGGGCGGTGATCGCCGAACCGGAGTACTTCGCTCCTTCGACAACCAGCACCCCGGCGCTGAGACCACTGACCACTCGGTTGCGGATGGGAAAGTTCTGGGGATAGCCTGGGGTGCCCATTGGGAATTCGGAAATCAGGAGGCCTTCAGAGGCTATCTGGTCAGCCAGTTTACGGTTTTCGGCCGGGTACACCACGTCAACACCACAGCCGAGGACCGCGACCGTGTTTCCTTTAATGTCCAGCGCCGCTTTGTGGGCGGCGGTGTCAATGCCGCGCGCCATGCCGCTGACGATGGTCAGACCTGCCTGGGCGAGCTCGCGGGCGATCCGCTCGGTAGCGACGGAGCCGTACTGCGTCGGCCGGCGAGTACCCACGATGCTCAGCATGACTGTATCTAATAGTTGGATGCGGCCGCGGGCAAAAAGAAGCGTCGGGGGGTCGAAGATGGCTTTCAGGCGTTTGGGATAGAGGGGGTCATTAAGGGCAATGAGGATGGCTCCGGCGCTCAGCATTTTGTGGTGCTGGGTGGCGGCATCTTCAAACGTACACCCGCTGAGGATGGACTGCGCGGTGCTACCGGGGATGGAGAAAGCTTCTAGCTCCGGGATGGAGGCGCGAAAGATAGCCCGCGGGGAGTCGAAATGCCTGACGAGCTGGGAGGCTTTGCGGGCTCCAAGGCCGGGCACGAGTTGGAGCGCGAGCCAGTGGAGCTGCTCGTCAGCATCGATGGCTATGGACATATTCAATAGTGGAGCGTGGGACCGGGGATTCTCAGGTCAGCCGCCTTCCTCGGGCGGAGTTGGGCTCGCATCGTGGGTGCTTCCGCCTTCCGTTTGGCTCTGGAGAGGGTGGAGTGAGGCCGTGGGTATGTTGTTAAGGGAAATCACTTTTTCGACGGGCGCAGCCTGAAGTCGCGGAAGCCCGAATCCTGGCCTGGTTCTGTGGAACTAGGGGCGCTGCCGCGACACAAAACCGGCAGAAAGTCCGATGCCCAGAAATTTGAGTTTTACCGTGGGATGTCAACGATCTGGCTCCGGCCAGCAGTTAAGTGAGCTCACCAGGTGCCGCCAAAACAGATTGTTTTCGATCTGAATGATGGGTCAGTCTTAAGTTGTCTTCGCAAAATCGCAACATTTATTTCGTCTCTCACAGGCGAATGACCGAGAGCAGATACTCCTGGGGCATGCGCAACCTGCCTCCATTCCCCTGGTTCGCGTTCTTCCAGATCTCGACAATACTCGCGCGCAGCTCGCCGAAGCGATCGCCGAGCATCGCCCGCGCCGTCACCATTGGCGGGAACCGGCCCATGAAGAAGTCGGCCCATCCTTCTAGCGATTCCCAATCGATCCAGTTCACCTGGCGCTCAAACTCGTAACTGGTCGCCACCTCTGCGAACATTGCGCGCACGTGGTCTTCACGACCCCAGAAAATGGGCGGGCGCGAGCCGCTGGACGGGCCGCGTTGCCGGTGCCGCAGGCGACATCGAGAACCTTCATGCCCGGCTCGATTCCGGCACTGACGACAACGCGTTCGCCGACGTCCGCGATCAGCGGTGAGAGCGAGCTGTACTCGCCCGCATCCCACACCGCACGCTGCCTCGTCTTGAATCCTCATTCATCTCTGCGTTCCTGGCATGAGTATACCCTCGTCCGGCGTCACCCAACGCCAACCCCATAAGCTTTGTGCGGAAGAACATCGAACAGGGACTCGCCGCGCCCGTCCGGGCTCCCACGCGCGATTCAGACAGAGCGGGTAATCTTTGTATGGGATGGATCTCATCCCGCAGGGCGGCGTGTCGGCGCGCAGTAAATTGCGCTGGCCAAACAGGATCGTATTCCCCAAAGAACTTCGTGACGCAATTCCGGAGTACGGTTCTAGCGCATTGGTGTTCGACTCGGTAATCGAATCTCACAGCAACGCCTCGACGCCGATATCCGGAAAGCTCGACGGGAAGTTCGCGTTACTGGCCCACCTGGACGCCGGAACCACCCGGGCACTGAGGACGGTTCTTAATTGATCTTGCGGATCGGATCGAAGCTCGACAGGGAATGAGCCGGTAAGTAAAGTCTGAATGAGGATTTCGCACATCTGGCCGGATCTGGTCCGCCTGATCGCCGATTCCCAAAAAATCGTTTAAGAAGAGCGGCCCAAAACACAAAGTCCGGGCGCCGTTTGGGCTGCTCCCCATCGTCATCGCGCGACGGTATAATTCTAGCCGTGATATGGCCGGGCATGATTCGCATCACGAAGGAGTTGTTTACCAATGGCTGAACATCCCCGTTTGGGGTCGAACTCGCTCACGCGCCGCGGCGTGCTGGGAGTCTCCGGCAGGGCGGCCTTGGCAGGCATCGCCGGGCTTGCTGGTGCGCATGGTGCGGATCGACGGCCTCGGCTCGCGTGCGTCGTCACGTATTGGGCCGCTCCCGGATCACACGCGGACTGGATCATCACCAAGCTCCTGGACGGTTACTGGTGGCAGGGCGCGCATACACCGTCGCGGGTGGACGTGGTGGCTGTGTACCTCCATCAGTTGCAGGAAAGCGGGTTGGGTCGCAAAGTGTGCACAGCCAAAGGCATTCCGATCTTTAATACCGTACGGGAAGCCCTCACGCTCGGCGGGAACGAACTGGCGGTGGATGGTGTTGTCCTCGTCGGAGAACACGGGGACTATCACAGCAATCTCAAGGGGCAAAAATACTATCCGCGCTGGTGGCTCTACCAGCAGATCATCCGGGTGTTCGAGCAGAGCAAGCGCTCGGTCCCGGTCTTTAACGACAAGCACCTCTCCACGAGTTGGGACGAAGCCAAATGGATGTTCGACAAATCGCGTGAGCTCCACTTCCCCTTATACGGGGGTTCGTCCATACCCTTTTACTACCGCAAGCCCGAGAAAGAACTCGATAATGATACGCCCCTGACGGCATCGGTCGTGGCGGGGGGCGCCGGCGATGAGGGAAGCCTGTTCCATTGTGTCGACGTACTCCAATCCTTTGTGGAACGCCGCACCGGCGGCGAGACCGGGATCGAGGCCGTACAGTGCATCCAAGGGCCCGAAACATGGAAGTGGACGGACCGCAATCCTTGGGCGGGCAATCTCCTCGATGCCGTGCGGAAAAGGTTCGACCTGAAGCCCGGACACTTTCAGGAGACCGTCCGCGAACCAAGCGTCAGTATCGTAGAGTATCGCGACCGGACCACAGCAGCAATATATTCCGTCCGCGGTGTAGGGTGGACCTACGCGGGCAGCATCAAAGGGCAGGACCCGGCGATCATCTCTATGCTCGGCTGGCCCGGACCCTACTCCCAATACCACGCCGCGAACGCCTTCGAGCACTGGCTGATCGAAATGATGCTGACGAAAAAAGAACCCTTCAACGCGGAGCGGCTGCTTCTCTCCACAGGGATTGTCTCCTACAACATGGATTCAAACTGGGAGAACGGCCGCTACTCTGCCGTCGGACGCCGCATCCAGACCCCGTTCATGGACATGACCTACCGCCCCACGCGAGGACCGCTCTTTAACACCGGGCCGCGCCCCCCGGTCATCCCGTACCTGCGGGGCTTTGAAAAATAGGCTGTCACGCGAGCATGGATGGAGGATGCATTTACCCCCGCTTGTTGAAACGCCACGAGTTTGTGGCTGCCTAGGCCTTCAAGTGAAAGTAGCAGTGAATGTGGGGCACGCCCCGGAAGTACCAGACCATGTCGGGGCCTTCAATTTGCCAGGTGTCCCAAACCTGGTCGGAACCGATGTCGTATTGGCCGCCGTACCAGGAGACCTGGAGTTGATTGATGATCTTCTTCTTCCGGATGGTATCGAAAGTGACCTTGACATCGTCCTCGCGGAACATCGCCATCATGCCGCGCATCGTTTCGATGAGCAAATTCTTTTGATCGGCGCTCAGTTCCGAGCACGGCAATCCGCGCTTCTCCGAGGCGGACGCAATCTTGACGACGACATCCGGCTGTTCCCCGCGAGGCTCGACGGAAACCAATCCCAGTGCCCGTTGACGGCCATCGAGGCCCTCCACAAACCGGTTGAAGAGCCTGCCCTGATACCAATACGGATTGCCGGGGTGATCTTTCACCTCATTAAAATTCTCCCTGCCATTCGTGACCGGGTGGGGATAGTGCCCATAAAAAATCGGAGCCCGGCCAAATCCGTGGCCTTTGTCGAAACGCGCGTTGCAGCGACGGGTGACATGGTGTCCCGTGAAGATGAACTCAAAGTTGTCATCTTCGGGTGTACCGAAGAAGCCGGCAGAAGGAGCGTTCTTCTCCTCCCCGTACTGGTCAATTACTACCTGAGTGTTGACGGCATCCCGATGCTCAGGACTGTGCATTGCGTCGAAGATGTTCCTGATCAGTTCCTGTTGCTCACGGGTAAAGCTCGTGGGGATGCGGTGTTCGGGATGGATGTACCACCAATTGCTGATGTACTGACGTTTGGGGTGATCCACCGGCAAGCAGAGCTTTTGTTTCTGAGCATCCGAGAGACTCTTGTAGAGCTGCGTCGGCAAGGAGTCGCTCGTGCCTTTTCCAGCCGCAAGTAGGTTGTCGGCCGGTGTGATTGCCGATAGGCCGGCTGCACCGGCGGCCTGGATCCAACTGCGTCGGGTCAATGTGTTCATCGCTCACCTTTTCGCCAATCGAATTACGACGTGTCCCGGAGTTTGCATCGTGGTCTTCCCGCCGGGATTTCCATTTTGGGATCTCCAAGACCCACTCAGTATATGCGATCCGAAACCCAGGGCCGCGCACCCCATTCGAGGTGCCACGCGAAGACAGGAGTCACGGGCGGCGAGGAGAAAGCCGTCTTCCCCCCGCCCGTGCTCCGGAAGAACCCGCTTCCGTCTATACTTTTTAGATGACTAAACCGTCGCGGAGGAGCGTAGCAGGGCCACATGAGCTTGGAAAGAGAATTCGTTAGCCGGCACACTCGTGACGCCGCGGCGATCCGTGGCAAGAACGTCCTGCCCCAGCGCACGCTTGGGCCGCGCGTCCTGGTGTTCTTCGGCTCCAAGCCGAACGATTTCGCTTTGGCCGGAGAGCCCATTCCCCGTTCGACGCCGTTTGACCAAATCCATGCGGAGATGCTCAAAATCGCGCGGCCCAACGTCGATAAGGTGAGCGCGTGGCACGGCGCAATACCGATGTCGCACCCGGGTGTCGGTAATCCTCTGCTCCCCAACGCCATGAAAACGGACAAGGGAATCGATCACGCACTCAATGATATCGTTGGCAACGAAGCGAAGCTCATGAAGGTGATCGTGTACGGCTACAGCCTGGGCGGCACGGACGCGCTGGAACTCTCCCGTCGCATGAATGGGTTGTCAAAGCTCCGGATTCACCTCATGGTGACGGTCGATGCCGCGGTGCCGTTCTCCAGCGACCTCGTGAACCGGCGCCTTGGTTCCCTCGTGGTCAAGAACCTCAACTTCTTCCAGCTGCACAAGCACAACATCACGGGCTCACGCGGCGATAGCAACAAGGGCAACGCCACCAACATGGATCGAACGGCAGTCTATAACGGGAGAGAAAGCGAAGGGCACATCCTGATCCACCGCGACACGGTACAGGAAGCCATCGCTGCCATTCGCACGGAATTCTTCACCCTCTAAACGCCTGTACTCGGTTCTCGACCGCAAATCAGCGGCTGGAGCAAGAGTGCCAGGTTCGCGCCGCATCACCGCCCGGCGGCGGGCACAGGATTCCGCTGCAACCAGGAGCGGAGCCCGAGGCTGGAGCGGCAGAAGCGCAGGCCCGGGTCGCGGCTTTCGGCGGCCTTGAGTGCCTCGGCGGCTCCGCGCTCCCGGCCGAGCTTCTTCAGGGTGAGGCTCAACTGATAATACGCAGGCGCGAAGCCGGGCTCACTCGCGATTACGGCGCGGAATTGTACGGCGGCGGCTTCGAACTCACCGCGTTCGAGGAGGCGAATGCCCGTTTGCGTAGAGACGATGGCGGCGTCGGCGGAATCGCGGCGCCGCCGGCCACTCCCGGCTAGATCGAGTTCGCGCGTGGCTTCGTCGAGTTTGCCTAGACGGCGGTAGATCAGCGCGAGAGAGTAGTGCGCCTCGGGAGAACCCGGCGCCACGCGTATCGCATTCGTCAACGCATTTGCGGCTTCTGACAGATCACCGAGGTCGACGAGGACTGCGGACAGGGCACGCCAGGCATCCTCCGAGCCTGGTTCGAGAACGGTTGCCGACTGCAGTGCCTGCCTGGCTTCGTAGAGGCGGTCCAGTTGCCACAGCGCTTTGCCCCAATCGATGGCGGGGTCGGCCCAACCGGGATTGAGGCCGATCGCCTTTTGGAAATGGACTCCGGCTTCTTCGAGTTTGTCCTGCTCGCGCAGCGCGACACCGAGGTTGTATTGCGCGACCGCGTCCTTCGGGTCGGCGGCGACGAGTTCCCGGTAGATCGTCTCCGCTGCTCGGGAATCGCCGGCGCGGATCAGCACGAGACCGAGATTTTTCTTGGCAGCGAGGTAAGAGGAGTTGGCGGCGAGCATCTGGCGAAACATCGCAATCGCGCCGTTCAGGTCGCCGGCCTCAATGAGGGCGAGCCCGAGGAGATTCCGGATGTCGAGCGCGTCCGGGCTGGTTTTGAGGGCATCGCGGTAGGAGTGGATGGCTCCTCCCAGGTCACCTAGCTTGGTGAGCGTGAGACCGAGCCTGCGGTAGACTTCGGCGGCGCGAGCGCCGTACTCGACGGCCTTTTCGAGATGATGGGCAGCCTGGAGGAGGTCGCCGCCCCCTGCCTCGATGCTACAGCCGAGGAAGAAGTGCGCAGCCGCAAGCTTCGGGTCGATGCCGAGGGATTGCTCGAGTTCGTGACGGGCGGCGGAGTACTGGTGGGTCCAGAAGAGGGCGACTCCTAGGCTGTAGCGGACTTCGGCCGATTGTGGCGCGAGAGTGGTGGCCTTGCGGAGCTCGGTGATGGCTTCGTTCCACTTACCTTCTTTGCCGAGTTCGAGGCCGCGGTCAAGGTAGGGCCGGATTTGGGAGTCAGGGGCGGGGGCGGTATACACAGCGAGGCTGGCGGTGAGCATCAAAGCGCCGAGTGGAATAAGTCCGCGCATTGGTAGATTATGGCGCGGTTTCAGCTATTTCTGCTGACCCGTTTCCATGAACCCCCTTTCAAACCGTACGTGCGGTTTTCCCCCATACGGCTTACCCATGATCTTTGGTCAAGTGGCGTGCGATGGGTCGCGCACGGCGCCTTGCAGTTTATGCAGTCCCATATCCCAAAAGCTTTGGCTGGTCCAGTCTGTCGAGCGTTGCGCCCCGGTTTCCACCGCCCCGACGGCGACGGTCTTATCCACCAAAAACCGAGAACACCCTATCCGGAAGCCGCAGAGCCTCCTCGAGCTGGCTTCGGATCCACCATGGACGCAGACCGTGGATGAGCTGGAGGCGGGCTTGAAGACGTACCGCGAAGCCGCGCGAAAGGCGCCCGGGGCGAAGAAGAGCGGAGCCTACCGCGAAGGGATGCTGGTGGAGCAGATGGTACGGACGCCTCTCAGCACGTATGCGATCCTGGCTTTTGAGGACTTGCGCTTCGGGATGATGACCGCGGCCGGGTCGGCGGATCGCAGGAAGATGCTGGACGAGATGGTGGTGATGCTGAAGGACGAGATTGCCAGGACGGATGCCTCGCTCGAGGCGGTCCGGCGCCACTCGCGGTTCGGCTATGAGATGGAGACGGATGACGTTTATGACGGCTATGGGCTCGAACAAAAGCTGGGCGTGATGCAGGGCGCGTTGGATCGGGAGGTTTCGACCGGAAGCAACACAGCCTCTGAGAAGCGAGGCCCTGGCGCGACTTGGTAATAGGAAGGGTAGATGTCGCATAGGCAGCGGTATTCCCGGCGCGAGTGGATTCGTTCGATCTCACGCGCGGGGATGGTGTTCTCCCTTGACCAGTTGCTCAGCGGGCAAAAGCTTCCGGTACGCTTCGTGGACGTGGCGCGCGAGGCCGGGTTGCGTGCGAAGAACGTCTTCGGCGACGAGAAACGGAACCGCTATCTGCTCGAGACTACGGGCTGCGGCGTAGCGTTCTTTGACTACGACAACGACGGCTGGCTCGATATTTTTTTCGTGAACGGGAGCCGTTTTGAGACAACGTTTCCGCGGGGTTCCGAGCCCATCAACCGGCTCTATCGGAACAACCGGGACGGCACGTTCACCGATGTCACGAGGAAGGCGGGGCTCGCCCGAAGCGGCTGGGGTCAGGGAGTCTGCATCGGTGACTACGATAACGACGGTCATGATGACCTGTTCCTCACTTACTGGGGTGACAACGTTCTTTATCGCAACAACGGGGATGGGACGTTTTCCGACGTTACAGCCAAAGCTGGCGTCAGCGCCGGAGGCGGCAAACGGAAGCGCTGGAACACAGGCTGCGCGTTCCTCGACTACGACCGGGACGGTTTCCTGGATCTTTTCATCTCAAATTATGTTGATTTCGAGCTTTCTACCGTGCCTGTTTCCGAGAATGGCCTCTGTCTCTACAAAGGATTGAAAGTCGCCTGCGGGCCGGCGGGGCTCGAAGGCGGCAGGAACATCCTCTTTCACAACAACGGTGACGGCACGTTTACCGATGTTTCGGAAAAAGCCGGCATCTGGAACACTCCCGGCAAATACGGCATGGGCGTGTTGATCTCCGACTTCGACAATGACGGCTGGCCGGATATTTATGTCGCGAATGATACCGCTCCTTCGTGCCTGTACCGCAACAATCGCGACGGAACGTTCCGGGATATAGGCGCCGAAGCAGGCGTAGCCTTCGGCGCCGACGGGAAGTCGCAGGCGGGCATGGGCGTGTCGGCGGCCGACTATGACGGAGACGGTCTGCTCGACATCCTGAAGACGAACTTCGCCGGGGATACTTCGAACCTGTACCACAACCTGGGGGACAACTTCTTCGAGGAGACTACCAACCAGGCGGGATTGGGACGCAACACACGCTTCCTGGGATGGGGCGCGGGGTTCGTGGACATCGACAACGACGGCCTGCCGGATATTCTGCTCTGCAACGGCCATGTTTATCCGGAAGTGCAGGAACTGGCGGTGGAGGCGGGGTATCGCCAGCGTAAGGTGCTCTACAGAAATCTAGGCAAAGGGAAGTTCGCCGATGTCTCGCAGGGCGGAGGCCCCGGCATCACAAAACCGGTGCCGGCGCGCGGCTGCGCATTCGGCGACTTTGACAACGACGGTGATATCGACGTGGTGGTCAACTGCATCAACGACGTCCCGCAATTGCTGCGATGCGATGCCTCGCACGACAACCACTGGCTGAAGGTGAAGCTGGTTGGAGTGAAATCGAACCGTTCGGCGATCGGGGCGCGGATTTACTGCACGCCCGAAGGGGGAAAGCGGCTGATGGAGGAGATTCGCAGCGGCGGCAGTTACCTGTCGCAGAACGATCTGCGCGCGCATTTCGGGCTGGGAAAATCCGGTAAAGCGGATCTGGAGATTCACTGGCCGAACGGGCTCAAGGAGCGTGTTTTCGGAATAGCCGCCAACCAGATTCTCAGGCTGGTGGAAGGCGCGCAGAACAGGAAAAATCCCGGCTGAGGCGGCGCCTCAACCGGGAGACTGAAATATGCGTTGACTGTGGGTTAGAAACGGTAGAACAAGGAGAACTGAATCTGCCGCGCGGGTCTGGTAGAGGTGACCCGTCCGAAGAACGAGCTGTTTCTGCTGAAGTTTGCACCTTGCCACTGGGTATGGTTGAAGGTGTTGAAGGTCTCCGTACGGAAGTCAATTTTGTGAGTTTCGCGGATCCGAAAGGCCTTGCCGAAGCTCACGTTCCAGTTATTGATGCCGGGATCGTTGACGGTGCCCTGTCCGGCGTTGCCCCAGGTGCCGAAGGCCGGCGCCACATAGCAACCGGTGTTGAACCACTGGAAGCGATCCTGCGGGGCGGCGTAGTCGTCGCATCCGGCGACGCGGTCGGCGTGCTGGCCGCCAAGCCCGGTGCCGGAGTTGTCGATATCCATGACCGTTCGCGGGACGCCAGTGGAGAACTCCGCGATGCCGCTGATGACCCAGCCGCCCAGAATCTGGTCCTTCACCCCCCTCAAGGGATGAGACTGACCGTGGCCGAAAGGCAAGCGGTAGGTGAAAGCAGTCACGTAGCGGAGGTCCGGCGTGATGGCCGCTTTGCCAAACCAGGAATTCCAGTTGCGGTAGTCCAGGTTATTGCGGTCATTGGCGATCGGGCTGATGCTGGAGCTCAGATTCTTCGCCCACATGAAGCTGGAAAGGACGGTGAGGCCACGCCATTCGCGGCTTTTCAGCGAGAAGGTAGCGGAGTTGTAATTGGAGTAGCCCCAGTTGACCCAGGTGAGCCACGATCCCCAGGCGGGGAACCGGCGGCGATTATCGAGCGACAGGTTCGCCAGAGAGCCTTGCGGCAAAGCCGGGGCGTTGAGATCGACAAGCTGCTGGTTGTGGATAGTGTGTGAGCCCAGGTAGTCGACGCTGACTGACCAAAAGTCGCTCAAGCGGTGCTCGAGGGTGGCCGACCACTGATACACCGTCGGCGTGGGATAGGAGGCGTCGCCCAGGGCGCGAACCGAGGCGCGCGGGTTCTCGTTCGGACCCGGCACGCCGTCGGATGAGGGCGCGGGAAACAAGGCGCCCGCATTCAGTGGAGGCAATTGCTCGGACCCGGCAATTTGCTGCGTCGAGCGAACGATGAACGGTGCGCCGCCGGACTGCGCGTCAGAGAACTGGTTGACGTTGACGTTGCCGGCATAGAAAATGCCCGTGGCGGCACGGAAGACCGTACTGTCGCTGACGCGGTAGGCAAGCCCGAGGCGCGGGGCGAAGTTCTTGTTGTCGGCGGAATAGCCTTCCCGCGGGAGATTGGGATTCAGCGGTGCGTTGCGACCGTAATCCGTGGCCGGGTTGAAAACGTCGAGCGGATTCTTCAAGGCGTATTGGAGTCCTCCATTGCCGTTGAAATCGAAGCGGACAGCGCTGTTGCGCGGCAACCGCCACGGATTCCAGCGCTCGTAGCGAAGGCCGAAGTCCAGGGTCAGCTTGGGATGAATCTGCCATTTGTCCTGGATGTAGCCGCCGTAGTAGCGCTGGCGGCCGTTCCAGGCGACGCCGCGGATTTCGAGATAGGCGCCGTTGGGCGCGCCCAGCAGGTAGTCGGCGAAGGCAAGACCGCCGGTCGGCAAACCGGCCGCCGTGCGCGCGGCCTCGCAGCTGGTGTTGCCGAGCGGGCAGGCGGCGGTGAAGATCTTGTCGTAGGTGAGACGGCCCTTGTCACTGGATTGATTGATGAAGTAAAGCCGCCGCTCGGTGATGTTGAAGCCTACCTTAACGGTGTGCTTGCCGGTGCTCCAGGCGAGGTCGTCTTTGACCGAGTAGGTCTGCTGCGTGGGATCCCAAACGAACAGGCCCGAGCCGCCGATGGAGAAGTCGAGGACGGAAATCTGCGGACCACCGGGGAGTTTGGTCACGTTGGTAAAGCCGATTTCAGTGGAAACGTCAGGCACGTTCTGCGGCCGGCCAATGCCCCACTTGATGCGAGAGTAGGAGGCGGAAAAATCGTTGATGACGGTGGGACTGAGGACCTCGTTCCAGTGGACGACGGTGCTGTGAGTTGAGGAGGGGGTCCCTTCGCCTTGGAGAACGGAGATCAGTCCGCCGCTGAGCGCATCGCGCTCGCCGTAGGTGTAGCGGCCGTAGACCGTGGTACGGGGGCTCTTCTCCCAGTCGATGCGCACTCCATACTGCGTCTCGTCGATGGTGGTGCTGGATAAACCGGAATACTGCGGCACACCGTCGATGATGGTATTGGGCAGTCTTGTGTAGTTGATGAACTTCTGCATGGCCGGATTGAGCATGGAACTCGGGATACGGTTGTTGGGAAAGGGCCGGCGCAGCCCGGTGGAGGGATCGTAGTCGTAGGGGTTGTAGATCACCGGTGTTTCGCCGAGGACTTGGCCCGCGAGTAGCGGCCGGTAGGTGGACAGGTCGCCGCTGCGCATGCCGGTCGTGGGAACAATCGCGTTCCCTTGCGAGGCCTGACGGAGGCGCGAACCCTCGTAGTTGCCGAAGAAATGCAGCTTGTCTTTGATGACCGGGCCGCCGAGAGTAGCTCCGAACTTGTTGCGCTTGTACTCGGGCACGCCGAGCCCGGCGAGGTTGGTGAAGAAGTCCTTGGCGTCTAGGTTGTCGTTGCGATGCTGCCAGAAGGCTTCACCGTGAAACTGATTGGTACCGTTCTTGGTAATGACGTTGATGGCGTTGGAGCCGTAGCCGAATTCGGCGTTGGCGTTGGCGGTCTCAATGCGCAGTTCCTTGATGGTGGAAGACGACTGGATGTTGACCGGCATGTTGTAGAGCGCCATCTGGATATTGGCGCCGTCGATGGAAACGTTGGTGGCGGAGTCGCTGCTGCCGGCGGCGAAGACGCCGGAAGACTCAAGGCTGCCGGCGGCGTTCACGCGGCGCATGGAGTGCTGGCCGAACGAAAGGTTGCCGGTGCTGAGATATTGCGGTGAGGTATTCGGAGCCAGTGCCACCAGGTCAAAGAAGTTGCGCGTCTGGTTGGGCAGTTGTTCGACGAGGTTTTGGTTGATGGTGGTCGAGAGGGCTGCGGTAGTGGTGTTCAGAAGTTCGGCTCCCGCTGCCGAGACCGTGACCTCCTGCCTTACGTCTCCGACCTCAAGGGTGAGATTGACGGCGGCGGGAATCGAAACCTGCACCTCCCGGCCTTCGACGATGGCCGTCTTGAAGCCGGTGAGAGCTGCTGTGATGGTGTATTTTCCCGGCCGGAGGGCCTGGACAGCATAATAGCCGGAACTGTTCGTCACAGTCTCACGCAGGGAGCCGGTTTCGTCGTTGCGGACAGTGATTTTGACACCGGGCACGATGGCGCCGCCGGAATCGGTAACGGTGCCGGTAACGGATGTCGTCGTCTGAACCTGCGCTCCAGCGCTAAAGCAAAGAGCAAGCGCGCAGCAAAGCGCCCATGTGCGGCGGATGTAGCGAGACATTGAGGTTCTATCTCCTATACTGATGTTTTTCTGGCCTGGATGAAAGACCGGGTTCGGCCGCACCTACGGAGGCAACACCGCCCCGATGAAGATCGTAGGCAAAGTGCATACCGTTGAAATACAATATAAGCGGTCATGTCCAGAAGTCAAGGGGGAACGCAGCCTGCGGCTGCGCCTATGAGGGGCGCGGCGGGCGGACAAACGGCTCCGCATTGGAACACCGTCGCACCACAGCGGGTCTCAGAATTCCGGCTCGCGACGGGTGAGCAGAAATCCACGCCTTTCCATCAGGCGCAGCGTATCATGTTTCGCTTGCCGCCTGTGGAGTCCTCCCTCCTATTCCCGGCTCGAGGGCTACCGCGTACCGAATGCTTTACCGCGGGAAAGTCGCGGAGACCGCCCCGGAGGAGCGATTGAAAGCTCTAACCACGATACTTGAGATCGAGAAGGACCCCGATCCACACCGCGGGGAGCTTGCGCAGGCAGACGAGCAGTTGGCGCATCGCAAGATCCGCGAGGCGATTCAGGCGCACAATCCTGCCGAAGCCCGGCGCGCGATGGCCGTGCATGTCGGCAAATCGCGGAACCAGATCCTGAAGATTTTTGGAGGCTCACCGTGAGGCGGAACTCTCCTCTCAGCCGGCGCGATTTGCTGGCGGGCGCCGGCGGATTGGCCGCAGGCACGTGGCTGCTGCAGATCCCCGGAATGGCGCAAGGCCCGGCGCCGCTGCCGGAACCACATTTCCCGGACCGGCTGCATCTGTTTGTCTGGCGCAACTGGGAGATCGTAAATATCGACCGCATCGCGCGAGTGGCGGGCGCGACTCCGGACAAAATCCTGGAGCTGGGCGCTTCGATGGGTCTGCCGAGGAAGCCGCAGCTCAGCAATGAGCAACTTCGGCGCATCTATATCACTGTGATCCGGCAGAACTGGCACCTCCTGCCGCAGTCCCAGTTGATCGAACTGCTGGAGTGGACGCACGAGAAACTGGAATTCACGCTCAAGGAAGACGACTTCCTGTCGCACAAGCTTGGTCCCAAGCCGGACTGCCCGAAGATCGTCTACAGCGAGCCTTCCGCGGAGGCACGGCGGCGGTCTGCGGAAATCCGCGGTGTTCTCAAAAAGTCGTTCGGGGCCGGACTCGGCAAGGCTGGTGAGGAACCTTTCGCCTTCGTCGGGCATTTGAGCGATCAAAGCTTCTCGAATCAGCGTGACCCCAAGTCGAAGCCGTCGAAAGACCAAGTGGACATCTCCGGTTGGGCCGTGCAATCGCCCCCGGGTGAAGCGGCCGCGCCGGTGGATCGATTCCAGGAATATCTGCGCGCCGCGATGGCCGCGCCGGCGGGAACCGGCAAGTCCGGCCGAATCGAGTTTCGCCTTTCCCCCAATGAGGTGCCGGCCGGCGGGTTCCGCATCGAAGTGAGCGGCACGGCGGTGACGGTGGCGGCGCCCACGGCCTTTCACCCGGCGGTTTCCTGGCTGCAGGATCGTATGGAGGAGGCGGGTGGTCCGTTTCTCCCGCGCGGGCATTTCGAGCTCAAGCCGGCGTTCGACCTACGCTATCTCTACTCGTATTTCGCACTGTACGGCGATCCGCTGCTCGAGCCTGACATCGATCCGTTCCCCGACGGCTACCTGGAGAAGCTGACCCATGTAGGAATCAACGGGGTGTGGATGCAGGCCGTGCTGAGCACGCTCGCTCCGGCGAAAGAGTTTCCGGAATTCGGCGAAGGCGCCGCAACGCGACTGGCCAATCTGCGCAAACTGGTGAATCGTGCATCCCGCTACGGCCTGAAGGTCTATCTCTATATCAACGAGCCGCGGTCGCAGACGCCGGAATTCTTTCGCAACCGGGCGGGGATTCGGGGCGCCAGCCGCGGCGGCTTCTATTGCATGTGCACGGCGGCCAAGGAAGTGCAAGACTGGCTTTCCGGCAGTCTGGCGCACGTGTTCAAAGAGGTTCCCGGGCTCGGAGGCGTGTTCACGATCTCGATGTCGGAGAACCTGACCAACTGCTTTTCGACCTGGACGCAGGCCTCCTGCCCGCGCTGTCGCGAGCGCAAGGTGGAGGACGCGCTGAGTGAGGTAGCCTGGGCGATTCGCGACGGTGTCCGGCGTTCGAGCAAAGACGCCGAGGTCAACATTTGGGACTGGGGGTGGCCCCCCTGGGGTCCGCGTCGCGATACGATCGGTCCGCAACTGGTGCCGAAACTGCCCACGGATATCCGGCTGCAAAGCGTCAGCGAATGGGATCTGCCGGTGGAGCACGGCGGCGTGAAGACGCGAGTCGGCGAGTATTCCATCTCGAACGTAGGACCCGGTCCGCGTGCCAAGGCGATCTGGCGGTTGGCCCGGGAGCGCGGCATCCGCACGATGGCGAAGACCCAGTTCAACAATACGTGGGAAATTTCCGCAGTTCCCTACATTCCTGTGCCGTACCTCATCGCGCGCCATTGCTCGAATCTGCGGCGGGAGGGTGTTCGCGGGATCCAGGCGTCCTGGACGCTGGGCGGATATCCTTCGCCCAACCTGGCGGTGGCCAAGGAATTTTACTTTGAGCCTTCCGGCGGGATCGATGAGATCCTGGCAAGAGTGGCAGCGCGGCGGTACGGTTCGACGGCGGCCCCGCACGCACTGCGCGCCTGGAAGGCCTTCAGCGAAGCTTTCGAGGAATTCCCCTACGGCGTTCACGTGTATGTGATCCCGACCCAGCACGGCCCAGCCAATATGCTGCGCGCGAAAGAGACCGGCGTGAAGCCGTCCATGATTCTTCTTCCGCAGGATGACCTCGATATGTGGCGCGGTCCGTATCCGGCCGAGGTAGTGCGCGACCAGTTCCTTGCGATGGCGCGCGGGTGGCGGACTGGTCTCGAGGCGTTTCGCCGGGCAGTTTCCCTGGCTCCGAAGACCAAATCGGCGATGGCGCGGGAGGATCTAGCCATCGCGGAAGTGTGCCGGATTCATTTCCAGAGTGTGGCAAACCAGGTGGAGTTCTACCGGTTGCGGAGCCAGCCGGAGTCCACGGAGCGGCGGTCTAAGATGCGGGAGTTGGTGGAGGCTGAGATCGCGCTGGCGTGCGAGCTCTATCCGCTGGCGCGGCGCTATTCCGTGCTTGCCTACGAGGCTACCAATCATTACTACTACCGGCCCCTGGATCTGGCGGAAGCAGTGCTGCGCGGCCGCTACCTGCTGGAGCGGGAACTCTGATCGTATTCCACAACCCGGGAGTCTGATTTGCAGGGCGTTTCGATTTGCAATCGGGCCGCCCCTCCACTCCAACCGGAATTCAAGGCTCGGGTCACCAGATCTACCCCACGATGGCCTGCTCGAACTGCGCTGCCTTCACCGCGAACTTGACCTCGCCATTCGCGATGCCTACGATTGGCAAGGCCGCTACACCATCAGTCCCCCCGCCCGCAAAGAACTCCTTCGCCGCCTCCTCGCCCTGAACCACGCCCGTGCAGAGGCCGAGAAAGCCGCGGCGAAGTCCACGAAACCGAAACGCGGCAAGAAAGCGCCGACACCCGACGATGAATACATCGAGATGTTTGTTGAGGACGCAGAGGTGCCGTCCAACTGATACTTCGCGATTCTTCTTCGGCGACGGACTTGACTTTCGCCTTTTATTCGCTATAATAAAGGGTGTCGCCTTTCGCAACCCAGCCGATCCCTCCCCCTTCCGGGCCCATGTTAAACTCACTTGAACGACAGCAAAGCAAATGATCGAATTCGTTGGAACTCGGCTGTATTTCAGTGGCCAGTTTCCATGAACTGTGGCGCAAAATGATGTACACGGAACAATGGTAAGGGTAGACGCCATGCCAACTGACTATGCACTAGAGACGCCGGGCTCGTTGATGCGCGCCGTCTCGCCCTTCCGCGAGATGGGCGCGTACGAGGCTCTCTGGTCAGAAGTGAAGGCTAGTTTCAAATGGATGGCGGACAAGTTCCGCGAGCATCCCGGTGCCGTCCCGTCTGATTTCGTACCTGACGAAACTGCGGCCGAATTCGCCAGGAAGACAGTCGACACGCTAGCCGGGGCTGGCATCGAGCATTTTGGAATCCGGGTCCATGGTGCCGGTGAGTACCCAATGAAGCTGCGCGTGGCTGACCACCCCGTCGAACTGCTCTACTTCCAAGGTTGGTGGGACCTCGTCGAAAGTCGAGGTATCGCCGTAGTCGGAACTCGACTGCCCTCAGCAGAATCCGCTGCTCGAACGAGACGACTCGTTCGCCGCCTTGTCGACGATAAGTTCACCGTAGTTTCCGGCCTTGCCAAGGGAATCGACACTATTGCTCATCTGACAGCCATCGAGCACGGGGGCCGAACGATTGCAGTGATCGGGACGCCGCTCAGTGTTCGTTACCCCAGGGAGAATGCCGAACTTCAGGATCAGGTCGCGAAAGACTTCCTGGTGATCAGCCAGGTTCCGGTAGTCCGGTACGACCGGCCGAACCCCACGGAGAACCGGATCTTCTTCCCGGAGCGCAACATTACCATGTCTGCTCTGACCGAAGCGACGATCATCGTGGAGGCTGGCGAAACGTCCGGAACTCTGATTCAGGCACGGCACGCACTGAAGCAGAAAAAAAAGCTGTTCATTCTAGAGAGTAACTTCCACAACCCATCGCTCAAATGGCCGCACCGCTACGAGCAGATGGGTGCCATCCGAGTGCGGGATTACGAGGACATCCAGAAACATCTTGCCGATCCGCCTGTCCAAGATTGATGACCTGACGCGCCCGGACCACTTTTTCATCGAGGCTGCGGACGAGTGTCTCTACTTGGGCGAATACACAGCGAGAAAAGGCTACCAGTTCAGTGACACCAACAATCTGATCTTCAATTTGAAGAAACCGATGGAACGCCGCGACCAGCCGGGCTGGAATTACAAGAGGCGTGCCGTTGAGAAAGCGGGCCGGCAATTGCGGGAGGCCTTGGACGCCTTGAACCCGAAATGGCTTTCGATGGCGACTTTGGTCCCGATGCCACCGTCGAAGGTCAAGTCGGATCCGATGTATGACGATCGGTTGATACAGATGCTGCGGGTACTCGGAACTGGCATTCAATTGGACATTCGCGAGATGATCGCGCAACGCGAGAGCACCGAGGCCGCGCACTCTACGGAAGCCCGTCCACGCGTCGATGAACTTTGTGACAACTACTCGATCGAAGAGTCTCTCGTTGATCCTCCGCCTCGCGTCATTGGGGTGATCGACGACGTGCTGACCACGGGGTCGCACTTCAAGGCTGCTCAGCGTCTATTGCGCAGCCGTTTCCCTGCCGTAAAGATCTACGGCATCTTCGTGGCGCGACGCGTACCGGACTCCGGGGACATTACCGGTTTCTGAGCGGGTGCCCGGAGCCCCTTCCAACGTCTGCGCTGCTCGTCCCAATCGACCAGCGATCGGTTTGGCCTTGCCAAAGCCGGCCAGTGGGCCGGCACCCATCCGGCGATCAGCCAAATCTGGCGGCGCAATTGGGGGCACGTGATTCCCTTCTTCGCGTTTCCTCCGGAGATTTGGAAAGGGATCTATACGACCAACGCGGTGGAGTCGCTGCACATGACGGTGCGCAAAGTAATCAAAACGCGAGCGGCATTCCCTCATGAGCAGGCGGTCTTCAAGCTGCTCTACTTGGGGCTTCAGAATGTGGCCAAAAAGTGGAACAGCGTACAGGGCTGGCGCGAGGCGCTGAACCGCTTTCAGACAGCCGTGGAGGACTGTGCAAATGACGGGCTCCGTGGAAAAGTTTACTTGCCCCTCCTCGCTATCACGCGAAAGGCAATACAATCGTTTGTCAGTCCTTCCCCTCAATACGTGGTCACACGACTTCCGCACGATCTCAAAAATCTTTAAACTATTGATACTCAAAGCATATCTTCAAGCCCCAGTTACGTCCTGTAGCTTGCCCTGCCATACCCCCATTGTATGATCGGATCGTCCGCGGAACACTGGAGTTAATATGATCGATTTAAAAGATAAACAAAACATAGCCCGCGAAAATGGCAAGAAATCCCAAGGCCCCATCACCCCCGAAGGCAAACAGCGTTCCTCCCAGAACAGCATCACCCACGGGCTCGCCTCCAAATGCGTCGTCCTCTCCAATGAATCCGAGGAACTCTACACCACCCTCCTCACCAGCTACCAGACGGAATGGCAGCCCGCCACCACCTCCGAACAGCACCTCGTCACCCAGATGGTCAACTCCTACTGGCGTCTCCGCCGCATCTGGGCCATGGAAACCGCCCTCTTCGACTCCGAAATGTTCGACCAGAAAAAAGCGTTTGAAGCCGCCTGGTCCTACCACCACCCGGCCATGCGCCTCGTCGATAGCCTGGTTACCATCCGCACCAACACACCCACAACCCTCGACACCCTCAGCCGCTATGAAGTCCGCTACCAGCGCTCCTACAACAATTCCATGAACCAGTTGCGCAAACTGCGCAAGGACCGCAATGCCCCCATCGTAAATTTCACCTCCCCCACCAAACCCGATCGCGTTCCTCCCGATCCGGAACCGGCAAATGCCGAACCCGCCGCCAGTTGGTTAATCCGGCTGCTGTCTATCATCCTCTCGATACTCACCCCCTTGCGCCTTCTCAAGCCACGGTCCAAACAGACTCGGAACACGCGAGATACCTCTCCCCGTACGAACGAACCAACCACCCTCTTCGAATGTCCCGTCTTCAACTTCCATTTACCTGAATTCTTCGCCTGGCTTTCGATACTCACGAAAGCCGATGCGATTCCTGCCGCTCCGGACAGGCCGCAAGTGGACCTGTGAGCATTCATTTACCGGTTGTACCCCTCGGCCGTAACCTCTTACGTACTGGAGACGCCTCCTCTACATTAGGAGCTGCGGATAGACCCTCCTGGCAGTTGACACCTAACCCTTTTAGCGCCATCTTTGTTAAGCTCAGTTCCAAAGCTTTCCTCATGAAGATCGTTACCATCATCGTGGTATCTCTGGCTTCCCTCCTGGCCGTAGGCTGTACCGGGAAAGGCGCATCCGCCCCCGCGGAAGGCGCCTCAAAGGGCGGCAAAAAGGGAGGCGGCGACGTGCCCGTCACGATTACCAAGGTGAGCACTCGCGAAGTGCCCATTGAGATCCAGGTTATCGGAAACGTCGAGGCGTATTCCACCATTACCGTCCGCGCGCAGGCCACCGGCGAACTCACCAAAGTCTTCTTCCAGGAGGGCGATTACGTAAAAACCGGCGACGTGCTCTTTCATATCGACCGCCGTCCCATCGAAGCGGAAATGAATCAGGTGAAGGCCAACCTGCGGCGGCAGGACGCCCAACTGAAGCAGGCCGAAGCCAATATGGCCAAGAATGTCGCCCAACTGCAATACGCCGAAGCACAAAGCGCTCGATCCGTAAAGCTGTTCGAGCAGGGCTTGATTTCCAAAGAGCAGGCTGATCAGACTTCCACCAACGCCAACGTGTTCAAGCAAACCGTTGCCGCCGACCGCGCCGCCATCGAAAGCGTTCGCGCCGACATGGCAGCCACCCAGGCTGCTCTGGAAACCTCTGAAGTCCGTCTCAGCTACACCGAAATCCGTTCTCCCATCAACGGCCGCACCGGAAACCTGCTCCTCAAACAGGGCAACCTCGTCACCGCGAATAATCAGGACATGGTGATGATTAACCAGGTGCAGCCCATCTATGTCACCTTCGCCGTCCCGGAAGCCCAGCTCCCCGCCATCAAAAGCGCCATGGCCGTCGGCAAGCTGCCGGTTTTCGCTAAGCCGCAGGATGACGAGACGGTGCAGGAAGGCGGCCTCCTCACCTTCGTCGACAATAACGTCGATATGTCCACCGGCACCATCAAGCTCAAAGGAACTTTCCCCAATACCGCTCTGAAGTTGTGGCCCGGCCAGTTCGTGCGGGTCACTTTGCGCCTCTCTACTCGCGCCAATGCCTTGGTAGTCCCTAATCAGGCGGTGCAAGCCGGACAGGATGGCCCCTACGTCTATGTGGTCAAAGCGGACCGTAGCGTCGAGAGCCGCAGAATTGCCACCGGCCCCCGGGTGGATCAGGATCTGGTCATCGAGGATGGATTGGCTCTTGGCGAAACCGTCATCCTCGAAGGCCAGCTGCGCCTTGCGCCCGGCATGAAGGTGCAGGTCCGCGATCCTGCCGGAGCTCCATCCAGGAAAAAACGTCCGTCTTAGGTTTCAAAGGAACACGCCTTGAACCTCTCAGAGACTTGCATCCGGCGGCCCATCGCAACCACGCTCCTGATGGCCGGTATCGCCCTCTTCGGCGTAGTCGCCTACTATGCCTTGCCCGTTAGTGATCTCCCCACCGTCGATTTCCCCAGCATCAGCGTGTCCGCCAGCCTTCCCGGAGCCGACCCTAACACCATGGCCTCCGCCGTCGCCACCCCCCTTGAGCGGCAGTTCACCACCATCGCCGGCATCGACACGATGACGTCCACCAGTTCCCTCGGATCCACCCAGATTTCGCTCACATTCGATCTTTCGCGCGACATTGACGGAGCCGCCGTAGACGTCCAAACGGCGATTAGCGCCGCCATGCCGCTGCTGCCGCCGGGCATGCCCAATCCGCCCTCGTTCCGCAAGTCCAACCCCGCCGACAGCCCGATCATGCACCTCACGCTCACCTCGCCCACCCTGCCCTTGCATATGTTGGATGAGTACGCCCAGACCACCATTGCCCAGCGTATTTCGCAAGTCCCGGGCGTCGCACAGGTCGGCTCGATGGGCTCGTATAAATATTCTGTTCACGTCCAGGTGAGCCCCCACGAATTGGCATCCCGTGGCATTGGCATCAATGAAGTGGCCAATGCGATTCGCGGTTGGAACGTCAACCTGCCCACCGGTACTCTCTCCGGCCCTCATCAGTCTTTCAGTATCCAGGCTAACGGCCAGCTCATGAATGCGGCTGCTTACAGCAGGCTCGTCGTCACCACCCGCAACGGAAGGCCCGTCTATCTTGGCGATCTTGGCAACGTGCTCGATGCCGTCGAGGATCTTCGCACCTTCTCGATGAGCTACACCAAAGAATCGGCTACCCCGGGAATCAACCTGATGGTGATGAAGCAGCCGGGCAGCAATGTCATCAGCGTCAATGATCAGATCCGGGCGCTCATCCCCACTTTGCGCGCCCAACTGCCGCCGGCCGTGGTCCTGAGTATCCGCGGCGACCGCTCCAAGAATATCCGCGAATCCTTCGAAGACATGAAGTTCACCATGACCATCACCCTTGGTCTGGTGATCGGGGTCATCTTCATTTTCCTACGCAACGCTTCCGCTACCGTCATTCCCACCATGGCGCTGCCGTTCTCGATTCTCGGCACTCTCGCCGTCATGTATCTGCTCGACTACAGCCTCGACAACTTGTCCATGATGGCGCTGATTCTTTCCATCTGCTTTGTCGTCGACGACGCTATCGTGATGCTCGAGAACATCGTCCGGCACATGGATCGCGGCGAATCCGCCATGCAGGCCGCGGTCACCGGCTCGCGCGAGATCTGGTTCACCATCGTCTCCATGACGCTCTCGCTCGCCGCCGTCTTCATTCCTATTCTCTTCATGGGCGGCATCCTCGGGCGCCTCTTCCGCGAATTCGCCGTCACCATCGCCGTAGCCGTATTGATCTCGGGCTTCGTCTCCGTCACCCTCACTCCGATGCTCTGCAGCCGTCTGCTCAAACCGGCGTCCACTCGCAAACAAGGCATGTTCTTCCGTTCTACCGAACGTGTCTTCGACGCCACGCTGGCCCTCTACGGGGCTACGCTGCGCTGGGTGCTGCGCCACCGGCCGGTCATGGGAGTCGTATTCATCGGCGTCATCGCCGCCACCGTCTACCTCTACGAAAAGGTGCCCAAAGGCTTCATTCCCGACGCCGACGGCGACTCCATCTATATCAATACGGAAATGGCCCAGGGCACCTCTTCCGCGGAAATGGCCCGCCTCCAGAAACAGGTCTCCGATATCATCATCCAGGATCCGAACTTCGAATCCTTCATGACCAGCGCCGGCGGCAGCAGTATGTACGGCGGCAGCGCCAACACCGGCCGCCTCTATACCCAGCT
Organism: Bryobacteraceae bacterium; assembly: GCA_035526195.1. GTDB lineage: Bacteria > Acidobacteriota > Terriglobia > Bryobacterales > Bryobacteraceae > CADEFT01. The sequence continues at coordinate 41,756 of DATLCW010000098.1, forward strand.
TGTCCCCCGTGCCCAACGCAAGCTCACCGCATCTCAGGTCATCGAACAGCTGCGGCCCAAGGTCTCCGGCATCCCCGGAGTACGCGTCGTCATGTCCCTGCCGCCTTCCATCCGTCTCGGCGGGCGGCCCTCCAAGTCGACCTACGATTACACCCTGCAAGGGCCGGACAGCCGGGAGTTATTCGTTCAGGCGGCGCGTCTCGAAAAGGAGTTGGTCAAGCTGACCACCATCCAGGACGTCACCACCGATCTCCAGATGCGCAACCCCCGCATCAATATACAGATCGATCGCGACAAGGCAGCCGCGCTCCAACTCGACCCCTTGTTGATTGAGAGCTCCCTCTACAACGCTTACGGGCAGAACTGGGTCTCCACCATTTATGGCAGCACCAACCAATTCAAAGTACTTCTCGAATTGCTGCCCGAATTTCAAACCCACGCCGACATGATCAACAACCTGCAGCTGAAGTCCCGCAATGGGAATCTCATCCCATTAAGCGCCGTTACCCGGATCAAGCAGGACGCCGGACCCCAAAGTATCGCTCACTCCGGACAACTTCCATCGGTAACCATCGGCTTCAACCTCAAAGCCGGCTACTCCCTCGGCGAAGCGGTCGAGGAAGTCGAGGAGCTGGCGCAGCGCGTTCTCCCCGATAACATCACCACAGGCTTCTCCGGCACCGCTAAGGCATTTCAGAACTCTCTCCAGAACCTCACCATCCTTCTGATCGTGGCCGTCATGGTCGTCTATATCGTCCTCGGCGTCCTCTATGAAAGCTACGTCCACCCCATCACCATCCTCTCCGGCCTCCCCTCCGCCGGCGTCGGAGCCTTGTTCACCCTCCTTCTCTTCAAAGTTGAGCTTTCCATCTACGCCTTCGTCGGACTCGTCATGCTCATCGGTCTCGTGAAAAAGAATGCAATCATGCAGGTCGACTTCGCCCTGCAGGTCGAGCGTACCGAAAACAAAAGTCCCAGTGAAGCCATCTACGAAGGTTGCATCGTTCGCTTCCGCCCCATCATGATGACCACCATGGCCGCCCTGCTTGGTTCCGTTCCCATGGCCATCGGTTTTGGAGCCGGCGGCGAGGCGCGGCGTCCCCTCGGACTTACCGTCATCGGCGGTTTGATCTTCTCGCAGTTGATCACTCTCTATCTCACTCCGGTTGTCTACACCTATCTCGCCGCCGTCGTCTTGAAATGGAAAGCTTGGAAGAGCCGCTGGCAGAGAACGACACCCCCGCCTCGACCCGCGAGCGTCAAACCCTGAGTCCTCGATGAACATCTCATCCACCTTTATTGAGCGGCCCATCGCTACCAGCCTGATGATGTTGGCCATCGCTCTGTTCGGCACGGTCGCCTACCGCGAATTGCCGGTCAGCGATCTGCCCAACGTCGATCTCCCTACCCTGCTGGTCACTGCCGCCCTTCCCGGAGCCAGTCCGGAGACCATGGCCGCCGCCGTCGCCACGCCCATGGAAAATCAGTTCTCCATGATCGCCGGCCTTGAGTCCATGACCTCCACCAACTCCCTCGGCTCGACGCAGATCACCCTGGAGTTTGATCTCAGCCGCAGCCTGGATGGAGCCGCCGTGGATGTCCAGGCTGCCATCACCCAGGCCGGCCGCCTTCTCCCTCCCGGCATGCCAACGCCGCCCACTTTCACCAAAGTGAATCCCGCCGATCAGCCGGTGATCTACCTCGCCGTAACCTCCGATGCCCTGCCCCTTTGGACCCTCGATGAATACGCCCAAACCCGCATCGCCCAGCGCCTCTCCATGGTGACCGGCGTCGCGCAGGTACAGGTGCTCGGCTCCCAGAAATATGCGGTGCGCATTCAGATGGATCCCTATGCCCTGGCGACCCGGCGCATCGGTCTCAATGAAGTCGAGGCGGCGCTCAAAAACTGGAACGTCAATCTGCCCACCGGCACGATCAACGGACCCAAACGCGCCTTCACCTTGATGACGAGCGGCCAGTTGACCTCCGCCAAGGCGTACCAGTCCATGGTCGTGTCTTACCGCAACGGTTCCGCCGTCCGTCTCGAAGAACTCGGCACGGTCAAAGACTACGTCGAAGACGACAAGACCGCCTCCTGGTACTACAACGAGGAGGGCGCCCGGCGCGGCATTGTCCTCGGCATCCAGCGCCAACCAGGCACCAACACCATTGAGGTCACCGAAGGCATCAAGCGCCTCCTCCCCTTAATCAAGTCGGAGATGCCGCCCTCGGTGAACGTCGGCATTCTCTATGACCGTTCCGATACCATCCGCGAATCCTTCGGCGACGTCAAGTTCACCATGCTGCTCACGCTCGGCCTCATCGTCGGCGTCATCTTCATCTTCCTGAGAAACATATCGGCTACTGTCATCCCCAGTCTCGCCCTCCCGTTCTCAATCGTGGGAACGTTTGCCGTCATGTATCTCCTCGACTACAGCCTGGACAACCTGTCCATGATGGCCCTGATCCTTGCCATCGGCTTCGTGGTCGATGACGCCATCGTCATGCTCGAAAACATCGTCCGCCACCTGGAAATGGGCGAGCCCCCCATGATTGCGGCGCTGATCGGTTCCAAGGAAATCGGCTTCACCATCGTCTCCATGACCCTTTCCCT
>DATLCW010000148.1:0-7860 GCA_035526195.1 Bryobacteraceae bacterium
GCCAGCAGCAGTCCCAGCAGCCCCGCGGCGATGTCCACCATTCGCTTTACGATCGCGTGGAGCCGGGAGCGGCGGAATCCTCCCGAGTACACAAACCAGCTTGGACGAACAATATCCAGCCAAACCCGCCCCGTGAGTGCCGCCAACGCCGCATGAGCTTCCTCCACGATCACGCCGCGCACGCGAAGACTCATCAGCGCTAACACCGGAAGGCTGTTCCGGCGGTCCTCGCAAGCGACAACAATGCGCGTGATCCTGTGTCTGGCGGCGATGCCGGCGAGCGAATCCGACGAGCCCAGGATGGGATGGCCGAACAGGGAAGCCGGCAGAATATCGGATTTTGTATTGCTCGTACTCACCAGGCCGGCGACCTCGAAGTTAAGATCATCCCGCGTAGTCATCTCCCGCGCTACCGTCATCGCCAAAGGCCCGGTCCCCAAAATGAGGACGGGGCGCCTGCTCGCGGACTCGAGCCAGACCATCCGGAAAGTGGCGCGCGACAGAGAAATCGCCGTGGCGAGCAGCGTCAGGCTGATAAGAAAAACCCCCCGGCTGATGAGAACCGTGGGAATGAGGAAGTATAACAGGCCCAGCAGAATACAGGCAGCTCCCAGGGATTCGCACAGCCGGTACGGGTGCTTTTCCGGAGCACGGATCACGTGCGGGTCATACATCTCGTTGAAATAAAAGCAAACCATATAGCTCATCACGGCCACCAGGACTTGGGCCGCAAAGTCCGGCAGCATCGTGTGAGCCGCAAACTCCGCCGGGCTTTCGAAAAAACGGATTTTCACCGCCGCGATCAGGCAGACAATGACCAATAACGCATCCCAGAGCATCAGACCGATGCACTTCACCGACACGTATTGGCTGAACACACGAATCATGGCCTCGCGCCCGCCCCCGAATTACCGATTTGCGGTCCGCGGCCATGGGGGCTGAAGACCAGTGCGACACGCGCGCTGAAGCCCGTAAGGCTCTGCAGGCTCAGCGAAGAAAAGCTCGAGGAATCCGCCGGCCGGTCCACGTACGAAAACAGAAAGTTGAGGGTGAGCTCCCGCGTAAGGGATTGTCCCACGCCCGAATTCGCATACCAGTAGCGAACGTTCCCCACCGCGCCGCCGAACATGCGCTGCATACCGCCGCTGCCGTGCAGCATCCACGGCCGTCCCGGCGCCCGCCATTGCCAGGAAGCGCTGGTCATATCGCTCCAGACCGAGCCGAATCCATAGGAATCCCCAACCACTCTGCTGTAACCGCCCATCAGGCTGTGACTGTGCTGCGTGTATCCGGCATTCATTTGCAACATGTACCCGGCGGGGGCGGCCGTTCTCCGCGCGAATAGAGGATCCGCGATCGGCGAGTACACGCCTACCCCTCCCTGTAGGTTGGCGAACCAGTGTGGAGTGAGTTTGTGATTGACGTTGAAAGTGGATGTGGTGACGTAATACCGGGCAAAGGAGGATTCCAGGCGGTTTGAATTGCCCCTCACACCGATCTGCGTACGCGGCGACAAGGAGTAATTCATCTCGGCCGATACATTCTCGCTGGTGGTCCGCGGAATGAGGTAATTCACCGTTCCGTTCAGATCCTTCGAATCCGAGTTGCGGGTCTGCGACCTGTTGAATCCGCCGGCAAACTGAAAACTGAGACGGGGGGTGTGTTTATAGGTCAGGCTGGGGGACACACTCAGGCTCAGAAAACTGGCGCCATAGACAAGACTCCGTGCCGGCGTCTCCACGTAAGGTGCACCGGTCAGAATGGATGCGAGTTGGTCGCTGCTGTACTGCCCCAGCCGCGCCGCCGAAGCAAGGTCATCGAGATTCGCGGCCGGATTGGTTGACAGGCTGAGAATGGCCGGAGTGAACAGAATCTGATCGAGAGTAGAATCCGCGGCCTGCGCCGACAGCGCCGCAGTCCAGCGGGGAACGATTTGCCGCGAGACAGAGAAACCGAGGGACTGGTTAAATGCTTTCAGTTCACTGAAGCGCACCCGCCGGACATAAGAAGGGGAATACAGTAGCGATACCCGGGTGTTCTCCCCGGAAAAGGCATATCCCATCGAAGCCGTCGCCGTTCCGTCGTAATCACTCTGGAGCCGCTCTAAGGCGAATGCCGGCAACGCACTGTTCAAAGGCAACGCAATGGTGGAGTACCCAAATGAGGCGGAGGCGTTGTAGAACCGCCAGCCGCTCTGCTCGCGGCCAAGAGCGCTGACCAGCGGAAGTAAAGGGGAAAGCGGTGATTCCGCCAGGGCCGATCCCAGGAATAGGGTCACCAGCGCCGCGATCAGTAAAATGGTTCCGCTCATCCATCCCATCCTTCCACCGCCTGCGCCCGCAAATCGAGGTGCCTCATTTTGTACAGCAGCGCCCGGTAGCTGATCTTCAGTGTCCGCGCCGTGTTACGGCGATTCCAGCGATGCTGATCGAGCATTTTCAGGATAATTTCCGATTCCGCCCGCCGCGCCACCTTGCGCACCTCTTCTCGAAGCGAGAACGGTTGAGAAGGAATCTGCGTTCCCGGCAATACGAACCCGCTGCGCGTCGCAAGATCTTCCAGCAGCAGTTCAATATCGTCATGGAAGGCGAATCCGCTGGCGAAGTTTTCGAGTTCCCGAAGATTCCCAGGCCAGCAGTAGGCGCCAAGCGCGTCCTCCAGCCGTGAATCTACTTTGCATTCCTTCCCGGCGCGCCGCACCATGGCGTGAAACAGCGGTGCGATGTCGGATTTCCGCTCCCGCAGAGGCGGTAGTGCGATTCTATGGGCTGTGAGTTCATGAAACAATTCAGCGGAAAACTCCTTACGGGCTACCCGCGCCTCCAGAGGTTCGTTCGTGCTCGCCAGCCATTTCACCGCGGAACCGGAATCCAGACTTGAGCGCACGGCAAACAGGAGATGCCGTTGATGTTCCGCTCCCAACAGGTGCACATGTTTCAACAATACGGTTGCGGCGCCTTTTCCCAGGGCTCCCCTCATCCAGCGTGCTGCTCCGTCGCCCGCATTAGATGCTTCCGGCACGGCGCAATAGATCCGTAACAGACCTTCCTGGCTGCGCAAGGTATCGAGATGAGCCGCCAGGGTGTCTTTTCCCGTCCCGCTTTCTCCCTCAATGAGCACCGGACGTTCCGAACGGGCGATGCCAGGCGCTGTTCTATCGAGTGTTTTCAAAGGTCCGCTATTGCCAAAGAAAAAAGGGATCATGGTTCTTGAAAGCCGCTGGTTGGGAATCAAACACGCAATGCATGCGGCCTGCCAACATCGAGGTTTCTGTTTTGCTCGATTTGCAGCCGCCCGCCGCCGGTACCTGTGAAGTAAACTTGCACAGAATGCGAAAGTTTTGCTACGGAAGAGACAAAACGGCGTCCCAGACCGCGAAACTCACCGGCCCAGACACTGCTGCATAGCGGGAATCAGCTTGCTCGCGAACTGCACTTGTTTTTCCACGCTGTCCGGGGTGTCCGGCATCATCAAACGCACCAGAGAGCCTCCCGTCCGGCTTCCCTGGATCGAATCCCAAAGCAGCATCACTTTGCCCGAGTACTCGCTCGCCAGGATACGCTTCCGCGATTGATACCAATACAAAACTTGCATCCGTTGGGACTGCTTCTGCACCGAATACAGGTTGGCGGACACATTCCTACCCTCCACGGGAACCTGTACGATGGAATGTTTCCACGGCTCCCAACCGGCGCCGGGCAGACACGCCTGCGGGCTGTGCATCGACTCCCCAGCCTTTTGTTCGGAATAATAGGAAACGAGCAATGTCATCTCCCGGCCATTCTTCCGGTAAACGCGGGAGAGGTATTGCGTGGCCGCCAGTCTCGCCTCAACCTTTTCCGTCAATCGCGGCAGATCCGTGCCCGTCCAGCCATCCATAACCAATGGCAATGCGTCCAGAGAATGCTCCAAGGCATCCGGCTGCCGGCTCGCGCCCGCCTTGGATCCGGCGAGTGTCCCCGCCAGTAACGCCACCGCGGCCCAGAACCGCCACGACAATCCTCTCATGGCCGCACCGCAACGGAGCGTTTCTCCAAGGACCAGTGCAGAAAGCGCGCAAGCAAGGTCAGCACGCCGAAACAAGCCATAAATACCAGCCATCCGGAAAAGGAATGGTAGAACCCAAGCGCGAATTCTTCCTTGTAAGTGGCGAGAAACGCCGTCCCCGTCACGCGCAGGGAATTTACCAGAATCGCCAGCGGGACCGCCAGCACAAACAGGAGCACGCGCGTCCGGATTCTTTTCAATCGCAGAAACCCGACCAGCAACGATCCAATGCAAACCGCCGGAAGCGATCGCAGCCCGCTGCATGCTTCCACCACACCCAGGGAGATATTCGGGAGTTGAATGATATTGCCATCTTGAAAAACGCTTCCCCCCGCCGCCTGGATGATCCGCGTCGCCATCGTGGAAGCGAAGAGTTGTAGCGGAATGCCGATGGCGTTGTACACCAGGTTCGGCAGAGGAACCATCGTCGCCAGCACCACCAGCGGAAAGCCGAGCAGCCTCAGCCGCTCTTTCCCCCAAAATGTCCAGATCACTCCCGTGAGGACGACGACGAAAGAAAGACGGCTCAGAAAGAACTCTGCTCCCAGCTTGCCCGTGATCAGCATCAATCCGCCGAGCGCGATTAAGCTCAGGCCCCGCGCATCTTCGGTCCTGGGATGCGCGGCAATTTGCCCCCGGCGGAGCCAGGCGATATAGATCGCCAACGGCGGTACGAGAAGACCATAAGACAGGGAATCCTCTGTCCACCAGTCGTGTGCCAGATCGAGTAACACCGCCCGGAAAATCACAACTCCTAAAGCGATGAGTACGCCGCCTTTGAAAAACGGCAGCAAGCGGCTCTGCGCGCGAGGCGAGCTTGAGCTACGGACGGCCGTGGAAGTTGTTGCCATCGGGATTGCCAAAAACTTGTTGCACGCCACAGGCCACTCCGCGAACACAGTGGACTAACCCTTTGCGCGTTGCCCAAAACTGGGAAATATTCCTTCCATTACGGAAATTCGGATAGGACGCGGCCAATCCGCTATGGGAATGAAGCAAAAAATTGTTGGCACTAGAATTGCCATACTTGCAAACAATGCGGAAAGCTCGAAGCGTTTGTGTACTCCTTTATGCGATCTGCCTGGTTTTTATGGGCTGCGCCGGTTCGCCCGAGGTCCGAAAAGCCAGGTTTCTCGCGATTGGCAAAACGTTACTGCAACGGAAAGAGTACGGCAAGGCATTGCTGGAATTCAGGAATGCTGCTCAATCCTCTCCAAGGGATCCGGAGGTTTATTACCAGATTGGGCTGGCGGCTTCCGCCTTGGAAAACTGGGGTATGGCGGCTCAAGCGTTCCGGAAGGCACTGGAATTGGACACGCAGCATGAGGGAGCTCAACTGAAGCTGGCTCAATTAATGGCGTCGACAACCGACCGGCCGCTGGTAGAGGACGCACACAGAAGATTGACCGGCTTACTTGAGCAGCAGACGGAAGATCCCTCCGTTTTGACCACTTTGGCGTTGACCGAATGGAAGTTGGCCCGCCCCGAGGATGCGGAAGCGCATTTGCGCCAGGCTTTTCTACAATTCCCGTCGAACCTGTCGTCCTCTATTGCCCTCGCCCAAATTCAAATGGCGAAAGGCGACACCAACAGTGCCGAAAACATCCTCAAGGAAACTGCCGCTCAAACACCTGCCTCTGGCGACGCAATCGCGGCGCTCGGAGCTTTTTACGCGATAACGGGCCGCAGGGAACAGGCGGCAAAAGAGCTGCGGCGGGCGCTCATAGTGGATCCTAAGTGCGCTCGCGCTTTATTTTATCTGGCTGCGCTGCACATTAGAAATGGGCAATCCGCCGAGGCGGAAGGGTGCTTTAAACGCATTTCGGAACTGCGGGAAAAGCCATACCGGTTCCTATATGGCGCGTTCCTGCTACAGATTGGAAAAGTTGACGCGGCGATCACTGAATTCAAGAGAATACGGAGCGAAAAACCCGATGACCGGGAAGCTCGCGGTCAGCTTGTTACTGCCCTGGTAAACGCCAACCGTGAGCCGGAGGCCGAGAGCCTGCTCGCGCAAGTGGTCAGTAAAAATCCGCGCGATTCCGATGCCCTGCTGGAGCGCAGCCGGTTCTATATGAATTTGGGACGGTTCCGCGAAGCGGAACAGGATCTGGCTGGCGTGATGCGTTTCAAGCCCGACTCTTCAGACGCGCACTATCTGAAAGCCAGGCTCTACGAAAAGAAGCGCCAGCCGTTGATGCGGCGTCAGGCACTCACCGAGGCATTGAGACTTCGTCCCGAGTTTTTGGCCGCGCGCTTGGAACTCGCTCACCTTCTGGTTCGACGCAAAGATGCCCGCTCGGCGCTGGCCACACTGGATGCGGCGCCGCGGTATCAGAAAAATGCGCCCGGCTTTATTGCACAAAGGAACTGGGCCTTACTTGCGGCAAACGACATTTCCGAAGCGCGCCAATCGGTAGAGGCTGGTCTGACGCTGGCCAGAACCGCGGATTTCCTGCATCAGAGCGCGATCTTGAATCTCTCCGAACGGCGTTTTGAGCACGCCAGAAAGCTGCTTCGAGAAGCTCTGACGGTGCGCCCGGAAGATGACGCGATTCTAAGCAGCTTGGTGAAAAGCTACCTGCTGCAAAAGCAGCCGCAGGCGGCCGTCAAGGAACTCCGGGAGTATGCGGCTAAGAATGCCAGGAGTCCCGTGGTGCTAATCTTCTACGGTAAAGTTCTCTTCGAGACTGGTGATAAGCAAGCCGCACGCGCCGCCTTCGAAGCAGCCAAAGCAATCGGGCCCGGTCTGGCCGATCCCGACATGCAACTGTCGCGTCTGAATCATTCCGAGGGGAAGATACAGGAGGCGCTGAAGTTTATCCAAGCCGCCCTTGCCGCTGATCCGAACCATGTCACCGCACGACTGTGGAAGGGAAACCTGGAAGCGTCCAAAGGCAATCACCAGGCGGCGATTCAGGATTACCGGGCGGTGATCGAGGCAGATCCTGATAACACCATGGCGCTTAATAATATCAGCTACTTCCTGGTGGAACACGCCGGCAAGCCCGACGAGGCGCTCAAATACGCCCAGAAAGCACTCGAATTGAGGCCGGCGGACCCTGGCACCCAGGACACTTTGGGCTGGGTGCTGTACAACAAAGGACTCTATGGCCCAGCCGTAACGCACTTGAAATCGGCAGCCTCGCAGGAGGGCGATGTGCGGTGGAAATACCATCTTGCAATGGCGTACGCCAAAGCCGGTGATTCCAGGAATGCCTACGCCACACTCGATGCGGCGTTGCGCTTCGATCCGAGCGTACCGGAGGCAAAGCGGGCTCGCGATCTCGTTCGAACCCTTGGCGCCGGAAAGTGACAAATTGTCTTGTGAAATACAGAAATTCGGGATTGAGTAATAGGGAACCGTGCCATGGGATCAATGTAGGCTATTCATTCCATTGGCGCGCTTGGTTGGCAGACCGCATGCTCTAAAGAAGGTACCGGAGGAAACGATTTATCATGGGTGTTTTTGGGACTACACTGGCTCAGACTGGCTTGGCCTGTGCTTTAATAATGGCGGGCGCAAGTGGCGCTTTCGCCACAGCTCAACTGCAACTATCTGCTTCAGGTGGGCCGACAGTTACCGTCCTCGATACCGATAATGACGGCCTCGCTACATTCATTGGTTCAGTCGGTTCGGTATTCACCACCAACATTGTCGTCGGCTCTACAAAACCAGCTACGAATGGTACCGGAGCGCTGATGGACCTCCATTCCCTTAGTATTGTCAGTTCCGGAGCCGGAACCCTTACCGTCTGGTGGAGCGATCCCGGTTGGACGCTTCCCATTCCAGGAGCAACGAAGTTAATGTCC
>DATLCW010000155.1:0-10767 GCA_035526195.1 Bryobacteraceae bacterium
TAGCGCCAAACCTAGATTGTAATGATGCGCCGCGATTCCAGGCTCCAGTCTGGCGAGCGTCTGGAACTGTTCCGCCGCTTCGGTGAAGCTGCCGGCACCAGCCAGACAGAGCCCGAGAGAACTGAGAATCTTCGTGTTCCTGGGATCGGTTTTCAAGGCCGCTCGAAAATGGCGTACCGCCGTTGGATAATCGCGAGATTCCATGGCTTGGGCCGCGACGCGCAGATTCTCGCCGGGCGCTGCCAATTGAGCGCAGAGCGCGAGGGCAATGGCAACACTCAGCAGCATGCAAAGTTCTCAGGCAAGTATCGGTTTGATCACCGTCCCCGAGACATCGGTCAACCGGTAGTCACGGCCGCTGTACCGATAGGTGAGCCGCGTATGATCGAGGCCCATCAAGTGCAAAATCGTTGCGTGAAGATCATGCACGTGGACGCGGTCCACCTCGGCTTTGAACCCGAACTCATCGGTGGCGCCGTAGGACATCCCGCCCTTCACGCCTCCGCCGGCCAGCAGCGTGGTATATCCGTGCACGTTGTGGTCGCGGCCGTTGCAGACTCGTTCCAGGCCGCTGTTCTGGATCATCGGTGTACGGCCGAACTCGCTGCCGACGATGAGCAGAGTGTCTTCAAACAATCCCCGCGACTTCAAGTCGTCGATCAGGCTGGCGATCGGTCCGTCTGCCTGCCCGGCCAACTCGGCATGAACCCGGATGTCGTCATGGCTGTCCCACGGTTGGAAGTTTCCGAAGTAGACCTGCACCATGCGAACGCCCCGCTCGGCCAGGCGCAGGGCCATCAGGCAGCCCCGGCCAAAATCGTGGTCGCCGTAGCGGCCGCGTGTCGCCTCGGATTCTTTGCTGATGTCAAAGATCGCGGGGGCTTCCGTCTGCATGCGAAATGCGACTTCCATCGACGCGATGCTGGACTCCAGTTGCGGCTGATGCCCGATCCGTTGCAGGTAGGACTGGTTCATTTTGCCGATCAGGGCCAACTGGCGTTCCTGCTCCGCCTGAGTGTGGCGCTGGTTGCGGATGTTCCGAACCAATTTCTCCGGTTCGTGTTCGCCGCTGGGGATATAGGCGCCCTGACGGCTTGCCGGCAGAAATGCGGAACTCCATAATTGCGGGCCGAGAACCGGATAGCCCGGGCAGAGAACGACGAATCCGGGTAAGTTGCGGTTTTCCGACCCCAGCCCATAAGTGAGCCACGAACCCATCGACGGGCGCCCCGGCAATGTGTGGCCGCAGTTCATCATCAACAGCGAAGGACCGTGGTTCCCGTTATCGGACCAGCAGGAGCGGATTACACAGATGTCGTCGATTCGCTCAGCCACCTTGGGAAAGATCTCGCTCACCTCCAGCCCACTCTTGCCGTGGCGTTTGAACTTGAACGGCGAGCGCATGAGATTGCCGGAAGCGCGGTCGGTTACGATCTTGGGACCAGGCATTGGTTCGCCGTGACGCTTGTCAAGCACCGGTTTTGGGTCGAACGTATCAACCTGAGACATGCCACCGTTCAGAAACAGGAAGATCACCCGCTTTGCCTTCGGCGTGAAATGAGGCGCCGGGAGGCCGGCGTCGCGGGCGGTGGCTCCCGTCAGAGCATCCGCCAGAGCTACGGTTCCGAATCCGTTGCCCAGCCATCGCAAAGTATCGCGTCGAGTCATCATGCTGCTCCTACCTTAGTTTACGGACGAAAATTCAGCCGACGTCAACAGGGCTTGGCTGAACTGAGGCCATGCACCGCCGCTGGCGCGCAGGAAATCCTTACTCATTTGAGTCTCGTCACGGCTCGGGCTTCGGCCGAAGGCGAGCCGGTAGGCCATGTGAATTCGTTCTTCATCGTTTTGGCTAAGCCGTTTAATCCGCTCGGCGAAGGCATCCGCTTGGCGCGCGACGAACTCATTGTTCATGAAGTAGAGGCGCTGCATGGGACCGAGCGTGACGCTCCGCTGCTCGCTCGTGTTATTGGGATTCGGAAAATCAAATAACGACAGCATGGGGTCGAGGGTGGTGCGTCCGACATAACCGTATATGGTGCGGCGTGTATTGGCGTCGTCGAGAGGCAGCGGCGGACCGCCGCTTTCCAACGACAGCCTGCCGGCGACAAAGAGCATGGAGTCGCGAAGCGACTCGGCGTCGAGACGCGGGCTCAAATTCGCCCGCCAGAAGAGCCGGTTCTCGGGATCGACGGCGCTGTGTTGTTCCGAATATTTCGTGCTCAAGGCGTAGGCCGCCGACAGCATGATCTCTCGATGCAGCGCCTTCAGAGACCATCCGCTCTCTATGAGGCGCGCCGATAGATATTCGAGAAGCTCGGGGTGCGAAGGTCGTTCGCCAAGCTGGCCGAAGTTACTCGGACTGCGAACGATGCCTTGACCAAAGTGACCCAGCCAGACGCGGTTGGCCATCACGCGGGCGGCCAGCGGATGGGCCGTAATAGCCTTGGCCAATTCGAGCCTGCCGCTCCCCTGCGTGAATGGCTTGGGTGCGCCTTCGGCCAACACGGAAAGAAACCGTCTCGGCGCCTCTTCTCCAAGGTTCTTCTCATCGCCCCGGATGTGGATGCGGGCGTTCGCCGGCTTATCGGAGTCACGCACTCCGTGCAGAAAAGGGTATTCCGGCGGCATTGCCTTCGTGAGCGCTTCCACTTCGGCGCGCAGCCTGTCCAGGTGCCGCTTCCACTGGCCACTGAGGAATCGATCAATGTCCTTGACCTCCGGCACGCCTACTCCACGGACCTCGAAGTCACGGCGCATCCGGCTCGTAACGCCGTAGTAGTAAATCCCCCCGGGGAAGAAAACGCCGTTGCGTTGAAACGGATCCGAGGCGAGGTCGCGCCAAAGATAGTACTTTTCGATTTCCAGCGACTCCAGATTCGTGTACTGCCGGGTTCGCTCATCTTTTGCGCCCTTGGCTCCGCCCAGCTTCACGTAGTTCCGGTCGTCGATCTCATGCTTCTCGGCGAATAGCGCGACTACCTGCTGCTGGAACCGGTCCGCGAACGCCTGTAGCTCTTCGCGGGTTACGGCGCCAGGTCCACGCGCGACCATGTCGTACCACGGCTTCAAGCTCGAATGATCCTTTTGCGGATTTTTGAGGTAGGTTACCCAGCGGTCCAGGATCTCGGCTTCAAGCCCTGCCATCGCGGGCTCCTTGCCATGCAACTTGTCCCAGGCTGCGGTGAGATAGCGGCTGGTGTCGAGTACGAGCATCTCACCCAGTTCCACGCTTCGCAGACGGACGAAGTCGTCAAGCTGCTCTTGCCGTTGATCGACGCGCTCCTTCGCTTTCCTATAGATCTGCACCTCATTGTCGGCGACGAGCGGAATCTTGTGGTCGGCAGTGCTCGTCAGGACGCCGTAAAGAGAGTAGTAGTCCGCCGTCGGAATGGGGTCGAACTTGTGATCGTGGCATTGGGCGCATCCCACGGTCAGGCCCAGGAAGGTCTTTGTCGTTACGTCCAGGCGTTCGTGCGTGTCGCCGCCGAGCGCCTGAAAGCCTAGCCCTGGAAGATACTTGTCCTTGTCAGCTTCAAACAGGTCGGCGGCGATCTGCGCTTCGAGCATCCGGTTGTACGGCAGGTCCTGATTCAATGACGAGATGACCCAGTTGCGATAACGGTAAGCGTTCTCGTAAGGGGTATCCTTGCTTGCTCCGAGTGCTCCATCGGCATAGCGGGCGAAGTCGAGCCAGTAGCGTCCCCAGCGCTCGCCATACCGTGGCGATTCCAGTAGACGGTTCACGACTTTCTCGAACGCCGCCGGCGACGGATCGGAGACGAAGGCATCCACTTCCTCGGGTGCCGGGGGCAGCCCCGTGAGGTCGAAAGTGGCTCTCCGGATCAGTGTGGTTCTATCGGCCCCCCCGATGGGATCGAGCCCCTTCTGTTCGAGTTTGGCAAGAACGAACCGATCAATCGCACCTCGCGCCCAAGCGGTGTTTCTGACCGCCGGCACTGCGGGCTTGCGGACCGGCTGAAAAGACCAGAACGCGCGCTTCTCGGGGCCAATGACATAGCCGCCGGCCTTTGGAGCGGCGGTGGACGGTGCACTGGGCCAGACCGCGCCCATCTTCACCCAGGCCGCAAGATCGGCCACCTGGGCTTCCGCCAGCGGGTCGGTAGGTGGCATCTTCAGGCGTTCGTGCCGGCGGGAAACCGCCTGAATCAGCAGGCTTTCGTCTGGTTTTCCGGAAACGATGGCCGGGCCGCTCTTACCGCCCCGCAGAATTGCGTCCCTCGAGTCGAGACGAAGCCCGCCGAGCTTTGCGTCGGTGTGACAAGCGAAGCACTTGTTGGCCAACAGTGGGCGAATCCTGGTCTCGAAGAAATCGGCAGGTTCGCCGGGAGGAGTGGCGAGGAGAACACCAGGGAGAAAAACCCACGCTATTCGCATCGCTTTCTGAAAGGTATCATAAGGCAGGGAACGGCGCAATCGTCCCTTCGCCCTCTACTATTGTTGTATAGCGACCCGCCGGAACGGCGAAACGTTCCACCCGCTGGCTCGGAGCCGGCCAGCGAATCTCCACCCAGTCCACCTTGTCCGCCTTCCCCAAGCCCAGAATTTCCCGAGGGTCATGCGAGGACAGATAACTACCGCCCTTGCTTTTCAGCCGCGACCGCTTTACGCCGCCGGCCATCCAGGTGATCCGGGCTCCTACGGCGTCGCGGTTGCAATTCACGCCACGGAGTTGGAGCCCCGCCCAGCCGTTCCCGCCGCCGGTTCGATTCTTAAGCAGGATCGGGGCCGCTCCATTCACCCCGATCAGCACGTCAAGCCTGCCATCATTATTGAAGTCGCCAACGGCGAGTCCACGGGCCGACAACGGCTTCGTGAATGCCGAACCGGCTTCTCCGCTGACGTTGCGCAACTTGCCCGCCTCCTGATGAAACAGCAGCAGTGGCTCGCGGTACTTCACCTGCGAGCTATACATTTCGATCATGTCGTCCGGGTGACCGTTTGCCAAAATCAGATCAACGGCTCCGTCATTGTCGTAGTCGAAGAACTTGAGCCCCCAACCACTCAACATGCGCGTTGCTTGGGCGACACCGTGAGCCTGCGCCTCATCGGAAAAGGTCTCGTCTTTGTTGTTGCGGTAAAGAGAGAACATCTCCCGGTCTATGTTCGCGACAAAGAGGTCCTGCCAGCCATCGCCGTCCACGTCGGCGGCGTCGACCCCCATCCCCGAGCGCGCCTTGCCGTCCAGGCTGTAGGCTACTTCCGCGCTGAGGGATGCCTCCTCCCACCGGCCGCCGCCCCGATTCAGGAAGAGAAAGTTCTGCACGGTGTCGTTGGCGACAAATAGGTCCAGGCGTCCGTCGTTGTTGACGTCCGTAGCCACCACGCCAAGGGCTTTTCCCAGTGCCTTCTCGATTTCCGTTCCCGCGCTAACCTTGGTGAAGGTGCCGTCTCCGTTGTTGTGAAAGAGGAAGGAGGCGGTGGGCCGAAACACCTTCGGGATGCAGTAGTAGCGCCGCCCCAGCTTGTTGTCGCCGCAGTAGACGTGCTTGTCGAGACCGAACTCGACGAAACTGCACACAAACAGGTCGAGACGTCCGTCGTTGTCAAAGTCAAACCAGACTGCGCTCGTGGTCCAGCCCGGCAGGGCGAGTCCAGCTTTAGCAGTGACATCGGAAAACGTGCCATTGCCGTTGTTCCTATAGAGGATGGACCGTTTGTAGCCGCTGACGAAAAGGTCCACATTGCCGTCGTTGTCGTAGTCGCCCGCGGCCACGCCCATACCAAACCCGGCGCCGGCAACGCCAGCCTGTTGGGTGACGTCAGTGAAAGTGCCATCGCGATTGTTACGGTAGAGCGCATTGCGGGCCGGCTTCTTCGGCTTGTAGAAGTCGCATGGCCCTGAGTTCACCAGGTAGATATCCATCCAGCCGTCGTTGTCGTAGTCCAGAAACGCACACCCGGGCCCCATAGTTTCCGGGAGATACCGCTCGGGCGACATCGCATTGTCGTGGATCCACAGCACCCTGCTGGCCGCGGCTGGAACTTCTTCGAAAAAGGGAACGGCTGCGACGCCTTGCCGGCAAAGGCCAGCCGCGCCGAGAAGGTGAAGGAAGGAACGCCGGGAATGCGCTAGACTGGCCATGGCACAATCTGCCCACTTTACACCATGTACTATTAGTTCTGGGGTCAGGAGCCTTGAGTCAGACACATGCGCAGCGTTGCCTGGACGGTCGCATTTCTTACGCTGTTTTCCCGAACCGCGCCGGCCCAAAATCCATCAGAATCCGTTTACGTCCAGGCTCTCGCCCGAGCCGAGCAGTTGTTTGCCAACGGCGACCAGGATGGCGTGATTCGACTGCTCGGACCATGGGTCGCCAAAGACCCGAAACTGGCCGAAGCCCAGCACGGACTGGGGCTCGCCTACTATCAGAAACCCGATTTTCCCAACGCCATCCGTCACCTGTCGATGGCATTCCGGCTGGAGCCCGAGAACTCGCCCGCCTGGCGGCAGACCGTGGAGATTCTGGCCATGGCCTATTACTTCAGCAACCGCGCCCAGGATGCGCTGCCGCTGCTCGAAATGGCATCTGCCTGGAGTACGGACAACACCGATTTCCAGTACACGCTGGCGATGGCCTATCTGGCCACCCATGACCGCACCAACGCACGCCGCACCTTCGCCCGGATCTTCGGCTTGCCACCGGACAGTCCACCGGCTTACATTCTGGCGGCCGACCTGATGAGCCAGGAGAAGTACGTGGACGACTCCGAGGCAATGATTCTTGAGGCGTTGAAGATACGGCCGGATCTGCCGTTGATCAGCTACAAACTTGGGCTCATCGCCCTGACCAGGGGCCGGTTTGAAGAATGCGCCAAGCAAATGCTGAAAGAGTTGGAAACCAACCCCGGACACGCGAACGCCTGGCACTACCTGGGAGACGCCTACATCCGGTTGGGAAAGTTCGATGAGGCCGTGGCGCCGCTCCAGCGGGCCATTTGGCTGAACTTGCAGTCTACGCGATCTTACCTGCTGCTGGCCAATGTGTATACCCAGCAGGAGCGCTACTTCGTAGCGGAGAACACGCTGAAGAGAGTAATCGATATGGAGCCGCGAAACTATGAGGCCCATTTCCAACTCGCCCGCATTTACCACAAGACAAAGCGGCCGGAATTAGCCAAGAAGGAAATGGCGATCGCCAACGAACTACGGGCCTCGGGATCGGCGCAGCAGTAGAAAAGCTCCGCCCAATTTCTGCGCTCTGCGGCCGTTTAAACATCTCGACAACCTCTTGACAGCACAACCTCTTGACAGCATTTGACACCTGCACCCCGGTGTGATAGAATTTCTCAGCAATTGAACATGATGTGATAGGTAACACTAAATCAAGGATTGGGATTCTTTGGGACACGCTTGGTAGGGGGATTTTGGAAAGGGTGATCGACCATGCCAGTGGGTAAATGTTTTTCGCTCGTGATCTTTGCTGCAATGTTCGCTGTACCTGTCGCGACTTTCGCGCAGGCGACCGCGAGTTCCAGCTTGTTTGGAACCGTTACGGACCCGGGCGGCGCCCCCGTACCCGACGCTGAAGTCAAGATCACGGCGGAGGGAACGAATGCCGAGCGAGTGGTGAAGACCAACAACGAAGGCAACTACGTGGCCCCTCAACTGCCTTTTGGCAGCTATAGTATTCAGGTTACCAAGCAGGGGTTCAATGCCTCCAAAGCGACTGGAATCGTGATTCGGACCAACGAAACGGTTCGCAAGAGTTTTCAGTTGGAGATCGGATCCGTGGCAACGTCGGTGGAAGTGTCGGCGAAAGGTGAGTTGACCAACACCTACACCGCGCAATTGTCCCAGACCGTGGATCAGCGGCGGGTCGTCGAACTGCCCCTCAACGGGCGTGATGTGACTCAACTTTCCCTGCTGGTAGCGGGCGCCACGGTGACCGACGCCTCGACGTCGTTCTATGCGGGCACCTCTGGTTTCGACACGACTACCGCGGTGATCAACGGGAATCGAACCCAGAGCAATACCTACCTGCTCGATGGCATGGGCAACCAGTTCATGGAGCGGCGCGTCGCCAACATCTACCCGAACCCGGACGCGGTGGAAGAATTCACGTTAAACACATCGCAGTACTCGGCCGAGATGGGCGGCAATCCGGGCGGCCAGTTGAGCGCGGTCACCAAGAAGGGTACCAACCAACTTCACGGCTCTCTGTTCGAGTTCGTACGCAATGGCTATTTCAACGCCCGGAATGCTTTCGATACGCGTGGCAAGAACGATGGCCTCAAGCGAAACCAATACGGATGGGCGGTGGGTGGTCCATTGTACATCCCCAAAATCATTGACGGCAGGAACAGATTTTTCTGGATGAACTCCTATCAAAGCACTCCGATTCGTCTTCCAGGTACTCCTGCATTCCACCAGAGTTGGACAAGGAGAGAGAAAGACGGGGACTTCTCCGAGCATCTGACTGGCAGAACGAGACAAGTGCCTTCGCCAGCATGCAACGGATCCCTACTGACCGTTGATACCGGAACGATTTTCGATCCGCAGACAGCCAACTCGGCGTGCGGATCTTTGGGGTTGCCCTTTGCCGGCAACCTGATTCCCCGCAGCCGTCTCGATCCCGTCATGGGAAGCATTCTTGCCAAGCACACGCCGGACTCTCCCGCTCTTGGAACACTGATCCCCCACTTTATTCCGGCCGGGACGAATCAATGGCAAATTGTCAATCGCGGCGACGCCATCCTGGGCAAACACAACATCATGGGCCGCTACATTTTCGGCAATAAGTTCGGCGCTTCGTTCAACGATCCGAAGGACGCCCTGTGGAACGTCGGTATCAACGATGGCGGAAATACGACGAAAGCTCTATCCTGGGCCGTCACCGATACGTGGACTGTCTCGCCGGGGCTGCTGGTCACCGGCGGGTTCGGTTTCCTGAAGAATCCGTTCGCGCTCACGCCGCACCCGTTCCTGACTTCGTGGTCCGCGCACGGCTCTGACATCAAGAACGATCCCAAGTGCCAAGACCTGAATTTCAGCGTGGCGGGCCGCGATGGAATCCGAATTTGGGATCGATGCAGCGCCAAGGACACCCACTCGTGGGAAGTGAACTCCGCGGTGAAGTGGGTCCGGAACAAACATGACGTCTCGATCGGGGGAGTCTATTCGAAGCACTGGAACGCGAACCCGAATGAGCCGGCCCTTCAAAGCGGCGGCGGCTTCTCGTTTACCAACGCTTTTACCGGAATCGCCGCCGCCGACGCCGTTATGGGCTTGGCCTCGACTTACACAGCCGGCAACTTCGGACCGATCACGCTAGCCAAGAGCTATCGGGTTCTGGCGGGCCTTTACATTAACGACAACTTTCGCGTTACTCGCAAGCTGACCTTGAATCTGGGCGTTCGCTGGGATCCAGGTACTCACTCTCGCGACGCAATCCGCTCCGATGGCACGCGCTGGATGTCGTGGATCTTCCCCGGCCGGCAGTCGCAGCGGTATACCAATGCTCCCCCGGGAATCCTGTACTGGGGGGATCCGGGGACGCCGAACGCGAACGCCTTCGCAAGGCTGAATCAGTTTGCTCCCAGATTTGGATTCGCGCTTGATCCGAAGGGCGACGGCAAGTGGGCCATCCGAGGCGGCATCGGTGGATACTTCGGCCAGATGCAGGCCGGCGGTTTCGCTCTGGGGGGTGCCGGAAGTGCTGCGCCGCCGTACCCTTCTGGCGGTATCTCGATCGTCAATCCGGTGAGCATAAAAAATCCGTGGCTGACCGCGCCTTTCAACGGCAAGGTGGGAATTCCCATAGGTGTCCCCGCCAAGGATGTAGCTGTTGATCTCCCGTTCCCGTCCCAGTGGGCCTATGACCCCTATACCAAGAACCCCAACACCTGGAATTGGAGTCTGACAGTCGAACGGAACATGGGTGGGAATGTGCTGCTGCGTGGCGCCTACGTCGCCAGCCGGGGCACTCATCTGATCGGCGGCTACGAGCAGAATTTGCCTCAGTACATACCCGGTGCATCCAGCCTGGCAAACCGGCAGGATCGCCGGCCGGATCCGAAATTCCAAGCGATCAATATCAGTACTGGGATTGCCGATTCCTACTATCACTCTCTGCAGATCACCGGCGAGAAGCGCTACTCCAACGGGCTGACGTTCGTGGCGAACTATACTTTGTCCAAGGCCATCGATACCGGCTCCAACGATATTGGCTGGTCAGGCGCATTTGGTAACCAGGATCCACGCGGTCCCTGGTTCAATCGTGGGCTGGCGGAATTCGACCGCACCCACGTTGTAAACTCTTCGCTGGTCTGGGATCTCCCCAAGTTGACGAGGGGAAATACCGCCGTTCGGGCTGTTGCGAGCAATTGGCAGATCTCCGGGATCCTTTTCTTGAGGAGCGGGAATCCCTTCACGCCTGTGTCCTCCCTGGGTAACTCGCTGTCGCCCGGCTACAGCAGCATTGACCGGGCGGACGTCGTCCCCGGCGTCAGTTGGAAACTGGACAATCTGACGAGAGACCAGAAGATTAATACCGGCTACTTCAATCAAAAGGCTTTCCAGTCGACAGCCCTTGGAACTCGCGGAACGGCTGGGCGTGGCATCATCCGAGGACCCGGATATGCCGACAATGACTTCATGATAGGAAGAATTTTCCCGATTCGCGAGCAGGTCCGGATACAATTCCGTGCCGAACTGTTCAACGCTTTCAACCGCGTTAATATGAGATCACCGGTCATGGACGTGGACAATCTCAACTTTGGAAAGCTGCGGCAAGGCGGAGCGCT
>DATLCW010000194.1:0-74752 GCA_035526195.1 Bryobacteraceae bacterium
CTTCAATCAGGGGCCGGCTCCACTTGCCTTGCTCGCTTGCCATCCATCGCCAAATAGCATCGCCCTGGACCCACTCCACCGATTGGATGCCGGTCTCGCCACCCGCGCGCCGCTCCACCATGCATTGCAGAGCTTCCAGTAGATGAAAGCCATAAGCATCGTGGGGCCCATAGCCCACGGATACGGCGTGCTCGAGCGGTGTCTCCAAGGGAATTTCCAACAGGGGATTGCGGACCGTCAGCGGAATCGACGATCCCGCCATCCACGGCACTCCCAACCGGGCGGCACGATCGTAAAGCGCCTTTGCCTTCTCCCAGGAATAGGAAAGATGCTTGTCGAAGAACGCCGGCACAACGCGTCCGCTGGATTCAAAAACATCCAGAATCTGGTTGAAGAGCTCATAGCGCGGGTACATCTTCTGTCCCAGTTCGTTCTCGGGATAGGTGCCATGCTCGCCCACAAAAATAACCGCGTCCACGGCCAGTTTGGGGCCGCCCAGGGTGAGCGCTTCTCTTATCGAAGGGAACAGCCGATAACCGTAGCGGGATGCCATGTCCGGAGCCATATCCTGCGCGGCTTTCTGCTCCGTGTAGACCGACACCAACTGCGTCCGCGGCGCCGCATGGATGTTATTGGCCGAGTTGCCGCTCATAATGCGGCCCAGAATGACATCGGCGTGGGAGTAAAAGCGATACTCGGTGACGATCCCCGCCACGCGCTTTTTACTACGGAACCCCTCCAAGGAAGGAGCCGCCAAGCCTCCCAGAGCAAGTTGTGTAAAGCTTCGGCGCCGCATTTCTATCCTAAATTTCTTCCTCGACTTGCCTGCTTGGCCGCGGCGGCTCATGACCTTCCACTGTGATGAAGCCGTTGCTTACCAGGTCCGCCATGGATCGCGCAAACAGCCGTGGATCGAGGCTGCCGCCAATTGCTCCCTCGTCGATCAGGCCCTGGAAAATCTCACGGCCCGTCTTTGTTCCGTCGGCTTTCGGCACCAGGTAGGCGCCGAGAGCGTCCACTTCGGAATTCGAAAAATAAGGATGATTCACTTCCAGGTGCCGCTTTAGCTGCACCCACCTTCCGTTCTGCACGCCCTCGCGCAGATGCATGATGACGGGACCGGCCTTGAGCTTCGAGTCGAGGATGATATCCTCGCACCCCTGGGCGCGTAAAGTTTCCCAGCGGATCATCCATTCCAATTCCCGCGGGCCGGAACACAATCCCTTGCCGCGGCGCACGGTAAACACGGGCCGCTCTTCCGCTCGCCGCTGAATCACCAGCACACTGGCAAGAAAGCGAAACAGCTTGATGCTCGAGAACTGCCGCTCCCACTCGGCGATATCCTCGGTATTCGACCGCCCGCGCATCAACGACGCCATGATGTAGGTAACCGGCTCAAGGACCCTGATGACGTGGAGTGCCACGTCGAACTCATCGGAGTGTTCCCCCAGCCATTCCCGGATGCGCTTTTCAAATGGGGAATCCAGACGGTCCGAACCGAGGCAGCGGCAATAAAACCGGCCGCCGGGAGCAAGCACTTTGTGCAGATCCTGGACATGCTTGCGGGTGATCTGTTCCCCGTCATTGCCGCCCGCATGATAGATCCAGGTATGTTTCAACACCGGTACGTAGGGCGGATGCGCGGCGATGCGGTCGAAGAGGATGCCATTGGCTGGCTCGAACGTATCGCCGCAGGCCGCCGTGAAATTCTTCAACCCGTTTAACCGTGCGTTGAAGGCCGCATAAGCCGTGGACCGTTCGGTAATGTCGAACGCCCATGCGTGACCGGTGCCGTGCTGCGCGAGCACCAGCGCCCCTACGCCCGACCCGCCGCAAGCTTCGAGAAATTTTCCGCAAGGGTCCAGCGGAAGATAGGAGAGGTACGTCAGTGTATTCGGGATGTCCGGCGGAAATACGACATCATCGGCAAGATCGGTCGGATTCGGACCGGAAGCCGAATTCCATAGGTCGGAGATCACGTACAGGCCGTACATGGGCCGGATGCGCACCGTAGGACCGTAGTGATCTCCCTCACGCTTTAGCAGTCCCAATTGCCGAAGATCTTCCAATCCCTGCGCCCCCAGCTTCTCCCGGATCACCGCTTCCGTAGCACGGCCACCGCGCAGGAATAAACCAATCAGCAGTCCGGCGGCGTCGGCATCGGCGGGAACCATGCCGTCTTCAAACGGAGGGAACGGATGATCCTTGTCGGTAGAACGGCTTTCCACCAGATCTTCCTGGAATTGTGTGCCTCGAAACAGCGCGCGCACGCGGTCAAAAACGTCATCGCCGGCGAGTCGTACAGGTATTGGCATGAAAACTCTAAATCCACTTATTTGCGGAGCAGCGTAAAAGCGAGGCCGATCAGGAGCAGCAGGATCACTCCGCCAAAGACGAAGAACGGCCACTTGGCGGTTTTCGGCGGCGCTGGAGGAACGATCGGAGCGGGCGCCGCGGGGGCCGGGGCCTGCACGTCCTTGGGCGCGTTGAACATTCGCGTATACTCGCTGGGGCCCGCCGGCGCGGCGGGGCCCGACGTAAACTGCGGCGTTTGAAAAGCTTGGGTGGCCCCGCCCATGGGGGGAATCGGCGGCGGCTGATGAGCACCGTGCGTCGGGAGCGGTCCGGGTTGCATCGGTGCCGAAGGATTTTTGCCGCCACTGCCGCCGAATAACTTCTCATATTCGTTCTGAACGCTCGGCTGGCCTTGATGAGCAGCATACGGCCGCTGCGGAATCGCGCCAAATCCCTGCCCCGGTTGCGGAGCTTGCGGCGTCTGGCCAAACGGGGTGGATGGCTGACCGAAAGGCGAAGTCTGCTGGCCAAATGGCGACAAGCCGGGAGCGGGCGGAACCATCGGCTGCGGCAGTGGCGCCGTGGGCGCGGCAAAAGGGTTCGGCTGCGATCCCGGTCCCTGATCGGGACGGGCCATCGGTAACGGTTGCTTGGGAGCTCCCGGCGGCGAAGAGAACATGCGGGTGAACTCACCGGGCTCCTGTATAGCCGGCGGCGGGGGGCCTCCGCCGCTTCTGGGTGGTTCGCCGCTTGGATGGCCGGGGGAGGTCGGGAACATCCTGGTAAACTCGCCCGCCTCCGGCGGTTTCCCGGCGGCTGGCGAGGGCGCTGGTTTAAAGGGCGGTGCAACGGATGCCGGGGGCGGGGGTTCGCCGGCAAGTTGCTGCGGTGCTTGAAACATCCGCGTGAACTCGCCCGGCCCAGGCGCCGGGGTTGACGGCGGCTGCTTTGTGGGAGGCGGCTGCTTGGCGGGAGCGCCGGTTTGCGTCGCCTCGAACATTTGCGTAAACTCGCCCGGCGGTGCTTTCATTTGTCCGGTGGACGCGGCGGGAGGCACCTTTGGCTCGGGCGCTTTCATCTGGCCGGTGGAGGAAGCAGCCTCGAACATTCGCGTGAATTCTCCGGCTTCTTTCTTCGGGTCAGCCGGGACTGCGGACTTCATTTGCCCGGTTGCGGATGGCGAAGGAGGCGGTTTCGCGGGCTCCGGCTGCTTGGTAAACTGCGGCGCTTTTATTTCTCCGGTTGCGGAGGGAACCTGGAACATCTTTGTGAACTCGCCCGGCTCCTTGGCGGCAGGCTGCGGCGGTTTACTGAGCTCGGTGGGTTTGGCTGGAGGGGGCGAGACCGGCGCCGCTGCTTTCGCTTCACCCGTGGGGGAGGGGGTCTGAAACATGCTGGTAAACTCGCCCGCGCCGGTTTTGGCAGGGTCCGCAGTCTTGGCGGGCTCCGGAGCTTTCATCTGTGCGGTGCCCGAGGGAACCTGAAACATTCTGGTGAACTCGCCCGGCTCTTTCTTAGCGGCAGCGGGAGATTTGGCCGCCTTCATCTGCGCGGTGCCGCTCGAGGCCGGGGGAGTCTGCTTCGCGACCGGCATCTCGCCGCTCGTAAAGAACATACGCGTCGTGTCATCCGGCGGACCGCTGAGCTTGGCGGGAGCGGGAGGAACCGGGGGAGCCGCGGGGGGGGCCGCCGGCGCCTTGGATGCCTGTGCCATGAACAATCGGTCAAACTCGTCATCGCCCGCGGGCGGTGCAGGCGCGGGAGGCGGCATGGAAGGAGTGGCAAAGCGGTCCGTGCTCGAGCCTGGCGCCGGTGGCGCCGTCTTTTTCGGAATCACCAACTCCGCCGTGTTAAACATGCGCGTGATGTCCGGAGCGTCCCCGGCAGCCGGCCGTTGGATCGGTGGCGGCATGGAGGGCGTTGACGGCGGCGGTGGCGGAGTGGGGCTAGCGGATAGGGATCCGCCAGCGGGCAACTTCCAACGGCCCACCCGTGCCAGCGGATCGTACGCCGGCTTTGGCGCGGAGTTCTTCGCTACCCATTCGCGAAAACCGCCCGATGCTTCCAGCGGCAGGGTGACGATATAAGGTGTTCCCATCTGGTCGCCGATCTCCAGGATCCGTTGACTGCTTTCGGGCCCGAATGCGCGAACCTTCTCCAGCAGATCGTATGGCGGCTCGCTTTTGCCTGGCTGTCCCACGATGAGGTGCACTTCAACGATGCGGCCGTTTGCGATCTCGCGGGCCTGGAACGTCTTCACGCCGTCGTCGCGCAGGACCTCTACCAATTCGTATTTTTCGTAAAAACTCACCCTGCGACCTCCTACACTTCACCCTACCCTCTACAAGCGTTTTTGACCAGCGAATCCCATCACTCTAATCAATCTTCCGCAAAAAATCTCTCTGGCATGACCAGACGGCGTGTGGTTTTGCGCATGATATAGTGCCGGGGTAGTCGCTCCCTATGGCCATGCCTTTCTCCTCCTTTCGGAAAAGCGGGCTATGGTAGAGTATATCTTTGCGAAGGCGGATGTTGAGCGGACCTGTCCTATGAAGCACCTTTCCCGGGTTGTCTGGTCCGAAGGTATGTACCTTGGGCCGCACCATTTTCAGGTGCAAAGCCGTTACTTTGAGGACTCTATCCGCTTCGTAACGGCGAATCTGTGGTTTGAATCGTATGGCATGATCGGATCGCAATTCGACGGCGAAGCCCTCCGGAATGGCACGGTTTCGCTGATCCACGCGCGCGGCATTTTTCCCGATGGACTGGCGTTCCATATGCCGGATGCCGATCCTCTTCCTCCCGCCCGGCCGGTGGCGGAACTGTTTCCTCCAACACGCGACAAAGTCACCGTGATGCTAAGCGTGCCGCCGCGCCGTCCGGAAGGGATGAACTGCGTTCCCATCACGGAATCCACCTCCTCCCCCGACACCCGTTACTGGGCAGAAACGCGCGTCCTGCACGACGAAACCACCGGACGTGACGAAAAGCCCGTCCAGTTGGGACGCAAGAACATCCGCTTGATTCTCGATACCGAAGTGAGCGGCGACGAGATCAATCTGCCGGTAGCCCGCATCATGCGCGACGGCTCAGGCAATTTCGTCTACGACCCCGAGTTCATCCCGCCCTGCGTGGACATGGCCGCCAGTGATCGCATCATGCTGATCACCCAGCGCCTGGTCGAGATTGTGGAAGATAAAAGCTCTTCGCTCTCATCGAGCAAACGCGCGACGGGCAAATCGTGGGCCGAGTATTCCACCTCGGATATTTCCAGCTTCTGGATTTTGCATGCGCTGCATGCCGCCTTGCCTCCTTTACGCCATCTGTTGATGACGCGCCGCGGCCATCCGGAAGAGTTGTATCGGGAAATGGCGAGGCTCGCGGGAGCCCTATGCACGTTCGCCATTGATTCGCATCCGCGATCGGTGCCGCTTTATGACCACCGCAATCTCGATCGCTGCTTTGGCGCGCTCGATGAGCACATCCGCCGTCACCTGGAAATCATCCGCCCCACCAACTGCATTTCCATCCCGTTGAAGAAGGAAGGCGACTATTTCTGGTCCGGCCAGGTTACCGATCAGAGAGCGCTCGACAAGGCGCGTTGGGTGTTCGCCATCAACTCCAAAATCGGCGAGGCGGAGATCATTCTGCGGACTCCCAATCTGGTGAAAGTCTGTTCAAGCAAGTTCATTTCCGAACTCGTAAAGCGGGCCTTGCCCGGTATGTCCTTGACGCATCTCAAAGTTCCTCCTTCGGCCATCTCCACGCGGGCCGATACGCAGTACTTCGGCGTCAGCCGCGCGGGCGCGTGTTGGGATACCATCGTCATGAGCCGGCTGGTAGGTATCTATGTTCCGGGAGATCTGCCCGACCCGCAAATCGAATTATTAGTCGTTCTTGATTAGATGGATTAGTGAGAGGCCACCATGGTCCAAACCCCTAGTGCCGCCGCAGGCGCAAACACCGCCGGCGCCCGGCGCCCCGAGAATCTTGCGCTTGTGTTTCAGGAGCTGATTACGGTAATCGAGCGCATGCGCTCCAACCGTCAGAGTGTTCCCGATGCCGCGACGTTTCGCCATCAGATACGGGAAGCGTTAAAAGCCGCCGATCAGGAAGCGCGCCGCCGCGGCTACACGGCCGAAGACATTCAACTGGCGATCTTTGCCGTGGTGGCGTTTCTCGATGAGAGCATCCTGAATCTGCGGCTGCCGGCGTTCGCCGATTGGCCTCGGCAGCCGATGCAGGAAGAGCTGTTTGGCCACCACATTGCCGGCGAAATATTCTTCCAGAACCTCCAGGCGCTGTTGGGCCGCAACGATTCCCAGGAACTGGCCGACCTGCTGGAGATCTACCAGACGTGCCTCCTGTTGGGCTTTGCGGGCCGCTACAGCATTGGCGGCCGCGCCGAGTTGCGCGCCATTATCGAAGCCACTCATCTGAAGATCAAGCGCATCCGCCAGAGCGGGCCCGAAATCTCCCCACGTTGGGCGCTGCCTACCGAAAACTTCAATTTCTCCAACGTGGACGTGTGGGTGAAGCGGCTGTTGATCGGGACAGGCGTCTGTGCCGGCCTGGCGATCCTTCTGTTCATCCTCTATAAAGTCGTCCTGTCGGGCGGCGTTTCCACGCTTCGCGACCTCACAGGGTTAACCCGCTAAGGCAAGGAGTATCGTATATGAGGATCACTTGGACCACTGCGGCAAGTCTCGGGTTTATGCTGGTAGCCGCCGGCGTGGCCACGCAGGTTTACAATGTCGGCGGCGAGAAAGCGAACACGCTCTTCTATTGGCTGGCGGCGCTGGGGCTTACGGGGGCGGCGTTTTATTCCTTCATCCTGGAAAAGGTGTATCAGCGAAACCAGGCGAAAGAGCAGGGGGCTGCCGCGGCAGGCGGGGCCGGAGCAGCGGCTGCTCCCGCTGGAGCGGGCGGCGGCGGCGGCGAGATCGATGGGCTTCTTAAGGATGCGGAAACGAAGCTCGCCGCATCTAAGATCAGCCAGAGCGGCAAACTCAGCGAGCTGCCAGTGTTCTTTCTTCTCGGTGACTCGGGCTCCACGAAAACCACCGTGCTGATGAACTCCGGCATGGAGCCGGAGTTGCTCAGCGGCCAGGTTTTTCAGCAGGACAATATGATCGCGGCTACCCGTTCCGCCAACTTCTGGTACGCCAAGAAGGCGGTGTTTGTCGAAGCCGGCGGCGGGTTGTGGAGCGATGTCGAAGGTTGGAAGCGGATGCTGAAGAAGCTGTCGCCGGGCAAGCTGAAATCCGTATTCGGCGGCGGCGGATCGGCTCCGCGAGCAGCGATTTTCTTCATAGATGTGGAGCGCTTCCTGCAGGCGGGGGCGGCGGACACGATGGTGACGGTCGCCCGGTCCGTGCAATCGCGCTTGAACGAAATATCGACGCAGTTCGGCATCAGCTTTCCCGTCTATGTCATGTTCACTAAGGCGGACCGGGTCACCTTCTTCAATGACTTTGTCCGCAACCTGAGTAATGAAGAGGCGACGCAGGTTTTTGGCGTGACGCTGCCCATGCGCACCAATCGCGGCGGTGTTTACGGCGAGGAGGAGACACAGCGCTTGAACAACATGTTCAATGAGCTGTTCTATTCCCTATGCGACAAGCGAATCGAGTTTCTGCCGCGGGAAAACGATATCGAGAAGGCTCCCGGCTGTTATGAGTTTCCGCGCGAATTCCGTAAGCTGCGCGCGACGATGGTCCAGTTCCTCGTAGACCTTGGCAGGCCCAGCCAACTGAGCACCAGTCCCTTTTTACGTGGATTTTATCTCACCGGCGTACGTCCTGTGCTGGTGAACGACGTGGGTGCGACGCCTATTTTTCAACCGAAGCAATCCGGTTTCGAAGGCGGCGGCAGTGCTACCAAAATGTTCCGTGTGGGCGACATTCCGCAGCAGCAACAGGTACCCATGGCCGCGCCGCAGCAATCCGGGGGACGCAAAGTGCCGCAGTGGGTCTTCCTCAGCCGTCTCTTCAACAACGTGATTCTGGAAGATAAAGCCGCCATGGGAGCGAGCGAAGCCAGCACTAAGACAAGCGGGCTGCAGCGCTTTCTGCTCGGCGGACTGGCTGTTCTGGCGCTCATCTGGTCCATCGGAATGACAACTTCCTTCTTCCGCAATCGCGCCCTGGAGAACGAAGTAATTGAAGCCGCGCAGCAGTTGAAGAATGTCCGCATGGCGCCCAACGCGCTTCCTTCCGAAGACGATTTAAAACGCCTCAAGGGCCTACGCGACAAGCTGGCGCTGCTTAGCAAGTGGAAAAAAGAAGGCGCGCCCTGGAGCTACCGCTGGGGGCTTTATGTCGGCAATGACCTCTACGACCCCACCCGCAAGGCCTACTATAACGGCTTCCAGGAATTATTGTTCCGCGATACGCAAACCTCGCGTATGTTGAATTGGATGCAGGCGCTACCCGAAAAAGCACGGCCCGAGGACGACTACAACTACGCTTACGAAACGTTGCGCGCCTATCTGATTACGACTTCCGAGTGGAAACGGGTGGCTCCTCCGGCCGAACAATCACGGCTGAAATCGACCCTCTCCTCCCGCTGGTCGGAGAAGCGCGAAAACGCCATTGGCGATACGCGGCTGAAACAAGCGGACGAAGAGTTCGTCTTCTATTCCGGCGATCTCATCAACGGCAATCCTTATTCGGAAAGCGCCAGCGGCCCCGGAGTTCATCAGACACGCTTGCACCTCGCATCCTTCTCCGGTTTCGAACAGTACTACAACCGCCTGGTGAATGAAGCCAGTGCCGCCAAGCCGGCGGTGAACTACAACCGCATGTATTCCTCCACCGCGGAGGTTGTGATCAATAACAAGGACGTACCCGGCGCGTTCACCAAGGCCGGCTGGGATTGGATGCGGAACCGCCTGGCAAACCCCGACAATCTGGGAGGAGAAGAGTGGGTGCTCGGTCCGCCCGACAAGTATCCCCGGGCCAACGTCAATCCGCGCACGCTGGTGCAGGAAATCTGGCGCCGCTATAGCGACGATTACATCGCCCGCTGGCGCGATTACTTCAAGAAGAACACGATCGTACTCGGATACGGCGGCAGCGCCTCGGTGGCGGCGGCCAAGCTCAAAGTGCACAGCGGATCGCAAGCGCCCATCCTTTACCTGATCGGGCTGGCCACCCAAAACACCGCTGTAGAGCCGGCGACCGATGCCTACGCGAAGAAAGTGCGCGACGCGTTTCTCTGGGCGCACAATGTCGTGCCGGCGCCAGGCACGCAGATGATCGTCGGCAAGAACGAACCATACGTAAACGCACTCACCGCTCTGCAGGCGGTCATGGCGGACTACGCCGCAACTCCGGCGGATATGGGGAAGATGGCGCTGGCGAATGCAAAACGGACCGAAGGCACGGCCACCACGCAAATGGTGGCGCGCGCGCCAAACGCCGATTTGGAAGCCAAGCTCGATCAGACCATCCTCGAAATCATGTTGAAGCCGTTCAATGTGGATGTGTCGGCGGCGGGACCGGTGAATGCGGCGGCCGGCAAATTCTGCTCGCAGTTCAACGTGATCAAGAACAAGTTTCCGTTTAATCCCGCGCAGAAGCCGGAAGTGAGCGTTGACGAACTGAACTCCCTCCTGGCGCCCAATTCGGGTGCCTTCTGGCAATTCTACGAACAGAACCTCAAAACCACTCTGCAGCGCCAGGGTACCAACTTCGTGCCGGTCGCGGGCAGCGGGATCACGTATAACGATGCGTTCCTGCGCTTCATCGATCAGGTGGCGCGCCTTTCCGACGCCATGTATCGTGGCGGAAACACGCCGAAGCTCACCTATTCAATTCAACTTGCGGCCATTGACCTGCTGCTCGACGGACGCCCGGCGAAATCCGGTTCCATCACCATTGATGGCAAGGCCGCCAGCCTGGGCGGACCGGCTTCGAGCTTCGTCTGGAGCGGCGCACCCAACCATTCCGTTCAATTTAAGAATGAGGATCAGACGGCATTCAATGAAGCCAGCCTCTGGGCCGTATTCCGGTTCTTTGTCGATACTCAGGTTAGCGGACAGGGCGGCAACTACTCGATGGTATACACGCAGCGCGGCGGGAACCAGAATCGGGAGTTCGCCAAGGCTCGTTTCCAGGTCGATCTTGGAGGCGCGCCGGCGGTCTTCGACAAGAACTTTCTGAATGGATTACGCTGTATCGCACCGGCGGCGCGCTAATATTGTTACGATATGAATCTTCCGGCACGCATCGGAAAATACGAGTTACAGGAGTTCCTCGGCGGCGGCATGTCCCATGTCTACCGCGCCCAGGACACGGTTCTCGGCCGGACCGTATGCGTGAAGATCTTAACGGACTCCGGATGCACCGATCCCGAAACCAAAGCGCGGTTCCTACAGGAAGCCCGTATGGCGGGCAGCTTCACGCACGATAACATCATCAGTGTTTTCGATTTCGGAGAAGAGCACGGGCGCCCCTTCATTATTATGGAGTTTCTGCGGGGAGAAAGCCTCAAAGACTCCATTAAGAACAAGACCACCGGGGACTTGCGGCGTAAGCTGAGCACCGCCCTGCAGATTGCCCGCTCGCTCGATTACATCCATTCCAAACGCATTATTCATCGCGATATCAAACCCGACAACATCCACGTGGATGCGGCCGGCCGGGTGAAGTTGATGGATTTCGGCATTGCCAAGAGCCACAACGTGTCCCTCACCAGAGCCGGCTTCACGCTGGGCACCCCGTATTATATGGCTCCCGAGCAGGTGCTGGGCCAGCAGGTGACGCCGCTGGTGGATGTCTACGCGTTCGGCATCATGATCTTCGAGCTGTTCACCGCCGCCAAACCGATCACCGGCGATTCCATCGAGAAGGTGTTTCAGCAGATTTTGAATGAGCCGTTGAATATGGCTCCGCTGCATCAGGCGGGCGTGCCCAAAGGAGTGATCGAACTGGTGGAGCGTTGCGTTGCCAAGATGCCCCAGCAGCGGATGCAGGGCTTCGGCGCCATCTGCTTTGAGCTCGAACGGATGCTCGAGGATCCGCCGCCGATCGCAACCCTCGAAGCAACCGGGATGACCCCGGCGCAATATCCTTTTATTCGACATGACATCCGGCCCGGCCGGCAGCCGCAACATCAGCCTTCCGCGGCGCCGGAATCGCTTCCCGCATTCATGAAGCTTCTGCCGGAGAAGATGCAGAGCCAGGAGTGGTTCATTGCGGTTGTGATGGTAGGCGTGATTCTCGGACTGACCTTTCTCATCCTCGCCATTCGCGCTTTGATGCGGCTGATACCATAGATAAACAACTATGCAGCTCCCGGTCCTCTTCGGGAAATATGAACTACAGAAGTTCCTCGGCGGCGGTATGTCCCAGGTCTATAAGGCCACCGATACCGTGCTGGGGCGGACGGTTGCCGTGAAGGTGCTCACCGATGAAGGGTGCCGCGACGACGACATCAAGAAGCGCTTTCTTCTTGAAGCCCGCATGTCGGGAAGCATGATTCACGACAATATCATTCGTATTCACGACTACGGCGAGATCGATGGACGTCCCTTCATCGTCATGGAATTCCTGGTTGGCGAAGACCTGCGCCATGCCATCGACGGCAACCGTACCGGCGATCTGAAGCAGAAACTCGGCATCGCCATTCAAATGGCGCGGTCCTTGGGCTTCGTCCACAGCAAAAGCATCATTCACCGCGATATTAAACCCGAGAACGTACACATTGACGAAAACGGCCGCGTGCGGCTGATGGACTTCGGCATCGCCAAGACCCAGAACCTGAATATCACCCGCGAAGGTTTTGCCATCGGCACCCCCTATTACATGTCGCCGGAGCAGGTATTGGGCAAGCCCGTCACCGGGGCAGTAGACATTTACGCATTCGGGATTTTGCTTTATGAATTAGCGACCGGTTTGAAGCCGATTATGGGCGAGAGCGTGGAGAGCCTCTTCTACCAGATTCTGCATCAACCGTTAAACATGGAGCCGCTGCAGCAGGTGGGGGTACCCGAGGAGTTTATCAATCTCATCAGCCGCTGCGCCGCGAAGAAGCCTGAGGAACGTCCGTCGAGCTTTGAAGTCGTGATCAGTGAGTTGGAAGCGATCCTGCGCAAGCTGGCCGGCGGCGGCTCAGCTCGTGCGCCCGTGCCGGATCCCGCGCCCGCCCCGGCCGCGCCCACGGTTCCGAAGAAGAACCTGATGCCGTTTTTCGCCGTGGGAGGCGCGCTGCTGCTCGCCGCGGCAACTATTGGATATGTTGCGATTCCAGAGAAAAAGCAGGACCGGAAGAAGGATGTAATCGGGAAAAAGGACCCCGTGGGACCTCCGGAAACGATCCTGGATGAGCAGGGGGGAACGATGATTCTGATTCCTGCGGGCTCATTCCTGTCCGGTCCTCCGGGAAACAGCCAAGCCAAGAACCTGCCTGCGTTTTACATCGACCGAACCGAAGTGAGCGTCGAGGAGTGGAACAAATACGCACAGGCCACTGGCAAACCCGTGAGGACCGAAGCCGCCGATCTTCCGGTCACGAACATCACCTTCGACGAAGCCGGTGAATTCGCCGCCTGGGCAAAGAAAAGGCTTCCCACGGCGGATGAATGGGAAAAAGCCGCGCGTGGCAACAGTGGCCGCACCTACCCATGGGGAAATGAACCTGAAATGGAGCGGGCGAATGTGAAAGGAAACACCACACTGGTTCCCGGCAGGCTGCAACCGGTAAACGCGATGCCGCAAAGCGCCACACCCAACGGGATCCTGAATATGGCGGGGAATGCATGGGAATGGGTAAGCGATGACCGGAAGCCGTTGCCCGAGACTTTAAAAGTGTTCTCCGGACCGCCGTGGAACGCCTCCGCCGGCGAGCCATGGACGGCCGCGCGCGGCGGCGGCTTCGATTACGATATCCGAGCGGCCGTCACCTATGAGTTCAACACCGTTCCGAAACGCCTGAAGCACCCCGCCTTCGGATTCCGTTGCGTACGCAGCGTAAACCAATAACGGGTTGCTAACTCACCCGATCCAGCGCCGCCTGAACACGCTGTTGAGGACCGTCGGCGAACGCGCCTTCTTTCGCCAACCTGCGCCACTGCTCCCACGACGCCAGCGCTTTCTGATACCACTGCTTCGCGGCCGCGCGATTCCCCGCACCTTCGCGCACCCGGCCGCTCTTCTCCTGTGCGATCGCCAGATCCCGCAGGAAAAACAGATCCGTTGGCAGATCCTGATGGGCCTTCATCAACAATTCGAGCGCCTGCTCAACCTCCCTGGCCGCGAGATCCCACTGCTTGCCTTCTATATGCGCATCCACGAGTTCGAGCAAACTCAAAGCCACCGACGCCAATGCGCCCACATCGTTGGGGCTGCGACGCCGCAGCGACTCTGATAACTCCAGAGTCTGCATCAGCACTCGCAACGCCTCTTCATATCTGCCCGCTCCCAGCAAAGCTCTGCCGAGCAAACTCAGACAGTTCTGCCTGATGCGTAAATAGCGGTAGTCCTCCGGCGCCTCAGCGATTAAAGCCGTCATCGCGGTGTCACAAGCCCGTCCTTGCCGGACCGCTTCCGCCCGATCCAACCGCAGATACACCTCGCCGAGTTTCGCCGCCCCCGTGGCCCGATCGACTCGTGCCCGCACATCCTTGGGATCGCCGGAAACCGATTGTTGTTGCAGTTCCGCTGCCTTGCGATAGTAAGCCAGCGCAGTCTCCGGTCTTCCAAGGCTGAAGTACCCCTCATGACCCCAATAGTTGCCGAGGAAATTATAGATCACCATCAACTCGCGGCGGTATCGCGCATTCTTCGGCTCGGCCTCCATCAACTGCCCCATCAGCCGCTCCGCCTCTTCATAGTTCCGCACACCGCCCTGGGGATCCCCTAAATTATGGGTCACGCGGCCCATCCGTTGCCGCGTCTGCGCCATGGCGAGTTTGCCTTTTCCGTCCGGTGCGATTTTCGTCAATCTAACCGCAACTTCCATGGCGCGGCCGTAAATACTGAGGCTATCCTTCGGCGCATCGTCCAGTTTCGAATCGCCCATGCGCAGCAAAGCCTGATTGAACGACATGAGATCATCGGCCGTAGCGCCGTCCTGGCGGCACAACCGCTCCGCCGCATTCACCGACTTCTGTTGCGCCGCCGCTCCTTCAATCGCCTTTCCCGCCATCGTCTTCATATCGCCCTGCTGCGCATAAGCCTGCGCGAGTACGCGTAATGCTCCGCGGTCGGTGACCGCACGCCTCGACACTCCTTCCGCAATCCCGATCGCCTTGCCCAAGCTCACAAACGCTGCTTCCGTATGCCCCAGATTTGGTTTGCGCGGATCGCCTTGCACCTCGGCAACTCGCAAATATGCATTTGCCAACTCGTTTTGAAGCGTACTATCGATGCCCGCCTCACCGGCCAGGCTATCCAGATATTCGAGCGCGGTCTTTACAACAAACTCCCGCGCTTCTGTGGATCCCTGCAGGTTCTGAATCTTGTCGTGAAACGAGAATAGAAAAGTGTTCGCCAGTTTTCGCACTTGTTGAAAGCGGCGCTCCGCCCGCCGGGCTTCTATCATCGCGGCGCCGATGCCAGCCGCCAGGCTCGCCACAATCAGGGCTGCGGCGGCTACGGGAACGCGGTTGCGCTTCAAAAATTTTCCGGAGCGGTAAACCAGGGTGTCCTCGCGCGCGGAAATCGGCAGCCCTTCGAGATGCCGCCGGATATCCTCCGCCATCGCCTCCACCGAAGGATAGCGGCGCTCCCGTTCCTTGCGGAGAGCCATCAGCACGATATTGTCCAGGTCGCCTTCCAGCCTGCGCCGGAGCGATGGCTGCACGACCTCGCTGGGACGCAGCGTTGCCGTATGACACACCGCCTCCGTGATACGCAGGGGAGAGTAATCATTCAGCTTGTGCGCCTGCTCGCCCGTCAGCAATTCAAACAAAACCGCACCCAGCATGTATACATCGCTGGTGGTAGTTACCGCCTCGCCGCGCACCTGCTCCGGACTGGCGTACTCCGGCGTGATCATCATCACGCCGGTATTGGTAAGTGCCTCTCCCTCGACGGGGCTTGCTTCCAGCAGCTTCGCCACGCCGAAATCCAGTAGCTTCACAATTCCATCCGGCGTTACCAATATGTTGCCCGGCTTCAAGTCGCGATGAACCACCAGGTTTTGATGGGCGTATTGCACAGCGGCGCACACATCGCGGAACAGACGTAGCCGCTCTGGAACGGAGAGATTGTGATCCTTGCAGTACGCAGTGATCGGCTTTCCACCCTCGATATACTCCAGCGCGAAGTACGGCAGCCCGTCCGCGGTAACTCCGCCATCGTACAGTTGGGCAATATTCGGGTGCTGCAGATTCGCCAGAATTTGACGCTCCTGCCGGAAGCGCTTGAGGATCATTTCGGTGTCCATATCGCTACGGACCAGCTTGATCGCCACCTGTTTCCGGAACTGGTCGTCGTCCCGCGCAGCGAGGTACACGGCGCCCATCCCTCCCCGTCCCAGCGGCTTCAGGATGCGGTAGGGACCAGCATGAGTACCGGCCAGATCGGCGCCCCGTGCCGCCCAGATCCGTAGACCGGACTGCAGAGCCGAAGACAGCTGCGGTCCCGTAGCTTGATTATCATGCCGCAGCAGCAGCTCCACTTCGCGGCGCAGTTCCTCATCCTGTCCGCAGGCCTGCGTTAAGAAGGCATTCCTATCTTCCGGCGATACCTCGGCGGCCTGTTGAAAAAGGTCGTCAACCTGCCGCCAACGCTCTTGCGTCATTCGGGTGTTTCAGAAAGGTAGCGCCGCAGCCACGCCTCGGCCGAGCGCAGATCGCGCGACACGGTGGCGTCGGAGATGCCCAGCGCCTCGGCGGTCTCCTCGATGGTTAAGCCGCCAAAGTACTTCAGCTCAATGACCCGCACCTTGCGTTCATCGAACTTGGCAAGCTCGAGTAAAGCGTCGTCCAACGCCACCAGGTCCGGCGCACGCGCAGCGGACACGAGCACGGATTCCTCCAGGCTGGTCTTCGATCCGCTACCGCGCTTTGCGGCGCGGTGTTTTCTCGCCGCATCCACTAGTACCTGGCGCATGATCTGTGCCGCCACACCGAAAAAATGTGACCGGTTCTGCCAATCGGGCAGCCGCTGATCAGCCAGCCGCATGTAAGCTTCATGAATAAGTGCCGTCGGCTGCAGCGTGTGATCGGTGCGCTCGCGCTTCAGGTAATTGTCGGCCAGCTTCCGCAGCTCCTGGTAGACGAGCGGCATCAACACGTCGAGAGCGGCCTTATTACCACCCCGCCATTCCACAAGAAGACGGGTGATTTTTGGGGTGTGATCCTCCATAAGAGTCTGTGCCCATCTTACTACCGCCGCGGCAAATTTCGGCAGCAGCCGCGCGATCTTTGGAACGTAAGTTGCTTGCGGCTTGTGTAGGCCGTGTGCAAAGGTTAAACACAGGAACGGAGCGGGTGAAAGCAGCAGGTCTCATCTGCGAGGAAAGCAGGCGGCTACTTATGGCGTTCGGAGACGCCGTTGAAGAGGTGCTGAAACTGCACAAGGCTCAGTTTCAGGCTGTAATGGAAAGCGATTGCGACGCCCACCGCTTCGATCTGCTGATCCATCTGGCCAACGAGCGGAAGCAGAATGCGAAGTACGCGTATCTGCTGCATGTGGAAAAACACGGTTGCTCCCTGGGCATCCGGGCGATTTGAATTTATCCTAACTGAAGCAAAAATTTCCTGCCCTTGGAAGAACCTGCACCTTT
This sequence comes from Bryobacteraceae bacterium, assembly GCA_035526195.1. Lineage (GTDB taxonomy): Bacteria > Acidobacteriota > Terriglobia > Bryobacterales > Bryobacteraceae > CADEFT01. Next base: position 17,032 of record DATLCW010000194.1, read on the forward strand.
CACGGGTCCTCTGCATTCCGGCGGCTTAGCTACGGTGATAAGATAGGCCAATAATGAGGATCAACCCGAACAAATGTGTTGCCTGCGGCAATTGCACGTATGTATGCCCCATGGGAGCCATCTATATTGATCCCGGCATCAAGCGCGCGACCATCAATCGCAATGAATGTGTCGAGTGTTATGCCTGTTACAATGGCCTCAGCCAGGAGCATCTAAACCCTGTCTTAGTACGTTCCATGCGCAAAGTCTTTCAGATGATGCGCCTGCGCTTTGATCCGGAGCCCGATGTCTGCCCCACTGCGGCGTTTGAGCCGGACGAGTTGGCTTGGCCGAGAGTGGTGCGCCGCGCTTTTTCGGACCCGCGCGTGCCCCACGAATCCACCGGTGTGCAGGGCCGCGGTACCGAAGAGGTAAAGACCAACGACGTCAGCGGGCGCGTAAAGGTGGGTGAAGTCGGCTTCACCATCGAGTTCGGGCGCCCTGGACTCGGAGCGCGATTTCACGAGATTGAGCGCATGTCCATGGCACTGGCGAAACTCGGGGTCAGTTTTGAGAAGAAAAATCCCGTCACTACGCTGATGACCGATACCGCCACGGGTAAGATCCGCGAAGACATCCTCCAGGAGAAGGTCTTGTCGGCAATCCTGGAGATCAAGACAAAGGTCGAACGTACCGAGGAGATCATCCGCGCGGTGTGGGATGTGGAAAAGCAGATCGACACCGTAGTTACCATCGGCGTGGGCACGCGCTGCGATGAACACGGGGAAGAAAACGTGGTCGCGCCAGTGCTCGAGAAACTGGGATACACCTTGAACCGCGCTAAGACGAATATCGGTCTCGGCAGAATCTCGAATGAATCCGTGCCAACCGCGGAAAAAGTCCAGGAACCGGTACCCACAGGAGTTGCACGATGACCAACACCCTCCACCGCTTCGGCGACGCCGCCAGCTTTTATGACGATTACGTGGTCTTCGCCATCCCCAGCCGCGGAAAAAACGACAAGGGCTGCCTCCCCAAGTTGCAGGAGTTCCTGCGCATGGCCCTCCCTTTCAAACCGGTGAACCTCGGCGATGCGACCCACGGCGGAGCGCTGCGGCCGAGCCGCAACATGCACCCGACATCGCATTGGGATCGCGACATGACGCCGGATTTTCAAGCCGTAATTGACGGGGTCGACACGCCAACCACCGTCGCCGCCGTCTTTGACCAGCGCGTGAATGCCGAAAACTTCGTGAAAGCGGTGCGCGCCGCCGAGCTCGGACTGTGCATCAATATTTCCACGTCGATCGATGGTGCGGAACAGTGCTGCCATGCCGCGGGCATTCCCCGGCACAGTGTCGGCTATTCGCTCGGTTTTGAGGGGCACACCGAAAAACTCCCCGCCACCCAAGTCCTTTGCCTCAGCACCATGTGCGGACACGGCATGATCAGCCATTCCCTCGCCAAGAAAATGATCGATTGGGTGAAGGAAGGGCGGCGCACGCCCGATCAGGCGGTCACCTACATGGCGCGCTTCTGCTCCTGCGGCGTCTACAATCCCTCGCGTGCGAAGCGGATTTTGGAAGACGCGCGCGGATCCATGAAGTAACCCCGCGAACGGCATGGATCTCCTCCCTTCCCAGGAAGACGTCGTGCTGCTGCTGCAGCAGACCGGTGCCCTGCGCCATGGCCACTTCGTGTATCCCAATGGACTCCATGCCAATGAGTACCTGCAGGTATCCCTTGCCATGCGTCAGTACCAGCATCTGAAAACGCTCAGCGTGGGACTCAGTCGCAAGGTTCGCTCCAACCCCGAACTGCGCGCCATGATTCCCGAAATGTCTGTGGTGGCTCCCACCGGCGGCGGGCTGCCGGTGGCCTACGGCGTCTGCGAAGCCCTTCGCGCCAAGCAGGTGTATTGGGCCGAGTCGGAGGATTCCGACCGGCTGTTGCACTTCCGCCAATACTTCGTACAATCGCCCGGAGAAAAAGTGCTGCTGGTCGATGATATCTTCCGCTCCGGCCGCAAGCTGAGCCAGTTGAAAGCGCTCATTGAGTCCAATGGCGGCGAAGTAGTCGGACTGGCGGTGATCGTCTATCAGCCCACGCCGAAGACCCCGGATTTCGGCAGCCTCCCGCTCTATTATCTGGCGAAGTTCGATGCCCGCTATTCCAAGGATGCCGATAGCTGCGAGCTGTGCGCCAAAGGATTACCGCTCGAAAGCGTGTGGGTCTGAACCCACCCCGGAAACCTACCACCGCAATCGCAAAGTCATTCCCAGTTCTCTGGCGCGTGTACCCTCAATAGAGAGATCCGCGCCTACCAGAATACTTGTGATCTGGCCCGTTCCGGCAGTCGAAATGTTGCTGATCGGAGGGTTGAAAACAGCCCGGTTGAACAGATTGGCCACTGAAGCGACGTATTCCAGCTTGAATCGCTCGCTAAGTTTAAAGTCCTTGGCTACCGTCAGGTGATGCAGAACATAGCCCGGCCTCTTCAGGACGTTCACGCCGCTGTTGCCAAACCGGCCCGGAGTTGGCACGGCAAAGCATTGGGGATTAAACCAGCGGGCGATGGAACGCTCCCCCCGGGGCAGATTGCCGTCGCAGATTCGATCCGGAAGCCCGCCCACAGTGTTTGTGTTCGACGGATCGGAACCCGCATAGCTGGGGCTGAAAAACTGCCCGGACGTGATAAAGGAAACTGTGGTGAGTCTCCACCCGCCGATCACATGATCCGCTGCCGACGGAATGGCCGCCAGGAAGTGCCGGCCCTTTCCCACTGGAAGATTGATCACGGAGCTGAAAACCGCCCTATGCCGCGAGCTGAACGTCTCGCGGTTCCAAAGTCTGTGGTTGTAGGGATTTTCCAGATTCAAGAAGTCCGATAGGTGCGACTGCAGCGTGTAATGAGCATCAAAAGTGATGAGGCTCCCAACCTTGCGCTGGACTTCGATCTGTACGGAATTGAAGTTCGACCGGCCGTCGGATTGAGCCTCCGTCACACCAATAAACTGCGGATACGGCCGCCGCGCCTGGGTAAAGGGAATCAGGCTTGGCTGCGGCTTGTTGATCGCCATATTGTAGTTGAGGCCCCTGCTCCGCGAGCCGACATAGGATAAACGGATACCCATGTCGCCCACCTGCCGCTCCAGCGTCAGGTTGAACTGGTGGATGGAACCGTTGTCGGTCTGCCTGGGGAACGCAGTAACGCTTTGGGATGGAATTGCCGCGGAAGCCAGACTCGATGGAAACGGATTCGGGAACGAGAAAAACGGCAGGCCATCGGGACCCTGGTTAATGTATGTTTCGGAGATTTGGAAGGGTCCAACACCTTGGAGTCTGGCAAAGTAGCCGATGGTTTCCGTGAAGATGCCGTAGCCGCCGCGAATTACGCTCTTGTCGCGAACCCGGTAGGCAAACCCGAATCGCGGCCGCAAATTCCCCTTGTCCGGCGTCGGCAACACGTTGCCGGTTGTAATGGTGATGTTCCTGGGATACAGAGGACTCACCTTCTGCGTCGTGTTTTCGGGAATAATCACATTGCCGGAGCTGCGGTCCCAGGCGTACTGCAGGCCGTCGTCGAATGTCGGAGCTGTGAAATAATCCCATCGAAGTCCGAAATCGACGCTCAGCTTTTGGGTAACCTTGAAGGAGTCGGTAATGTACATCCCGAATTCCTTCTCGCGGCGATGGCGGTTCACAAGCGGGCTCAACCTCGAACTGGTGAACGGCAATCCTAACAGGAAATCGGCGTAGGGATTGCCGCTTAAGCTTCCGTTGAAGTTGAAATTACCGAACGTCGGATCGGGGATACTGCCGAGAAATTCCTGCACGACCTTCAACTCACCGCCGAGCTTCAGGACGTGCCGCCCAATCGACCAGGTCAGCGAGTCTGCGTAGGAGTACATGTGATTGTCATTCACGATGCCGCCGCCGGGCATACTGAATCCCGTGAATCCGGTGATGTTGAGCGTGGGCGAGCCCTGGACGTTCTTCAGTCCGGTCTGGTTGACTCCCTGGATCCCCATCTTCTGGATGGTATCCGTCGCCTCGAGCGGTTTCACGCCGGCGATCTCCGTGCCATCTTCAATGAAGTCGGTTTTATATCCGAAGCGGAACGAATTCACGAGCCGCGCTGAGAAGACGTGGGTGTCGTTGATCACCGTGTGCCCGTGGGAGCGGAATCGCGTCCAAACGAACTGCGGCAATTGGGACGAGAGAACATAAGGCGTCCGCCGTCTGATCCACCGCCCATAGATGGAATTCTTCTGCGAGAAGTTGTGATCGAAACGGATCTGTGGATAGCGGGCCTCGAAGAGATCGCTCGGGAATGGGTGTACGTACCCGAAGTTGTTCACCAGTGCGTCGGCAGCACCCAGGTTGGGCCTCGGGAGGTAATCCTCCTGAATCTTCGCCGATGTCGGGTTGATTCGCGATGCCGGGATGATGTTGCCCGGGAACGGCTGGCCGGTCGCTGGATCCCTGATCACCTGCGAAAGTTGCGAGAAGTTTCCCGCCCGTAGTTGAAGATTTGCAACGTTGCGTTGAAGAAACACGCCCGCCGGAATCTTCAGATAAAAATACGACACGTAGAAGAATGTCTTGTTTTTGATAATCGGACCGGAGAACGCAAGCTGCCCCCGGTGCTCTTTCGTGGCCGGCTTGAATGGGTCGAAGAAGTTACGGGCGTTCATCGCCGAGTTGAAGTGCGTGAAATAAGCCTCGCCATGAAAGCCATTATCGCCGCGCTTGGAGATCATGTTGTAGTTCGCGACTCTTGGCTGGTCGGCGGTGTTATTCACTCCGGTGACCGTCAGTTCGCTGAAATCCAGGCGGTTCACCAGGTTTACGGTTCCGTCGTTCGTCACGCCGTCCATGCCCAGAGCTACCTGAGAAGGCGGCTGGCCGTTGATGTTCATGTTCCAGCCGCTGCCCTGACTCTCGACTCCTGGAAGCGTTGCCAGCAGCGAGTGCGGATAGTAATTACGGACCATGGGGCTTTCGTCATAGACTTTGCGTCCAATCCCGGATGTGATTTGGGCACTATCAGTGGTGATCGGCGTCACCCCCGCCTCCACCGTGATTCGTTCGGCGATCTGCCCGATCTCGAGATGGGCGTCGACGCGCCGGATCTGTGATCCTTCCACCACTACGTTCTCCGCGGCAAAACTCTTAAAGCCAGCCGCTTCGACGACAACACGGTAAGTCCCGGCTATAAGATCCGGGAACTCGAAATTGCCGGCGGCGTCCACCGTTGCCGTCCTTGCAACGCTCGTCTTGACGTCCGTTACTACGACGCGAGCGCCGGCAACGGCGGCGCCCGATGCGTCGTTCACCGCTCCGCGGATCGTTGACAACTGCAGTTGACCGTTCAAGGGAAAACTCAAACTGAGCAACGCCACGATTCCCAACACCTTCCGCAAAACCTTTTCCATGGACCCTCCTTCAGATTCAGAGCGGCACCTGACAACGCGGCCGGATCTTTGGCAGCTATGTATATCACGGGATTTCCTGGTAGTCAAACGACTGACAGGTCGACTGACAGGTCAGCGGTCGAGCCGCAGAATCACGAAACGATCCGTTTCGATACCGCCCCACGTCCTCAGCCCGCCGCCGGGCATCCGCACCGTAACATCGATCCTGCCCGCATAGGTTCCAAGCCCAAAATGCAGGCGAAGGCCGCTCTGCGATACGTAGCTGCCGCCGGACCGGATTTCCTGAATCTGCTTCCTGCCCCCTGCATCGATGGTGACCGATGCCCCGATACAGAAGGCGTTTGGAGTCCTGCACGCCAGTTGCAGGTTAACCCAATGGTGCTTCGATCGGGTGCGGTTCCGAAGCACTGTGGGCGTGTCGTCCATGCTCGTGATTACAAGATCCTGCCTGCCATCGTTGTCGAGGTCTCCGCTGGCCAGGCCGCGGTGCGACTTCAGCGCGTTAAGCCCGGGGCCCGCGGCCAGGGAGACATCGATGAAGCGGCCTCCGCGGTTGAGTAGAAGTTGATTCTTCTGGCGATAGGTTTCTCTCAATTGCGGAAAATCGTCCACCTGCGGGTAGATGTGCCCGTTGGCGAAGAACAGATCCGGCCGCCCGTCGAGATCCGCATCGAAGGACGCTACGCCCCACCCCAGGCGATCGAAGGTGCGCGCTTTGAGTCCGGCCGATTCACTGGCATCGTCAAAATTCCCGCCACCGAGATTCCGGTAGAGAGTGTTGTTGTCGTGCGCGAAAGTTGTGACCACGAGATCGAGTAGTCCGTCACCATCCATATCACCGGCGCTGGCGCCCATACCCGCCTGGGCTCTACCTTCGGAGTTAACGCCGGCGCCGCTCTCGACGCCCACCTCATCGAATTTTCCATTGCCCCGGTTGCGGAACAGGTAATTGGGATCGGAGTCGTTGGCCACGAAGATGTCTATCCAGCCGTCCGCATTGTAGTCTGTGGTAAGCACGCTGAAACCATGACCGGTCTGGCCGGGCTTGAGACCTAACCAGGAAGTCCGGTCGCTGAACCTGCCGTGGCCTTCGTTGTGATAAAAGGCATGCCGGGCAGCCGGCAGACCGTGAGGTCCGGCCATCACAGCCGGTCCACCTCGCCATAACAACGTTCGCTTGGGCGTGAGCACGTCTTCCCAGGTCGTAACCATATAGTTGGCTACATACAGGTCCAGGTTGCCGTCGCCATCGGCGTCGAAGAAGCTACAGCCCGTACTCCACCCGCTGTGATTCAGACCGGCCGCACTCCCTGTCTCGCTGAATGTCCCATCGCCGTTATTGCGAAACAGAAGATTTGTGCCAAAGTTCGTGACGTACAGGTCGATAAGTCCGTCGCCGTTGTAATCCCCGGAGCAGACTCCAGCGCCCCAGGCAGCAGCATCCACCCCCGATTGCCGGGATACATTTTCAAACTTCCAGTTGCCCAGATTTTTATACAGGTTATTGCGGTGAGAGATCCTTTTTCTGTCCGCTGTCAGCTCCGGTCCGTTCACGATGTAAATGTCGAGAAGGCCATCGGCGTCGTAATCGAGGAGGGCGACACCGGCGCCGCCAAACTCGAGGATGTGGTCCTTGGCCGCGCCTCCGAAGTACGTTTTCTCCGTCAAGACAGGCATCTCTTCGAACGCGAGATGAAGATCCCGGAGCGCTGCCTCGCGAAGATCATCCACCGATGAGCGTTGCGTGGGAGCCGACCCCGGAGCACTGGCGTGTCCTCCGGCCGCGGGTGCGGCAAGCTTGTTCCGCTCATAGGTCCGGCGCAACTTCTCGGCTTGGGGCGCCTCCCGTTCTTGCGGCACGAGGAGCGCGACCGCCGCCATCAGCATCACGGCAAGGGCGGCGATGAAAGATGGACTCATGGCCGTTCCAGAAGCCGCTTCGCTTCGGCATTGGCCGGGTTCGTTCGCAAAGCCTCACGAAACATCTGCGCGGCCCGCGGACGATCCCCCAGCCTCAGATAAACGTGCCCAAGGTTGACGTAGGCGGGATCGTATGCGGGCTCTAACCGGATGGACTCTTCGAAATGCTTACGAGCCAAGTCAAGCGCTGCCTGTTGAAAATGGAGGGTTCCCAGGCTGTTGTGGATAACAGCCGAAGGCTTTAACGCCAATGCCCGCTCCAGCGGAGCGCGGGCCAAATCAGGCTTGTCCAAATCAAGATAGACATTCCCCAGGTTAGCCCACGATTCGGCGGCTGCCGGGTCCATCTTTGTTGCGCGTTCGAGAGCGGCAACGGCCTCCAGGAAGCGGCCCGCCAAGGCGAGCGTCGTGCCCACATTGAACTGAATGTCCGCCGACCCCGGATCCAGTTGAGCCGCTTTCCGGTAGCTGGCCAGCGATTCCTCAATCTGTCCCCGCCTGGCATGGATGGCGCCGATGTTGCTGTGGAGTGCCGGAATTCCGGGGTCGATTCTCAGGCACTTCTCGAAATACGACATGGCCTCGTCGTAAGAGCCGCTCTGAAGGCATTCGAACCCGATCAGGAAATAGGGCTCCAGGCGGTTGCCCACAGGTCCGTGATAGGGTCCGGGAAACGGCAAGGCCAACTGCGCGCGCTGCCGCTCGTTCTGGGGTAAGCGGCGAAAGTCATCAAGAATCCACCGGGGATTGACATCGCCACGATAGATTTTCGCGATGTTTCCCGTTCCATCCTGAAGGAGTGTGAACGGGAGGGAAACGTCCCGGCGGCGCGCAAAGAGATTCTTGATGAGGGTGTTGAGCAGCCGGATTTCAGCCGCTGGGACCGGGTAGACGGCGGAACTGGTTTCGCCGGCCATGGAGACTTGAGCGACCGGTTGGCCGCCCGTACCCGCGCTAACCGTCACCGCCACGGCAGAGTCCCGCTTCACGTTCGCAATTGCCAGTGCCGGTATACGAACCGGCTCCAACAGCCAGACGCCGCGGTACTCGCCGGTCTCCGTAGCGGGCGCTACGCTTTCAGGAGCGGCTTTTCGCTTCGGGCGATCTGGCCGCGAGATGAAGCCCGCCCGGCCTTCCTCAATGCGAAACACCGCGCCGGCGGACAGGCCTCGAACCTCTTGCGACAAACCGCTGGGCCAATCGATGCGCACCACCGGTAGCTTCTCCACAGTCCCGAGACCGAAGTACACAACATGCGAATGTTGGGAAAGGAACCCCGAACCCGCTCGTACTTCTTTACTGCGGACCTTGTCCGCCACGTGGAACGTGATGCGCGCCCCGATCGCGTCGCGATTGCTGCGCCGTCCAACCAGATCAAAGCCGACAGACTTGTTCCCGGGTGCGCTGCCGTTCCGCATCACTCGTATCTGCGGGGCCGTGCGATTCTTCAAGACCAGATCCAGATCGCCGTCGCGATCCATGTCCAGCGCGGCGAATGAGCGGCCGTCGTCGGCGAAATCAAGACCCGAAGGAGCGGAGAAGTCGGCAAAGCGCCCGGATCCCGTATTGCGGTAAAACTTCTTCATTTCCCGCCCGTGTATCGAAAATCCGGACTCGTTCATGAGATTTTGAAACCGGCGCCAACCTTCCGCATAGGGTCCGGACCGCACCGCCTCCAGCGGAGAAGCGCCCACGACATCGGTCCAGTGGAATGCTTCCAGGTCGTCCGGCCGATCGTTCGTGATATGGCCGTTGAGGACCAGGATATCTTCCCACCCGTCGTTGTCGGCATCGATAAAATCACTTCCCCACGCCCAGCCTCCGTTGGCGCTATCCTTCGCCGCGGCAGGCTCTTCGAACGTTCCGTCGCCACGATTGCGAAAGAGCGAGTTTCCGCGCGAAAAGCGGCGCATCCAGTCGCGGACTATTGCGGGCGCGGAAGGTTGGAATTCGGGCCGGCGCATGATCCGTTGACCCGCGGCGCTCCAGATGTTCGACACATACAGGTCCTGTAGCCCGTCGTTGTCGAAGTCTCCCCAGGCGGCGCTCATGCCGGGCCCGATGTTCTCCACGCCGGCCTGCGCCGCCACGTCGGTGAATGTTCCGTTGCCGTTGTTCCGGTAGAGGTTACTCCTGCCGAAATCGTTCGCCACGTACAGGTCTGGATATCCATCCCGATTGTAATCGCTCCACGAAGCGGCGAAACTCCAGCGAGAGTTGTTTACCGACAGGCCGGTCTTTCGCGTGACGTCGGAAAACGTCCCGTTGCCGTTGTTCCGGAACAGGTGATTCGGCGGTCCGTTGTTGGCGTCGAAGTAGGGCGTGGGCTGGTGAAGATATTTGGCCATGCTATTCGCGCTCCGGCTGTAAACGCACACGTAAAGGTCGACGAAACCGTCGAGATCGAAGTCCGCGAGCGCGGGCATCATCATGGATCCTTGCTCATCGGGCGGAATTTCGAAGAGCGCCCGCGTGGATCTCGTGAAATGCCCCCGGCCATCGTTGTCGAAAAGCAGGACTCCTCCGGCCGTGACAACGAACAGATCCCGATCGCCATCGTTGTCGTAGTCGCCAAACAACACGGCCGCCGTCGCATCGAGCATCCACAGTCCCGCGGCTTTCGTGACATCCTCAAACGTTCCGTCTCCCTTATTCCGGAACAGCCTTCCCGGAAGTCCACCCGGCTGGCACACAAAGAAGTCGTCCCATTGATCCCCGTCGTAGTCGCCGACAGCGATGCCATTCAATCCGTAAAGGTCGATGCCCGAGATACCGTCCAGACGCTCGGCCCATTCGGCGTTGCCCCGCCCGAACTGCTGGGCAAAGCCGGAGTTGGAACCGAGAGCGGATCGGGTGACGTCGTGGAAATAAGGCAGATCGCTTTCCTGGTGCGTGCACTGGCGGGTGGTCACGGTTCTCACGGTCCAGCCCGTGGTTTGGCGAACCCAGTCGCTCTCCCACGTGCATCGCTCCTGCGTGGGCCCGTGATTTTTGTTAAAACCGGCGATCTCGCCCGCGATGGTTGCTTGCGCGCGGGAGCCATCGAGGTCGATTCGAATCACCCGAAACGATGCGGTACGCGCGGAGCGATACCCAGCCGTCCATTGATCATTTGGGGCCTTCACGGTTTCACCGGCCACAAGTGCCCTTGCTACAGTTGCGAGGACCTCTTCCATGTTGCGAGCGGCGGCTTCCCCAGCCCCGGAAGACCGGGACGAAACATTCTGTCCGCCGCCACCAGCCGCCAGCGACAACACGATAGTCAAGGGGAGAACGACTTTCATAGTCCGGCGCTAAACGCACTTAACCTCGATTAATTCACCGCGGCGCGGTAGTGACGCTGAATCTCTCCTGCCGCCAGCGCCCGCGGATAAACGGCCACTTCATCGATTCTTCCTTCGAAATTGAATCTTCCCTCAGCGTGGCCGCCAACGAACAGCTTGTCGCCCACGTTAGGCGTAGCCTGCGTGTCGATGTCGGGAGTCTCCGTTCCGTTCCTGAAAACGCGCACGCGGCTGCCCTCGCGTACGAAAGCGACATACGTCCAGGTCTTTACCGGTATCGGGACCGAGCCGCTAGCCGTGCCGAAGCGCAGCCTCCCGGGCGTCTCCTGGGAACCCCCGATCGACAGTTCATCGGCGCCAAGGGAAAAGAGCGATCCGGTGACCGCGCGCGCCTCCGGGGGCAGACCATTCCAGAACCACATCTCGATGGTGTAATCGCCGCCTGCTTCAACCTTGCTAACCAGGCGGCCCCCGGCAAAGTACGGAGCACGGTTGATTTGAGCGCCGGAGAAGTTCGCGGATTCCGGACCTTCAAGATAGAAAGCGATTCCGTCCTCATAAGACGCCGGATGTTTACCGGTGGCGTCCGCAGCCTGGGGTCCGGCAAACTCACTCAGGCGCCAATAAGAAGAGGGACGCGAAGCGAGCACCGCACGGGCGTAGGGCCCTTTCATTTCGGCCGGTTCACGCCGCTTACGGGATGAGACTTTCTCCAGCAACTCGAGGATTGCTTCCGCGATCTTCGGCTCCGCACCTGTTTCCAGTGCGGCGCTTCGGGCGGGCCAGGTAGTGTAACCACCAAGCTTGTGTTGCGCGGGCGGCGGAATATAGCCTTCGGCGCCGTTGGCAAGTTCGATTACGAAGGTGCCGGCGAGCGGACTCTGTGCCTTGATTCTTAATCCGGTAATGGCAAAGACTTCGTTCGGAATTGCCGCGATCCCTAAGTCGCCGATACGGACAGCTTGCAACTTCAACTCGCGCGACGGCTCATCGTGAAGGAACACCTGCTCGCGGGCGTATACTTCCTGTTGGTTGCTTGGTGTACGCGCGTCCATCTTCGCCAGTAAGCTTTTGGCCCACTCCAGCCGCTGCGAATCGGGCGCGCGCCGGCCCAGCGTCAATCGTGTCTCCGCCATCTCCAATTTCAAACTCGCGCGATACTGAATCTTTCGATAGGCTTCCAGAGCTTTCGCCGTGACCCCGTCAGAGTATTGATCGAGGGTGATGTCGCTTTTCGGTTTTCCGTAGTCCATCCACATTTGGTCGCCGCTCGTGCCTTGCGACATCATCGCAACAAAGTCCTCTCCCGCCCCGATCCGAGCCGCAAGCTTATCGGAGAAAATCCCAAAATAATCGGGGTGCAGGATGGGCGAGCCGAAGTAGTGTTGCGAATAGTTAGCGAGAACGGCAAGCGGCTTGCCCCCAAGGGTCTGAACGGAGAGCACGGAAAGGCCGGGGTCCACAGGACCCGACGGGGCGATGGCATCCGGATTCTGATAACCGGGGTGCATATTGGCGCGAACATTCAAATTGCCGAAAGGATCGCTCCGCATCTTGTCGGGGCGAAAGATCCAGCGGCGGCAATGGGTATGCTCATAGTCGTCTATCGAGGCCCACCCCGCTTTGGCGGGCGCGAGGCGTGCCGCGGCCTGCTCGATCGCCCCGGCAATCTTCCCGGGTAGAGACTCCGCGTATTCCTGCTGTGCATCGGACCCGAGACACCCCATCGACGCGGGTGCGGAATGGGTATGGGTGGCGGACACAAGCATGCGCTCAGCCGGGATACCCGTCTTGGCGCGCGCCATGTCCTTGGCTCGATCAATCAACTCGCGCGGCATCATGCAACTGTCAACCACGACGATGGCCAGCCGTGTACGGCCGTCCCCGAGCACAAGCGCTTTCGCGTGCAAGGGAGCGTGCGCTTTTTCGGCCTTGCGCTCCAGGAACATACAGTTTGCGATCACTGGAAAATGGGTGGGTGTAACATCGACCTTCGCGGCGCCCGCGCGCAATGAGGCGGCGCCGCCCATAGCCGGAACCAGCAGGAGAACTAAGGACAATGCCAGATGTTTAGCGAGCATGTTGAGGTCGCCTCCGGGATCACTTGACACCTTATCATGCCTGCCGGTGCGCAAGGCGCAGCGAAAGGCGGAGACAACTTCGGCAATTGCTGTGTGGAGGTGAATGAAAGGATTTGCGGGACGTGGCCAGTGGGATAAGATACGCTTCCGCCAGGGGAATCGAGCGACAGAAAGGGGCATAGGAGCGCTCCCGCTCCTATGCCCCAGGTATTCGCTGATCGATTGTCCGCCTTGGAGCGAACTTTTATGTCGAAGCTCGCAGTTAAGCGGCCATTGCGAGTTGTTCGGAAAGCTGTGGGATTACAGCGGCGATCACCTGTTCAATCCGTTCCACAGGGATGAACTCCATCTCTTTGCGGACATTCTCCGGCAGATCCCGCAGGTCCTTCATGTTGGCCTTGGGAACTACCACGCGGAGAATACCCGCGCGGCGGGCCGCCAGCACCTTCTCCTTCAACCCGCCGATGGGAAGAACCAGACCGGTGAGGGTAATCTCACCTGTCATGGCCGTATCCCCGCGGGCGGGAGTTTTGGTATAAAGCGAGACCAGCGCCACGGCGGTAGTGATGCCCGCCGAGGGACCGTCTTTCGGCGTCGCTCCCGCGGGAACGTGGATGTGCGCTCCCGCTTCCTTGAACAGCTTCGTATCGATGCCGTAGTTACCGGCATGCGACCAGATATAGCTCTGGGCGGCACGCGCGGACTCCTGCATCACCTCGCCCAGCTGTCCGGTGAGAGTTAAGCCTTTCCCGTCGGGAAGCAGGGTGGCTTCGATGTACAGCACATCGCCGCCGGTTTCGGTCCATGCCAATCCAGCGGCCACGCCCGGCTGGAGGTTGCGGCGCATCTGTTCCAGTTGGAAGTATTCCGGACCGAGCAGATCCAGAAGATCTTCCGGCCGGACCCGAATGGATTCGCCGTTCCCTTCCGCTACTTTGAGCGCGATCTTACGGGCGATCCGTCCAATGTTCTGTTCGAGCCGCCGCAAGCCGGCCTCTCGCGTGTAGCCGCTGATAAGCGCGGACAGCGTGCTGTCCTCCAACTGCACCTTCTCGGGGGTGAGACCGGTTTCGGTGAGCTGGCGGGGGATCAGGTATTTTTTAGCAATTTCGATCTTCTCTTCTTCGCTATAGCCGGAGAGCCGCAGGATCTCCATGCGATCGAGCAGCGGCCTCGGGATCGTGTCGAGCGAGTTGGCCGTCGCGATGAACATGACTTTCGACAAGTCAAAGGGGAGGTCAAGGTAGTTATCCCGGAAGTTGTTGTTCTGTTCGGGATCGAGTATCTCGAGCAAAGCCGAGGCCGGGTCGCCGCGATGGTCGCGGCCAAGCTTATCGACTTCATCGAGCATGACTACAGGGTTCGCGGCTCCGGCGCGGCGAAGCGCCTGCACCACGCGTCCGGGCAAGGCTCCGATATAAGTGCGGCGATGGCCGCGTAGTTCGGCTTCGTCGTGCAGGCCGCCGACACTCATGCGTTCGAACTTTCTACCGATGGCGCGGGCGATCGATTGGCCGAGAGAAGTTTTCCCGACTCCGGGAGGCCCGACAAAGCAGAGGATGGGAGCCTTGGCTTTGGGGTTCAGCTTCAGTACGGCCAGATGCTCGAGAATCCGCTGCTTCACGTCTTTCAGGTTGTAGTGATCGGCATCGAGAATCTGCCGGGCATTAGGGATGTCCAGGGTATCCTCGGTGTACTTGCGCCACGGCAATTCGAGCACGTATTCCAGATACGTGCGAATGACGTGGTATTCGGGCGAGGCCGCGGGAAGCTTCTCGAGGCGGCGGAGTTCGCGCTCGGCTTCCTTTTTAACTTCGGCGGGCAGGTCAGCCTTTTCCAACTGCTCGCGCAATAGCTCCGCGTCGGCCTGATCGGGGTTCTTTTCGCCAAGCTCAGCCTGAATGGCGCGCAGCTGCTGGCGGAGAAGATACTCCCGCTGCTCTTTGCTCATTTCGGTGCGCGCTTCGGTAGCGATTTTATTGCGCAGCTCGAGCACCTGCACTTCATAGGAGAGATAGGTGTGCATGAGGCGCAGCGCATCCAACCGGGAATTTGCTTCGAGCAGGTTCTGCGCTTTCGGCAAGTCCAGGCTGAGCATCGACGCGACCAGGTAGACGAGGCGAAGCGGATCTTCGGTGTTGCCGAGCAGCCGCTCGAGATCTCCCGAGAGCTGATGCTGCGCCAGTTGAATCGCTCTGCCGGTGAGCTCCATCACGGCGCGCTGCAGCGCCTCCACTTCCGGACCCGTGTCGGTAAGAACGGGAAGCGGCCGGAAACGGGCGGCCAGATAGGGCCCATCCGTTTCGAGCCGGACGATGACGACGCGCTCCACGCCGTAGACGAAGACCTCCAGATGATCTTCGGATTTGGCATGGCGCCGGATAATGGCCCGCGTGCCAATGGTGTACAGGTCGCCCTGTTGCGGATCCTGCAGGGAAGCATCGCGCTGAGCGACCAGAATCACTTCCTGCTCATCGGACTTGAGCGCTTCTTCCACCGCGGCCACCGATGTGTTGCGCCCCACGGTAAGGGGTAGCAATGAATTCGGATACAGCACGACATTCTTCAGCGGCAGCAACGGTAACCTTTTAAGTTGTTCCTGTTCTTTTTCCAAGGTGATTCCCCTCTCTATTGCATCCTCAGCATTCAAGGTTGTTGGCCTTGCTTATATAGACGCGGCATGCAGGTCTTTCGATTCTTCGGACTGTTTTACCGGCTGAAACCGCAACTGCCCGGCTGCATGATCGAGATCAATGGCGACCGTCTGATGGTCGCGGATTTCTCCTTTGAGCAGGAGCCGCGCCACGGGCGTCTCAATCTCACGCTGGATGGCGCGTTTGAGCGGCCGAGCGCCATAAACGGGGTCGTAGCCGGCCCGCACCAGATGACGTTTCGCGGCATCCTGGATCTCTATTTCAATCTTGCGCTCTGCCAGACGGTGGCGTAGCGCGCTCAGTTGGATATCGACAATCTTCATCAGATCCTCGTCAGAAAGCGCGTGGAACACCGTGATTTCATCAATCCGGTTGAGGAACTCCGGCCGGAAGCGGCTGCGCAGCTCTTCAAGAACCGTTTCTTTCATCCGCTCATAACCGGGGCCGCCCGGGTCGCCGCGATACTCGAGAATGCGGTGGCTGCCCACGTTTGACGTCATGATGACGATGGTGTTCTTGAAATCTACCGTACGGCCCTGGCCATCGGTCAGCCGGCCGTCATCGAGCATTTGCAGCAGGACGTTGAAGACATCGTGGTGCGCCTTCTCGATTTCATCGAGCAGGATCACGGCGTAGGGACGGCGGCGGATCAACTCCGTCAATTGGCCGCCTTCTTCGTATCCGACGTAGCCGGGAGGCGCGCCGATGAGCCGGGCCACGGTGTGCTTCTCCTGATATTCCGACATGTCGATGCGAACCATAGCGTGTTCGTCGTCAAACAGGGATTGCGCCAGGGCGCGCGCCAATTCGGTTTTGCCGACGCCGGTGGGTCCGAGGAAAAGGAAGCTGCCGATGGGACGCCGCGGATCCTTCAAACCGGAGCGCGCGCGCAGTACGGCTTCGGATACAACCTGTACCGCTTCGCCCTGGCCGACTACGCGTTGGTGAAGCTCTTCCTCGAGATGAAGCAGCTTTTGAATCTCGCCTTCGAGCAAACGCGAAACAGGGACCCCGGTCCAGCGGCTGACGATGCCCGCAATATCTTCCTCGTCGACTTCTTCTTTGATCATCCGCGGCTTAGCGGTGTGCGCGGTAATCCGTTCGTCTTCCTGTTTGAGACGGGTCTCAATTTCAATCCGTTTGCCGTACTTCAGCTCGGCGGCCTTGTTGAGGTCATAGGAGCGCTCCGCCTTTTCAATTTCCGCGTTGGTGTGCTGGAGCTGTTCCTTCAACTCGCGAATATGCTGCACGGCCTCTTTCTCAGCCTGCCATTGGGCCTTCATCGATGCCGCTCCCTCGCGGAGATCGGCAAGCTCCTTCTCAATTCTGGCCAGACGGTCTTTGGAAGCGGCGTCGGTTTCTTTGCGCAGCGCTTCGCGCTCAATTTCCAATTGCATAATACGGCGCATGCTCTCATCGAGCGCGGCCGGCATGGAGTCGATCTCGGTGCGCAGTTTCGCCGCCGCCTCGTCGACCAGGTCGATGGCTTTATCGGGCAGAAAGCGGTCACTGATATAACGATTGGAAAGCACGGCCGCGGCCACCATCGCCGCATCCTTGATCCGGACTCCGTGGTAAACTTCATACCGCTCCCGCAGTCCGCGCAGAATGGAGATGGTATCCTCTACCGACGGTTGATCGACGACCACCGGTTGGAAGCGGCGTTCCAGCGCGGCATCCTTTTCGATGTGTTTGCGGTATTCATCGAGCGTGGTGGCGCCGATGCAATGCAGCTCCCCGCGCGCGAGCATGGGTTTTAGAAGGTTGCCGGCGTCCATCGATCCTTCCGCTTTGCCGGCGCCGACGACGGTATGCAGCTCATCAATGAACAGGATGATGGCGCCTTCTGAGGATTGCACTTCCTTTAACACCGCTTTGAGGCGTTCTTCAAATTCCCCGCGAAACTTGGCTCCGGCAATCAGCGCGCCCATGTCAAGCGTCACGACGCGTTTTTCTTTGAGGCCCTCTGGAACGTCGCCGCGCACGATACGCTGAGCGAGACCTTCGACGATGGCCGTCTTGCCGACGCCGGGCTCTCCAATGAGAACGGGGTTATTCTTCGTACGCCGGCTCAGCACCTGGATCACCCGGCGGATTTCCTCGTCGCGCCCGATGACCGGGTCGAGTTTGCCCTGGGCGGCCATGGCCGTCAGATCGCGTCCGTACTTTTCCAACGCTTCGTAGGAGGTTTCCGGATTCTGCGTAGTGACGCGCTGATTGCCACGCACCTGTTGCAGAGCCTGCATCAACTTATCGCGGGTAAGGCCGAATTCCTTGTAAAGTTTTCCGGTCAGTCCGGTGTCGTCGCCCATGGCGAGCACCAGATGTTCCACGGAAATGTAGTCGTCTTTGAGACGCTTGGCTTCATCCTCCGCCTTCAGCATTACTTGGGCGAGCCGGCTGCCGAGGTAGATATCGGCGCTCGCAGTGGCCGTGACTTTGGGCAGCCGCTCGAGTTCCTGCTTAAGGCGGGTGCGCACGGCAGCGGCATTGGCTCCGGCTTTGGTGAAGAGGGAGGAAGCAAGTCCGCCGTCCTGTTCGAGTAAGGCGGCAAGCAGGTGCTCGGATTCGAGTTGTTGGTGATGGAGCCTGCGAGCACGCGACTGTGCATCGCGAACGGCTTCCTGGAGTTTTTCAGTGAAGCGGTTGTAATCCATGATTTAACTGTACCACATGAGTGCACATATGTTCAATTTTATGAGTCTATCGCTGTCAACCAAAATCAGCAACGACCTCGGGTTTTATAACCTTCGGGCGCCTCTTCTATAAAAAGACCTTCCTGGCAGCGAAGGGTTTTTCTATATTGGCCGCTCCTATGATTTTTGGAATCGGGAAGTGGCTGTTGACCGAACGTGGTACACTGCTTGCAGGGAATCCCGTGTATGATTCTTCAGGAATCTGTAACTGTGCATCCGGATGTTACGTCGAACTGGGTAGCGGTGCTTAGTGTGACCAGCACCGAGTGCGGAACTGGGAGCGTGGCAAATCATGTCAGTGGAAACGATGAACCCCAAAGGAACTGAGCCGGTTCCCACGCCAGAGCAGACGCCAGATCTCCATTTACAGCGGCTGCTGGTGGCGGAGACGCAAATACCTTGGATCCGCTCTTTTGCAGATCGCATCAAAGAGGCCTTCAACCCGCCGAAACTGCCTCCGTTAGAAGTGACCTCCAAGCCGGTGGCGGTCAAAGATATATGGGGACTAACGAGCGGCCAGGAATCGCGCGCCGGGACACTTTCGCTGTTGGTTCACGTTGTGATTATCACGCTCGCCCTTGTCATCGGTACCAATAAAACCGTTCAGGATAAAGTCAAAGATACGGTTACATTAATCGCCCCCGATCTCAGTCCTTATATCCCTAAAAATGCACCTAAGAAGCAGGCCATGGGCGGCGGCGGCGGGGGTGGTGATCGCTCTCCGCAGCCTGCCGCCAAAGGCAAGCTGCCGCGTATTGCGGCCAAGCAGTTCGTTCCCCCGCAGCAGGTCGTTGTGAACGAGCAACCGAAGCTCGTGATGGAGCCTACGCTGGTAATTCAACCGGATGCGAGTTTACCGAAAGTGAACCTGCCGAACTTTGGCGATCCGCTGGCGAAAATGGGTCCGCCTTCGAATGGTTCGGGTTCCGGAGCCGGGATTGGGTCTGGTACAGGGGGCGGAGTCGGCTCCGGCCGTGGTGCCGGCTTCGGTCCGGGCGAAGGCGGCGGAGTGGGCGGCGGAGTCTACAAAATCGGCGGCGGCGTTTCTGCTCCCACGTTAGTGTTCAAAGTCGAACCGGAGTATTCCGAAGAAGCGCGTAAAGCAAAGTTCCAGGGCACGGTGGTACTTTACGTAGTGGTCGATGAGAAGGGGGCGCCGCGCGACCTGAAGGTGGTCCGGCCGCTCGGTCTGGGGCTGGATGAGAAGGCGATTGAAGCGGTGATGAAATGGAAGTTCCGTCCCGGAGTAAAGGACGGAAAGCCGGTAGCGGTAGCGGCCACGATCGAAGTCAACTTCCGTCTGCTGTAACGCCTCAGTCAAACTGTTTACGGAACTCGGCAAATAGTTGCTCGAGATGCTCCAATTGTTGCTTGAGAGAAGCAACCTCCTCTTCCAGCCGGCTTAAGCGATCGCGCGACGGTACCTCTGCGGTTGTCCGAGGGGCGGCGGCCCGTTCTTCCAGTTGTGCGGCATCCCCCAGCAGATGCATGTACCGCAATTCTTTGTGCCCGGCCTGCTTGGGCAGCCGCACTGCGAGAGGTTGGACCTCGCGCTGCATGAGCCGTTCCAGCGTTGACTCTACCTCCTCAATGTCTGCGAATTCGTGAATGCGATTGGTGCGTTCCTTGATTTCATTGACGGTTTGAGGCCCGCGCAGCATCAGGACACAGAGAATCGCCGTTTCGCTGACGCGCAAACCCGCCTTATCGGAAAGCAGTTCCTTATACTTCGGCACGCGATGGTCGGCTCCACTGATTCGGGCTGCGAGACCGCGCCCTTGCAGCATGGTAAGAATGGCGTCCACGGTGACATCATCGTAGGCGACCACCGGATCGCGGCTGGTTTTCTGATTACAGGCGGTGACAACGGAATTCAAGGTGAGCGGATAGACATCGGGAGTAAGAAAAGACTTCTCGATAAGGCATCCCAGCACCCGCAGTTCCTCCGCCGTGAGCGGGGCTGGAATGACATAATTCGCGGATGGTTGCGGCTCGCCGGGGCCGCTGAAGAATACGTGACGCATGTCTAACCAGACCACCATACCTGGCGCCGCTACGCAAGCGAGCCGCGGCTAGAGACTAGAATACGTATCTGAAACCCAGTTCCACGCTGCGCGGATTATTGATCTGCGTGATCGGAACGACGCCGAAAAGCGGGGAGTTCGGATCGGTGTTGGGGAAGTTGAAGATCGGTGTGTTGGTGGCGTTAAAGGCGGAAACCTTGAGCTGAAAAGTGTGTCCTTCGCGGATGCGAAAGTTGCGATTTAATGCCAGGTCGACAACCGGCGCCGTGTGTCGCCGGATATTGGGGCTGCGCAACGGGGTGGTGCGAAGGGTGTCGGCCGGACGCTGCTGCCAGATGGTGCGCGAGGTATCGAACCATCGGTCGAGCGTCTGGCCGCTCGAGAGCTTGGGATTTCCGTAGATGTAAAAATCCGGGTAACTCATGGGAGGACCGCTCTGGATCACACTCACCCAGTTGGCCTGCCAGCCGCCAATCAAGTGGGACGCCAGACCTTTGCTTAACCATTGCTTGTTAGGGCCGATGGGGAACTCGTAAAAGCCGCTGAGCACCAGCCGCTGCGGGGTATCGAATGTCGTCAGTTCCCGCGACGGCTGGGTGTTCTGCGGGTTGAGAAAGGCAACAGCTTCCATGGTCTTGGAGATCGTGTAGGAAACCAGGTAGCTCAAGCCATTCCTGAACCGCTGCTCCAACTTGAATTGCACCGAGTGATACCAGCTCTCGCCGAGGCTTTGCTGTCCCATGGTGAGGCCGGAGTACTGCGGATACTGCGTAATCAGGTTACGGCGTTGGATAGTCGACTGCCCTCCGCGAGCGGTGGTGACAGGCAAAACCGCAAAGAAAGGATTCGGCAGCACCTGGTTCAGGAACGGCGTTCCGAGCGCCAGTTGCTCAGGGGTGAGGTAATTGATGGACCGGCTGGTCTGAATTTCCTTCGTCTGGCTGCCGACGTAGGAAACCTCCGCGAGCATGCCCGGCTTGAACTCGTATTCGAATCCCGCCGAATATTGCCAGACGTAGGGCACAGTGCGCAGGGGATCGTTGAAAGTGACGCTGTCGCCAACCTGGGTAGCGAGACCCCGGCCGGCGGCGGGAGGCTGGATGAGACCGTTCGGAAACGGATCGCCCAGCGTGTGGAAGGGAAGAAATCCCGGAGTGCTGGTTTGCGCGTTAGTGGTTTGCGAGAACCCGACTTCGCCTCCGAATTCCACGGTGGGAAGGAAGTAGCGGCCAACACCGGCGCGAAACACCAGCGGCGTCCCCTTCAGCATTTTGTAGGCCAGTCCGAAGCGGGGCTGGACATTGTTGTAGTCGGTATCAAAAGAACCTCGCGGCTGGCCGCCGATACCGGCGAACAGGAGGCCGCCGCGGAGGTCGAGACCGGGAACGTTGTAGGGACTCCTGGCCGAAAAATCGAAGCCGCGATTTTGCCTGTCGTAGCGCTCGACAGGCGGTGCTTCGATATCCCAGCGCAGCCCCAGGTTAAGAGTTAACCTGCGATTGACCTGCCAGTCATCCTGGAAGAACAACACCGGATAGCGCGAGGTGAGATAGGGCGTCGAATTGATTACGGCGGAGGCCGAATTCATGGTTCCCAACAGGAAGGAGGCGATGGAATTGCCGCCGCTGGGATCGTTGACCTGAGGGTTGGAACTGGTCCAACTGCGGGTGAATCCGTAAGTTCCCTGGCCATTGGAGCGTCCGATGGAGGCGTAACGCATCACGCGGAACTCCGCCCCGAATTTCATGGAGTGCGGCCCCGCCATTCGCAAGATGCTTCCCTGCCCGGCCCATGTCTCGCTGGGCAGGATGGCCGTTTCATTGTTACCGGTTTGGAGATAATTTTCAAACGTAATGACCGGGTATTTATTGGGGATCTGGAGCTGGCTCGCGAGCCGCTGGGGAAATCCCAGCGAGGAGACATCGGCGGGTGTGAAGATCGATTCCTCTTTGAACCTGTTAAAACCCATGCGGAGGCTCAGGACGGTAGTAGGACTGAGCGTCGCCACCGCGTCTACGGCTGCCCCGTCGTTGCGCCGGGTGAGGTGCGTGGCGCGGCGGGCAGGCGAATCCCAGCCGTCGTAATTGATACGGCCGCCGTTTCGGAAATTGTAGTTCCAACGGGCGAAAATTTTCCAGGCACTGCTGATGTTGTGATCGACGCGGGTGATGTAGTTGTTGTAGTCCAGCTCGGAGCGGATATCGCCTTTGTACCAGTTGTTCAGCTTCGTCACCGGGTCGCCCGGCTGATTGGGCAAGGGAATATCGCTGAGGACTTTGACGGCGATGGGATTCATGCGCTCCTGCGGGATGCGGTTGCCGGCGAAAGGTGTACGGATGTATTGGAGGTTAGTAAGCGTCACCGCGCGCGCCGGATCGAAAGCGGGATTGAGAGCCACGGTAAGCGGATCGTAGATGACGAAGGGGCGGCCGGCGCTGGTCAGGGTTTGGGAAAAGTCGCCGGCCCGCTGCTCAGGAGTGGGTACCGCGCCAAGAGAATTTGCGGGCGAGCGCGAGCGGATGTTTTCATAGGCGAACATGAAAAAGGTCTTGTCGCGGCCCTTGTAAAGGCGGGGAATCATCACCGGGCCATCAATTTCAAAACCGTACTGGTCGTTGAGGCGCGTGGTGCGCGGCTGGCCAGTGGCGTTGTTCGAATAAGCATTCGCTTCCAACGGCGTACGGCGCATATACTCGTAGGCCGCCCCATGGAAGCTATTGGTTCCAGGTTTAATGGAAAGACTGATCACGCCGCCGCTGGTGCGCCCGTATTGCGCGTCGTAGGTATTGGTCTGGATTTTCAGTTCGCCGGTCGCTTCAATCGGAGGGACGTACGCAAGGTTGCTCACCGTGGTGATGGCCTGATCGGGCAGACCGTCAATCTGGAATGCATTCTGACCCGGACGCCCACCGTTGATGGAATAGCTGGACATCGCTCCGCTGTCGGTCGGCCCGAAACCGGCCAAAGACCCGGTGTACTGCACACCGGCGGCAAGATTGGTGAAGCCAAACGGATTCCGTCCGCTCAACGGAAGATCGGTGATTTTCTGATTTTCGATGCTTTGGCCGCGGCTGGCGGTGGAGACTTCGAGCAGCGGGGCTTCGCCGACCACAGTGACGCGATCGGTGACCTGGCCGACGTCAAGAGTGACATCAATGCGTACACGGTCATTGACGCGCAGCTCAATAGGAGATCTTTCGAAGGACTTGAACCCAGGCCTCTCGACAAGGATGGAGTACTTGCCGGGATTCAGAAACGGAACCAGATAGGAGCCGTCGTTGTTGGTGACCGTTGCGGCGGCAACGCCGGTCTCGATGTTGGTGACCCGTACCGCGCCTTCCGCGATGGCCGCTCCCGAAGTATCGGTAACGATCCCCAGAAGATTCGCGCGGTATTCCTGCGCAGACAAAGAGCACACCACCAGCACTACGGCCAGTATTCGCATTGCATAACCCTTTCGTAAAGGCGATCATCGCACAGTTCGGTCATTCCGGCTGCATGCGGACGTTCTTCCCCAGGCCTGCAAGCACAGGTATGTCGAATTTTTCGAGCAATCCGAAGCAGAAAAATTCCGGGAACTTGTCTGCTGTAAGGTTCTCTTCCAGAATCTGCTTCAGCGATCGCAGCGAGCCGTGCAACACTGCTCCGTGAATCGCGTCCGGCTCCATTGCCGCGGCGACCAGCGCGGCCAGGCTTGCTCTGCGTCCGAACGCCTCCACCGTGGGGTTGCCGCCAAGCCAGCGCGCGGCGGCCGTCAACTGGCTGGCCTGCAGTCCGAGGGGGCGTTCCCCGAGCGCCGCAATTTGCATGGAAAACAGAAAGTCGCGCACAGCGATTCTCGATTCGCCGAAGTAAAACGGATCGAGCGCTAACACCTTTTTCCCGTTAGCGACCAGGGCGGCTATTTCCTTTGCCAACTCCTTGCGGCCGCCGTCGCCGAGCACGATTACGGATTCACGTGCTGCCGGGCGTCCGATGGTTACGGCGGGGACGGTCCAGGCACCCGCCATCCGCAGCCGCCACCAGACAATCTCCACGCCTCCGGCGGTTTCACGCCGGACTTCGCGCGCATCCAACTTCAGGTCCTGCGCCCGCACCACTTCGCGCAGTTCGGCGCGTGTACCTTTGCTTCGTGGAAGGCTGGCGGCGAGCTTCATGGCCAGGGAATGGAACGTTTCATTATTCTCCGGCAGCGGAGATCGCAACTGTTCGGCGGTGCGCACTTCGGCGTCGGAAGGAATCTCCGCCACCGGCCAATCGCCGCGGAATTCCTGGCGGAGAAACCGGTACAACTCTTCCCGGCTCGATTGATCGTAGTTATGCCCTTGGGAGTGATTAATGAAGTAAGCCAGGTGATCCCGGGCCCCGAGCAGGGCATACACATTGCGCGTAGTCTGCACCAGCGGAGCCATGGCATAATCGGCGCGGAAACAACAACTGTCCTTGGCGTTATTGATGAACAGGAGCGGCCGCGGCGCCACCAGGGCGGACAGGTGTAGATAATCGGCCACGCTACCCAGATCCGACGGAGTCTGCTCGCTGTCTCCCAGATCGAGTTCCGGCCATTGCGATCGCGTGACAAAACTGGAGTGTCCCGCCACTGGCGCGGCCAGTTTTACCCGTGTGTCCAGGGCGCTGATCATTGTCGTCTGCCAGCCGCCGCCCGACAGCCCGGTTACGGCAACGCGACTGGCATCGGCGTTGGGGTGAGCGAGCACGATATCGAGTGTTCTTTGCATCTCCAGGTAAAACACCGCCAAACCGCTTGTGCCCGTCAGATCGAGCTGCGGCATGCGGTAGTGATTGTAATCGTCCCAGGAAAGCTGACCGCGTCCCAGCCATTCGGCATTCACGGCAAGCATGCCGCGCTTGGCGAGGTTGATGCAGCGGGCTTGAATATAGGGCGTGGAAACACCGTCCTTTTCATGGCCGTTGACGTTCATCACCACCGGGACCTTGCCGCTCATCCGCTCCGGCTCATAAAGCAACGCCGGCGCCCAGAGACCGGGTACAACCTCAAAGCGGAATTTCCGGACGCGGTAGCCGGGGCCCGAAAGCGTGTCGAGCCACTCCACTTTGCCTTGCAGGGAACGCCATTTTCGGGCTTCGCCGCGGAACACGACTTTATCAAGCACGTCCTGCCGCAGCCGCGTGGCATAACTGTTCCACTCCTCGGCGCTACGCATCAAGGGAACCATCGGGACACGGGACCCGGTATAGACCTGGACCTCCAATTGACCCTGTTTGGCATCGAGCAGGGGAGCTTCGAGCCATCTCTTCACGTCTTCAGCCGTCTGACCGGAAGCCAGACAAAACGGAACGCACACCAGCAGCCAGCGCATTGTCATAGCGTAGCTGAGATTTCTACCGCTACGCCCGGCCGGGTGCAGGATTAGAATAGAAGCGTGGCCAGGAGCCTGAAGCCGTTTTCTCTATTGGTCGGCTCTCTTGGGTTTCTTTTCTTTCCCTTCCTGCCCGCGGAGAGCACCCGCCCGCCGGTTGCGCCCCCCATCCGCCTTTTGTTTGGGGGCGACGTGATGCTCGCCCGCCACGTGTATCTGGAGGCGAAGAGACACCAGGATCCCGCCTGGCCCTTCCGCCGGATCGCCGCTCAGTTCCGCGCGGCCGATATCGCGTTTGTGAACCTCGAGTCGCCGTTCGCGGAAACGCCTCCGTACTTTGAAGACCGTATGGTCTTTCGGGCGCACCCGGCCGTGGTGGAAGGCCTCACCTCCGCCGGGATCGACGTGGTCTCTACGGCCAACAATCACGCGCGCGACGCGGGGGCGCGGGGCATCGGCTTCACGATCGAGCATCTGAGAAGCAACGGAATCATACCGGTCGGAACAACCGGGGAACCCGCCATCGTGGAACGTAAAGGCGTTCGCTTCGGTTTCCTGGCCTATACTTTCGATCAGCGCAATGGGAACCACTCCACCGATGATCCCCGCGTTTCGATGCTCGACCTGAAGACAATTGCCCGGGATGTGCGGGACCTGCGGGCGCGGGCGGATGTCGCGATTGTATCGATGCACGCCGGCTATGAATATCACACCCGCCCGAATCGGCAGCAGATCCGCTTTGCCCGGGCGGCGATCGACGCCGGGGCGAGTCTGGTAGTGGGCCATCACCCGCATGTGGTCCAACCGCTCGAGCGCTACAAGGACGGGGTCATCCTTTACTCCCTGGGAAACCTTGTCTTCGACCAGCGTCAGGAAAAGGGCGTGCTTCAGCAGGCGATCGCCGAAATCGTCTTTTCCGGGCCGAGGATGACGGAAGCGCGCCTCATCGAGATCGCGGGCTGGGAGTCGAAATGATTCATGAAGAAGAACTCGCGGTGTGCAGGCGCCGCGGCCACGAAGCCGGTGCGGTGTTCGCGGAGTGGTGGGTTCGTTGTAAGCCCTGCGGAACATGGCTGCGCAAGGTCAACACGCTGCAGCAGCGCGACGAGACGCCCCCGCAATCCGAGTTAGAATCCGAGTCCGAAGAGGACCGATCCATCCGGCCGGTGGATGCGGTGGAAGCCGCAGTCTGTAAACGCCGGGGTAGCCACGAAGCCTGGACGACGAGGAGAGGGTGGCATCAATGCGAGTTTTGCGGCACGTGGCTACGCAACGTGAGCACGATCGAAGAGCGGGCGGAGGATCCGCCGCTCAATGATCAATGCCCGCTCGACCGGCTACCTTGAATTTTCGGTAGAACGCAGCCGCGCCACCGTTTCCAGATGGTAGGTTTGCGGGAAGAGGTCAATCATGGTGAGGCTCTCCAGCTTGTAACTGCTGAGCAGACCGGCGAGATCGCGGGCGAGTGTGGCGGGGTCGCAGGATACGATGGTGAGCAGCCTGGGCTTTAGTTCCAGCAATCGCCCGACCGCTTGTTTGCCGAGTCCCGCTCGCGGGGGGTCGGCCACGACGAAATCGGCTTTGGGGGCGTCCGCCATAAGATAACTCTCGGCGGACGTCTGCAACGCGTTCACCGTGACGCCCGCCTGGCTGGCATTTAACAGCAGGTCGCGCGAGGCGGCGGCGCCCGATTCCACCGCGGTCACGGACGAAAAGGTCTTCGCCAGCGGCAGTGTAAATAAACCGACTCCCGAGTACAGATCAACCGCCGCGCTTCCCTCCGCTCCGCGCAAGGAGGCTTCCACAAGCGCCTCGACGAGAAACCGATTCACCTGGAAGAACGAATTATCACTGACGCGGAAATCGAATCCGGCGGCCTTGTAGGTGAGGGCTCCGGAAACCAGTCCGGGAATCTCGGCGGCACACCATTCGAAGAATCGTTTCGCCACCGGCTGATCTGTTTCCAACACGTTCAACTGCACGTCGGTTTCGTTGGTAAATACTTCCACGGCACGAATAAACCGTGGGAACCGGTTATCCCGCACCATTCGCCGGAGCGCGGTCAACGCTTCGAGCAGCTTGGGCGAACTGATGGGACACTCTTCAATGGCGAGCAGTTTGTGCGAACCGGCCTCATGGTAGCCGATGCGGCGTTTGGCGACATGAAACTGAGCGCGGTTGCGGTAGCCGTAAGGCGGACCCGAAATCACCTCGATGTTTTCCGGCGGCGGCAGCTTTCCTACCCGCGTAAAAACCTCGCGCAGGATGGCCACTTTCTGCTCGAGCTGATACTCGTAACCCGCATGCTGATAGTGGCAGCCTCCACAAATGCCGAAGTGCTTGCAGGCGGGAACCACGCGGTGGGACGAGGGCGTGAGCAACTTCTCCACGCGGGCGCGCAGAAGCTGCGGCTTTTGCTCACACACGCGTACGCGGGCAGCCTCGCCAGGCAGCAGAAAAGGCGTCAGGACGACCTGGCCGTTGTCGCGGGCCAAAGCATCGCCGCCATAGACGAGCTTCTCGATTGTTACTTCGCGTAACGGCGCGGCAGCCGCGGGCGAGTTTGTTTCAGTGGTTTCCATCACGTACGATAGAATTATCCCTCCTTTCCCTTCACAGCATGAAACCACGTGTCCTATCCGGCGTTCAGCCTTCCGGCAATTTGCATATCGGCAACTACCTGGGAGCCCTTAAAAACTGGGTGAAAATCCAGTACGACTACGAAAGCATCTTCTGCATCGTGGACCTGCACGCGATTACGGTGTATCAGAAGCCGGAGGAAGTGCGCGCCAAGATTCTCGAGCTTACAGGCTTGTTTCTGGCCGCCGGCATCGATCCGGCTCATTCGGCGATTGCCGCCCAGTCGGACGTCCACGGGCATGCGGAGCTCGCCTGGCTGCTCACCTGCGTTACCCCCGTGGGATGGCTTTACCGCATGACGCAATATAAAGCCAAGTCGGAAGCGCAGGAGACAATCGGCTCCGGCCTGCTGCAGTATCCGGTGCTGATGGCCGCCGATATCCTCCTCTATCAGGCGAACGTGGTCCCGGTGGGCGACGACCAGACGCAGCATCTGGAACTGACGCGCGACATCGCGCAGCGCTTCAATTCTCTCTACGGTGACACCTTTGTGATGCCGGAGACGCGGCTGCCCGCGGTAGGCGCGCGCGTGATGGGATTGGACGACCCCGGGAAGAAGATGAGCAAATCCGAGCCGGGCGCGGGCCATGCGATTGCTTTGCTCGATCCGCCGGACGCGATCCGGAAAAAGATCATGCGCGCCACCACCGACTCCCAGCCGGGGGTGGACTTTGAAACGATGGGCGGGGGCGTGCGGAATCTGCTGAATATTTTCCAGGCGTGCGGCGATTGGAGCGATGCGCAGATGCGGCAGCACTTCAGCGGGATGCGCTACGGCGATTTGAAGAAGCAAGTGGCCGAGATGGTAGTAGCATCGCTCGAGCCGCTGCAGCAGCGTTACCGCGATATCGTATCCAATCCCGGTTACGTGGACCGGATCCTCGCCGACGGGCGGGAACGTGTCAGTCCGATTGCGGACTCGACCGTAAACCTGGTGAAGCAACGCATGGGCCTGTACACGCGGGCGTGAGCCGCATGGAGTCCGGCGAACGCATCACGCTGGTGACTTACGCGCGGCTGATCCGCGCCAACCGGAACTTCCGGCGGCTGTGGTTTGCGCAGATCGTCAGCGAGATCGGCGACTGGATGTATACGGTCGCCATTTACTCGCAATTGCTGGCGCTGACGGGCGGTTCGGCGCAGTCGGTGGGCTTCGCTTTTATTCTCCAGGTCCTGCCGCAACTGCTGGTTTCTCCGATGGTGGGAGTGCTGAACGACCGGCTCAGCCGGCGCAAGCTGATGATCGTAGCCGACCTGGCGCGGGCCGTGATTGTGACCATGATGCTGGTGGCGCTCTCGCTGCAGCTTATCTGGTTGATTTATGTGCTGCTGTTCCTCGAAACGGTGTTCTGGGGCTTGTTTGAGCCGGGACGCAGCGCCGTGATTCCCAATATCACGGAAGGCCGGGATCAGTTGATCGCCAACAGTCTTTCCTCCACGACGTGGTCTTTCAACTTCGCCGTGGGTTTTGCCATTGGAGGCTTTATCGCGGCGCTGGCCGGCCGGCAGATGGTGTTCCTGTTGAACGCGGCCTCGTTTCTGATCAGCGCGTGGTTCATCTCGCGCATGCGTTTCACCGAGCCCCACCTTCATGACCAGCCGCCGCTGCGCTTCCGCGACCTGCTCGATTTTTCACCCATCGCCGAAGGAATACGCTACGTATCCGGAGATAGGCGGCTGTTTGTGACGATGCTGGCGAAGTGCGGGCTGGGATTTGTGGGTGCAAACTGGGTGCTCGTTACGCTGTTGGGAGAACGCAAGTTTCCACTGGCGATTGGTGGAATGGATCCGCAATCGGCGGGGATGCTGGGCATGAGCGTGCTGATGGGATGCCGCGGGTTGGGCGCGTTAATCGGCCCCTTGATCGGCACCTACCTCGCCGGCCATTCGCAACCACGGCTGCGCTGGGGCATCGCCATCGGTTTTGCGGCCAGCAGCACCGGTTATTTGCTGCTTGGCCAGATGAATCATGTTCTGCTTGCCTGCCTGATGCTGCTGCTGGCGCACGCCGGCGGCGCGGTGATCTGGGTGAATTCCACGACCCTGCTGCAGATGAGTACCGAGGATAAATTTCGCGGCCGTGTCTTTTCCGCCGAGTTCGCTTTCATGACCGTCTCGATGTCCACGTCGAGTTTGGTGGCGAGCGCGCTGGTGGATCGCGGCGTTGCCGTGAGTACGGTAACTTCGTCGGTGGGCGCGGTCATGCTGGTTCCGGGACTTGCGTGGTTGTTCGCACAGCGTTTGTGGCGTCGACCACCGTTATCCGTTGAAACCCTTCCTCGATCGTAGGCGGCCTCAGGCGCCCGGCCATTTGGTCCAGCACGTCTTCCGGCACCACTCGCCTTCGTCCGCGGTTTCTTCTCTTACAGACCTTGGCGGGGATGTCGAAAAAGATGGCCTCGACCTCGGCATCATACATCTGGCCGAGGATGACGTACGGCCGGCGCTCGCGCACGGTCAGATTGGTGGCGTCGATACAGGTTACGGGCCGCTTCAATTCCAATCGCAGCCTCAGCAGCCGGCGCAGCAGAGCGAAAACGCGGCGGTTAATGGTTTGATCGGTCGCATCATCCATCAGCAACTGGCGCAACTCGTCCGAGGACAGAACGGGGAAACGTTGGCGCCTGGCGTAGGTCGACTTGCCGCAGCCGGGCAATCCGATCAGGAGAATGATCCGGGGCCGGGTCAATCGATCAAACCAGGTAGCGCCCGGTCTCCAGCAGCCGCTGTGCGATCTTACGGCGCAGGGCGATGGAGTTTACCGGCTCAAACTTTGTGAAACGCTTGAGGACTGCGAGATTCGTTCGTAATGCGTCACCGGAGGAGCAGGCAGAGAGGACGTAACGCGCCGCCTTTTCGATATCCTCCATCGCCGCCGGTAGAAACACCGCTTTCATATCGGCGGCCAGTTCCCCTTTACCCATCCGTTCCAGCTTCTTCGTGCGCAGATAGACCGTTTCCAGAGCGAAGGCGGCCATCCCGATATCGGTGATTCCGGCCAGCACTTCCTGCTGCTTGTCCAGTTCCATGAGGAACGCCTGATAGGCGATTCCAATGCAAAACAGCGCCGCCTTCTTGGCATTCCCTACGAGAACAGCCTCGTCCGCGGTTCCCCCGGGCGCCGGTCCTGAGAGGACTTCCGACTGAAGCCGCTTCACCGCTTCCACCAGCGGCAACTGCCCCTTCTGCGCACGCTTCAAAAGCATCCCGGTGGCGAGCATGCGGTTGATCTCATTGGTGCCTTCAAAAATGCGGTTGATGCGCGAATCGCGATAGGCGCGTTCCACCGCATAGTCCTGGTGGTAACCGTAGCCGCCGTGGATCTGCACACCCTCATCCACTACGTAGTCGAGCATTTCCGAGGCGTAGACCTTGATGTAGGAGCACTCCATGGCGAATTCTTCCACCGCTTTCAGCATGCGCCCGCTGGCATCCGGCAGATCCCAGGAGAACTCGCCCAGATGGGAGTCAATCATGCCCACCACGCGGTAACTCATCGATTCCACCGCATAGATGCGAATCGCCATTTCCGCCAGCTTGTGCTGGATCATGCCGAACTCGGCGATGGACTTGCCGAACGCCTTGCGCTCCTGCGCGTACTTGAGGCAGGTCTGGAGCACGCTCTTGGCGCCGCCGGTGGCGAACGGTCCCAGCTTGAAGCGGCCCATGTTCAAAATGTTGAACGCGATG
Source organism: Bryobacteraceae bacterium (assembly GCA_035526195.1). GTDB lineage: Bacteria > Acidobacteriota > Terriglobia > Bryobacterales > Bryobacteraceae > CADEFT01. Next base: position 48,780 of record DATLCW010000194.1, read on the forward strand.
TGGTGGCCCTTGCCGATTTCGCCGAGCACATTTTCCACGGGTACTTTCACATTGTCGAAATAGAGCGGGGTGGTGGAACTACCCTTAATCCCCATCTTCTTCTCTTCATTGCCTGGCTTCACACCCGGGTAGGCGCGCTCCACCAGAAACGCCGTAAATTTTTCGCCGCCCACTTTCGCGAACACGGTGTAAAGATCCGCGTGGCCGCCATTGGTGATCCACATTTTCTGCCCGTTGAGCACGTAGTGGCTGCCATCCTCGGAGAGATCGGCGCGGGTTTTAGCGGCCAGCGCATCGGAGCCGGCCTGCGGCTCACTGAGGCAATACGCGGCAATCATTTCCGCGCTGGCGAGTTTGGGAAGGTACCGCCCCTTCTGCTCCTCGGTTCCATAGAAGAGGAGGGGCAACGTGCCGATCCCGGCGTGCGCACCATGCCATGCGGAATAAGAACCATCGCGAGAGAGGCGTTCGGCCACAATCATCATCGATGTCAGGTCCAACTCCATACCGCCGAAGCGCTCCGGCAGAATCACCGCCGTCAAGCCCAGTTCCGCCGATTTCCGCAGCACGGCCTGGGCTACTCCTGGCTCCTGATGCTGGATACGCTCGACATTCGGCAGGATTTCTTTCTGCCAGAATTCATCGGCGGTGCGGCCCACAGACAGATGCTCTTCAGTGAAATCTTCGGGGGAATAGATTTCCTCTGGCGAGCGCGGTTCCAGTAAAAACGCGCCGCCCCTGGTTTTGGGGAGTGCCATCGAAGGGGTTGCCATGAAGTTTCCCTTTATTGCAGGTTCTCGAAAAGGCCCGCGGCCCCCTGGCCGCCGCCGATACACATCGTTACTAACCCATAGCGCGTGTTGTTGCGCTGCATCTCGCGGAGAATGGTTGCCGTAAGCTTGGCGCCGGTGCAGCCGAGCGGGTGCCCCAGCGCAATCGCTCCGCCATTCACATTTACGCGATCGATGTTCAAACCGGATTCCCGAATTACCGCCAAAGCTTGCACGGCGAAGGCTTCGTTGAGTTCCGTCACGCCGATGTCCTCGAGCTTCAATCCCGCCATCCGGAGCGCCTTTGGGATGGCCACCACCGGACCCATGCCCATGATCTCCGGCGGCACTCCTGCGACCGCAAACGCCGCATAGCGCGCCATTGGTTTGAGGCCGAGCTCACGCGCCCTGCCCGCGGACATGACGATGGCGACGGCTGCCCCATCGCTGGTTTGGGAGGAGTTTCCGGCGGTCACCGTGCCATCGGACGAAAAGACGGGCTTGAGCCTCGCAAGCGCCTCGATCGAGGTATCGGCGCGCGGGCCTTCATCTTTTCGAAACACGGCGGCGCTGGTCCCGGGCTTGCCGTTGGAAAGGGTGGTGGTGGACACCTCCAGCGGTACGATTTCCTCGTCGAACTTCCCCTCCGCCTGTGCCTTGAGCGCATTCTGATGGCTTCTTAAAGAAAACGCATCCTGCTCCTCACGGCCGATGCCGTACTTCCGGCGAATTTGCTCGGCGGTGAGGCCCATGCCCATGTAGAGCTCGGGACGATTGTCCACGAACCAGGGATTGGGGGCGAATTTGTTGCCGCTCATCGGGACCATGCTCATGGATTCGGATCCGCCGGCGAGGATGATGTCAGCCCCACCCGCGCGGATGCGGTCGGCCGCCATGGCAATCGCCTGCAGACCCGAGGAGCAAAAGCGATTGATGGTAACTCCGGGCACGGAGTCGGGTAGACCGGCGCGCAAGGCAATCACGCGCGCCATATTCATACCGGATTCCGCCTCGGGCATGGCGCATCCGATAATCACATCGTCGATCGCCTCTTTGGATACTTGCGGGTATTTTCGAAGCAACGCCTCGATCACGGCGGCTCCCAGGTCATCGGGCCGGGTGTGGCGCAGAGTGCCGCGGCCGGACTTTCCCACAGCCGTACGCAAACAGTCAATAATGACGGCTTCTTGCATCGATAAACTCCTTGGCACAGTCCAGATCTTATCTTAGCCGGGGGATCGCGGGAGTGTTACGGAGCCGCTACCGGATCGCTGCCTGCAGCCTCCGGTTGTCCTTCCCCGCGGAAGCGCAGATTACTGTTTGATCCAGGAATGCCGTGGGTCTTCGGCCCAGGCGCCGTACTGGCGGCCTTCCCCGGCGAGGATCCACGTGTAGTTCAAGGAATAGCCGGGACACGCCACGACCGGATGATAGCCGCGAGGAATCAGGACGGTGTCGCCGTGTTCCACCGGGTAGGCGACATCGAAAGGCTCCGGATCGTCCGGTTGCGTATAGACACGCATGAATCCGAAGCCCTGAGCGGGCTCTATCTGGAAGTAGTAAATCTCCTCCATGGGCACTTCCTGCGGCTGGTTGAAGGTATCATGTTTGTGCGGCGGGCAACTGGACCAGCAACCCGGATGGTTGAGCGTCTCTCCGCAGATAAGGTGCGCGGCATTGATGTTGTCGGCAATGTGTGTGTAGACGGTGCGCGAAAAACCGTTTTTGCCGACCTTCCGCTCAATGATCTGTTCCCCGGAGACGAGGGTTGGCTCCGGTCCCCTCTGTCCGGCCGCACCGCCGATAGTGATCTTGGCCGGGACGCTCAAGGCAGTGAGATGAACCTTGGAATCCGAGGGAACATAGATCATTGGATGCGGGCTTTGAATCGTGGCGCGCGCGGGAACATCCGCCGACCAACCTCCGCTGGGGGATTCCACTTCCACGCGCACGGCCCCGGAATAGAAATCCAGGGAGACCTCTTCATCGCCGGTTTGGAAAGAGTGTTCTTTGAATCCGTTATCCAACTGAACAATGGTGAAGGATAGATATTTCATCTGGGCGCCGCGCTGCACGAGGGGATAAACGCCCGCGGCGGAGCCCGGCGACTTGATGTGGAGGTTCATCATACTCACGCTATTATAGGCGCGATGGTCACGCCGCTGAACTTGCCGCGTCTCTACGCGATTCTGGATACGGCGGCGATTCAACGGCGCGGCGGGAACGCTTTGGCTGTGGCGGAGTGGTGGCTGGAAGCCGGTGTGCGCCTGATGCAGTTCCGGCATAAGGGACACTTCGGCCGCCACGAGTACGCGCAGGCGCAACGAATCGCCGCGCAGTGCCGTGAGATGGACGCGATCTTCGTCGTGGACGACCGCGCCGATATCGCCCTGCTTCTGGGAGTTGGCGTGCACGTCGGGCAGGACGATCTTGCGCCGCGGGATGTCCGCGCGCTGCTGGGGCCAGCGGCAATGGTGGGGCTTTCCACGCACAATGCCGTTCAATTGTCCGCAGGGGAAACCGAACCGGTGGATTACCTCGCCATCGGGCCGGTCTTTGCCACGGCGTCGAAATCGAATCCGGATCCGGTGATTGGGCTGGATGACATACGGAAGATGCGCCGGCTAACTTCCAGGCCGTTGGTGGCCATTGGAGGCATCACGCGGTCTGAGGCGAAAGCGCTGCTGAGCGCCGGCGTAGATTCGTTGGCGGTGATCAGCGATCTGATTCCCGACGTTTGCAACCCCCGGGAAGTACGGTCGCGGGCGGCGGAGTGGATCTCGTGCCTGGAGGATGTGTTATAGTTCCCCTTTCGAAATAGGGAGCACAATCGATGAGTTTGTTTGCAGTGAAGCCTCTCGCCCGCATCCTCGCGGAATCAGAGGGTGGGAGCCACACTCTAAAGCGCACACTTGGGCCGGTGAACCTGGTGGCACTGGGAATCGGCGCCATTATCGGAGCGGGCTTATTCTCCCTCACCGGCATCGCGGCGGCGAATAACGCCGGACCCGCCGTTGTGCTGTCCTTCATTCTCGCCGCGGTGGCCTGCGCTTTCGCCGGCATGTGTTACAGCGAGTTCTCCACTATGATCCCGATTGCCGGCAGTGCGTATACCTACGCGTACGCCACGATGGGAGAACTGCTGGCCTGGATCATCGGCTGGGACCTGGTTTTGGAATATGCGGTGGGCGCGGCGACGGTCTCCGTGAGCTGGTCGGCGTACGTAGTTTCATTCCTTAACGATCTAGGGATTCAGTTTCCCATGCAATTAGCCGCCTCTCCCTGGACGGAGGTCCGGCTCGCCGACGGCTCGATGGCTCACGGCATTATCAATCTGCCCGCCGTCGTGATCATCTGCCTGGTTTCTTTGCTGCTGATGATCGGCATTCAGGAATCGGCCCGGGTCAATGGCATCATCGTGGTGATCAAGGTAGCGGTGGTGCTGATCTTTATCGTCGTCGGCTGGAGCTATATCAATCCTACGAATTATGTTCCCTTTGTTCCGGAAAACACCGGCAACTTCGGCGAGTTCGGATACAGCGGAGTGGTGCGGGCGGCAGGCGTGATCTTCTTCGCCTATATCGGCTTTGATGCCGTATCCACGGCGGCGCAGGAGGCGAAAAAGCCACAGCGGGACATGCCCATAGGAATTATCGGATCCCTGGTGGTGTGCACGATCCTTTACGTTCTGTTTGCGCATGTGCTGACGGGCATGGTGCACTACACGCAATTCAAGGGCGCCGCGGCTCCGGTGGCGCTGGCGATCGATAAGACGCCTTTTCTTTGGCTGAACAAGGCGGTGAAACTGGCGATCATCGCCGGGTTTACTTCGGTAATTCTGGTGATGCTCCTGGGCCAGTCAAGAGTTTTCTTTTCCATGTCCCGGGACGGTCTGCTGCCCAAAGTGTTTTCGGATATCCACCCGCGCTGGTTTACTCCCTACCGGTCAAATATAGTGTTCATGGTGTTTGTCAGCCTGTTCGGCGCGTTCGCTCCAATTGAGGTGGTGGGCGAAATGACCAGCATCGGAACGCTGTTCGCCTTCGTGCTGGTATGCGCGGGGGTATTGGTGATGCGCAAGACTCATCCGGAGTTGCCGCGTCCGTTCAAGACGCCGCTGGTGCCGCTGGTGCCGATTCTCGGCGTGCTGGTGAACTTCGCGCTGATGTTTGGTTTGGGTTGGACGAACTGGCTGCGGCTCTTTATCTGGCTGGGAATCGGCCTCTGCATTTACTTCGGCTACAGCCGCCACCACAGTACTTTGGCGCTCGACGCCCGAAAGCCTGTTAAAACAAGATAAGGTGAGGTCGGGCGCGACCTACTTTTTCCCGGGCTGCTTGGCGATCACTGCGTCTTTGATTTTGTCGTAGGTAGCTTGCGGAATGATCTTTTTATCCACCAATTCATTTTTGGCGCGATAGGGACGGCCCTCGACGATCTTCTTGGAATAAGCCGCGCCGATGCCCGGCAGGCATGCCAGATCGTCAATCGGCGCCGTGTTGAGGTCCAGCTGGTTCTTAGCGGTATAGGTGGCGCAGTTCTTGACGGCGGCCTTGGCCGGGGCCTTGGAAGCCTGGGCCGAAGCAAGGAGAGCAACGCTCAGCACAGCGCAAGCCAGGGTGTAGAGCAATCTCATGCGGCTTATCGTATCATGATGCGCATAGGGGCAGAAACGACCATGAAGTTGCTGGCAGTACTGTTCGTCACCGCATTCTCCACCTGGGCGCAAACCGATTTGAGCGGCACATGGGAGGTGACCGCGACTCCCGAGGGCAAGCAACCCATGAAGCTGGACGCCGTATTGAAGCAGGAAGGCACGGAACTCAGCGGTACGGTGAACAGCCTGATCGGGTCGGGTCCCGTCAAGAATGCCGCGTTGAATCATCCCGACGTGACGTTCCAGTTCATGCTCGGCAAGTACTTGTTCGACGTGAAGGCATTAACAGAGGACGATCAGATCAAGGGCACCTTCAGCGGCCCGCGGAACATGAAAGGGGTGTTTCTGGCCAGACGCATGGCGGCGTCTGCGATTCCGCCGGTGGAGGGGGTGGAGACCGGCAAGCTCGGCGAGGCGGAGTATCGCATCGATATCCCCAGGAACCATAACGGAAGTTTGGTGGTTTACTGCCATGGTTACAGCCCCGCACCGGGCAAATACGATAAGGAAAAACCGCCCAATCCGGTGCTGCGGGGTTTCCTCGATTTGGGATATGCGGTGGCGCAATCCGGCTATTCCAAGGGAGGCTGGGCAGTGAAGGAAGCGCTGGAAGAAACCGAAGCCTTGCGTAAGTATTATGCGGGCAAATACGGCAAGCCGAAACGGACCATCGTCACGGGTCACTCGATGGGGGGTACGATTACGATCGCGCTCGTGGAATCGCATCCTGACGCCTACGACGCGGCGCTGCAGTTGTGCGGACCCATTGGTCCCACGCAGAGCGCGTTTCAGCGACGCATCTTCGATACGCTGGTAGTTTACGACTATTATTTTCCCAACATGATCGGGTCTCCGGTGGCGATTGGAGACGATGTCGACCTATCCCCGGAATTCCAGCAGCGCGTTCAGAAGGAAGCGATGAACTTTCCCGACCGGCTGGCCGCATTCCAGACGTGGAGCATTCTGCGCAGCGAGACCGAAATGTCGCAAGTGGTAGCTTTCTACGCCTTGATCCAGAAGGAACTGATGCAACGCACCGGCGGAAATGCCTTTGACAACCGGAACACGCTCTATCAGGGCAGTCCCGATGACGGACTTTTGAACCGCGGCGTGAAGCGTTATCCTTCCGATCAAAAGGCGGTGGATTATCTGAAGAAGTATTACACGCCGAGGGCGGAGCCGAAGCAGCCTATCCTTTCCCTCCATACAACCTATGATCCGCTGGTGCCGGCGTGGCAGGCGAATGCGTACGGCGATTTGCTTCGATTAAACGGCGGCGATTCGTTATTCGTGCAGCGATTTGTGAGCCGCAATGGACACTGCACGTTCACTCCTCAGGAGACCGTGAATGCCTTCCGGGATTTGGTGTCGTGGAAGGAAGATGGCAAGCGCCCCGAACCCGGGGAGCAGAAGTAGCTAGCCGGGATAGGCGCCGGCGATGAAGCTTTCCAGATGCTGGATCTGATTTTTTTGCTCGGAAAGGGTCCACTTCACCAAGTCGCCGATGGAGACAATACCGGTCACTTTCTCGTTCTCCACCACCGGAAGATGGCGGATGCGGCGCTCCGTCATGAGGCGCATGCAGTCTTCCACCGAGGTGTTCGGATTCACATGGAACACGGGCGTGGACATGATTTCACGGATTAACGTGTCTCGCGAAGATTTGCCCATGAGCACCACTTTGCGGGCATAGTCCCTCTCCGAAATAATGCCCACCAGGCGATCTCCTTCGAGAACGAGGAGGGCGCCGGCGCTCTTTGCGGACATCAGCGCGATCGCCTCATAAACCGAGGCATCGGGAGAAAGCCAATATAATTCAGAGCTCTTACGCCGGAGGATGGAGCGGATCGGCTCATTCGTTTGCATGCCCCGTTGATATCAGAGCGAGACATGGGTGTCAAGGGTCGTTGTAAAATCTGAAGGTGCTTACCTCCCACTACCGCGTCGGCTTGGCGGGATTTCTCCACGAGTCGAATACCTTCCTTCCCACCCCTACTACTCTCCAGCATTTTCATCAGGCGAGTTACACCGAGGGAGCGGCCGTGTTGGATCGGTGGAGAGAAAGCCGTCACGAATTGGGCGGCATGATTGCGTCCCTAGACGTAGTTCCCTTGCTGGCAACGTACGCCGTGCCCAGTGGAACGATTACGGCTGAGGCTTTCGAATCGATAGCCATGCGGCTGATGGAACTGGTGGAAGAAGCGGAGCCGCTAGATGGGCTGCTGATCGCTTTGCACGGCGCTACGGTCTCTGCGCGCTACCCCGACGCCGATGGGGAAATCCTGCGCCGGCTTCGTGCCAGGCTGCGCATCCCGATCATCGGCACATTAGACCTGCATGCCAACGTCTCCCCGCAGATGGCTGAGAATTCAGACGCACTTATCTTTTATCGATCCAATCCGCACCTCGATCAATTCGAGCGGGGCATGGAAGCGGGCCGTCTGATGCTTCGCACGCTCAAAGGCGAAGTCAGCCCTGTACAGTGGTTGGAAACTCCGCCCCTGCTGATTCCCATCGCCAGCCAGAACACCGCACAACCTCCCGCCCGTTTGCTCTATGACGATGTGCGGGAGGCGGAGCGGTGGCCGGGCATGCTTTCGGCCAGCGCGGCGATGGGGTTTTACTATGCGGATGTGGCGGAGAACGGCGCCTCCTTTCTGGCGGTAGCCGATGGAGACCGGGCATTGGCCGCCAGGACCGCAAAGTGGATGGCGAAACGCGCCTGGGACCGGCGGGCCGAATTCGCCATTGACCTTCCCGGTCCCGCGGAGGCGGTTCGTTTGGCGGCCGAAGTACCGGACGGCCCGGTGGTGCTGCTGGATGTGGGCGACAACGTGGGTGGGGGAAGCGCGGCGAATTCCACCGTGTTGTTGGAAGAAATTCTGCGGCAGAGGGTGCCCAACGCGCTGGTCGTTCTCTACGACCCGCGAGCAGTCGAGGAATGTGTAGCCGCGGGCGTACGCAATCCCGTACGCCAGGGCATTGTTCGAATGATCCACGATGGCCGGTTCATCGAGACAGAGATCCGGCACGGTGGCTGGGGCATCTGCGATCAGGGCCTCACGGCGGTCGTCGAGACGCCGGAACAACACACCATCGTGTACACCAGTCTGCGTATGGCTCCCATGAGCCTGGAACAGATTCTCAGCCTGGGCATTAAGCCGGAGCGGAAGAAGATCATCGTCGTGAAAGGCGTCATCGCGCCGCGCGCGGCCTATGAGCCGGTTGCGGAGCGTATCATCGCCGTGGATACTCCGGGCGCTACGGCCGCCAGTCCGGCGCGTTTTGAATACGTCCACCGGCGGCGCCCGCTCTATCCGCTGGAACCGGATGCCGTATACTGACGCTTTATGACCTCTGGATTCTTATTCTGGGTCGCCTGCGCGACCGCGGCGGCGCAATCGCCAACGCTGGCGGTGGTGGAGAAAAAGGCGTCGGCGGTTGGCTTCTATACGAGTGACGGCAAGCGTATGGGAGAAGTGAAAGTGGGCCGGACGCCGCATGAAATCATCTACTCTGCCGACCGGCGCTCGCTCTATGTAACGGATAACGGCATTCTTTGGATGACGGAAACCGGAGCCGGCGGCAACACGATTTCCGTGATTGACGTAGCCTCCAGAAAAAAGGTGGCGGTCATTGATCTGGGCGAAAACCGCCGGCCTCATGGGATGGATCTCGTTCCGAAGACCGGACAACTGGTGGTGACGGTGGAGAATCCGAGCGCGCTGTTGCTGGTCGATCCCGAGGCTCGCAAGGTGATTCGCCGCTATGACACGAAAGGCAAACAGCCGCACATGGTGGTGCTGGACCGGGCCGGGGAATGGGCGTACGTGAGCAACTCCGCCAGCGGTTCCATCGCCGCCGTCCGTCTCGCCGATGGGCACGTCAAGGTGCTGGCGGTGGGCGGCAACCCGCAGGGTGGCGTGCGGTCGCCGGACGGCCGGCGGGTGTACATTACGGTAAAAGATGAAAACTCGATTGCCGTAATAGACACGGCCTCGCAGGCACTTGTGGGGAAGATCCCGGTAGGAAAGGGGCCTGCGCGAGTGGCGCTGACCCGCGATGAGAAGATCGCGCTTTATAACACGCAAACCAGTGAAGGAATGGGGTTCGCCGATATCGCTACGAAAAAGCAGCTGGCGGAGATCAAGCTGCCCGGCGTACCTTTATCCATGACCGTGTCGGAGGATGGACAGCGCGCCTACCTCGGACTTCAGGACAGCGATAGGATCGCCGTGGTGTCAATTCCAGAACGCAAAATTATCCGGATCATCGACACGCCGAAGAATTCCGGTCCCGATCCTGTACTCGAGATCCGTTAATGGAAAGCCCCGAACCGAAATTCGGGGCTTTCGTGAAAATGGACAAGGTTTACGAAGTGGCCTGGTCTGCGCCCTCTTCGCCTTCACGGCCTTCGCGCATCGCTTTGAGGCGATCTTCCCGTCGCTTGGCGCGATCCGCGGCGCGTTTGATGAGCTCGGAACCGACGAGTTCGAGCATCACCTGCTCGGCGCCATCGCCTTTGCGCGGTCCCAGGCGAACCAGGCGGGTATAGCCGCCGGTACGCTGTCCGAACCTCGCTCCCAGCTTGTCGAACAGCTTTTTGACGCTATCCGCCGTCTGCAGGTAGGCTGCGGCCTGCCGCCGGGTATGGAGGGTATCCTTCTTCGCGAGCGTGATCATCTTCTCCACTAGAGGGCGGGCAGCCTTGGCTTTCACGACCGTAGTGACGACGCGCTCGTGCTCGATCACGCTGGTCACCAGGTTCCGCAGCAAGGCTCTTCGGGCGCTGATGTCCCTACCTATTTTATATCCAGCAACTCGATGTCTCATTTGCGTTACCTCTGATCGATATTAGAGCTCGTCGCCGTTCTCTTCTTCTTCCATGCCTTGGCCGGAAAGGGGCGTCGGCGATCCGCTGGGGCCCGTCAGGCGGCCCTGGGAGTCGAACTTCATGCCGAAGCCAAGGCCCAATCCGCCCAAAATCTCTTTGATCTCATTGAGGGACTTGCGGCCGAAGTTCTTCGTGCGCAGCATCTCGGCTTCCGTCTTCTGGACAAGATCGCCGATGGTGCCGATGTTGGCGTTCTTCAGGCAATTGTAAGAACGAACACTCAGTTCCAGCTCTTCCACCGAGCGGTTGAGTACCTCGTTCATCTGGTTCATGGCGCGCTCGGCCGGCTCTTCCACCGCCTCGGCCACTTCTTCAAAGTTGATGAAGATGCTCATGTGGTCTTTGACGAGCTTGGCGGCCATACCGATGGAATCGGCGGGCGAAACGGCTCCGTTCGTCCAGACTTCCAGCGTGAGCTTGTCGTAATCGGTCATCTGGCCCAGGCGGGCCGCTTCCACGCTGTAGTTGACCTTGCGGACGGGCGAGTGAACCGAATCAATTGGGATATAGCCAAGCGGTAAATCCTCATCGAAATTACGGTCCGCGCTGACATAGCCGCGGCCGATTTTCAGCCGCATCTCAATGGATAGTTTGCCGCCTTCGCTGACGGTGGCGACGTGCATATTGCGGTCCAGCACCTCCACGTCGGCGTCAGTTTCAATCTGGCCGCTTAACACCTCACCCGATTCATCCACTTTGATGCGGACGGTTTTAATGGCATCGGTCATCATCTTGAACGGAATCTGTTTGAGGTTGAGGATGATATCGGTGGCGTCTTCCACCACGCCGGGAATGGGACTGAATTCGTGCGCGACCCCCTCGATGCGAACGGCTGTGATGGCCGCCCCTTCAATCGAGCTAAGCAGTACGCGGCGCAAGCTGTTGCCGATGGTAGTTCCGAAGCCCCTCTCAAACGGCTGTGCCGTAAACTGACCAAAGCGGTCAGTGAGGGACTCGGTGTTAGCCACCAGTCTTTTTGGTTTTTGAAAGCCCTTGAACATCGATTCCTCCTTTCCTTACTTGGAATAGAGCTCGACGATGAGCTGCTCGTTGAGCTGGATCTGAACTAATTCGGAGCGCTTAAAAGTGCCGGTGACGCGTCCCTTGAGGGTGTCGCGGTCGAATTCCAGCCAGCTCGGCGCGGGACGGCTGGCGGTGGCATCGCAGGCGGACAGAATGGTTGGGTTTTTCTTGCTTCGCTCGCGCACTTCAATCACTTCACCCTGCGTGGTGAGGTAGGAAGGGATATTGACTTTGCGGCCATTCACGGCGATGTGGCCATGACGGACGATCTGCCGCCCCATGGCTCGCGACGTGGCCAGCCCGAGCCGGTAGAGGACGTTATCCAGCCGATGCTCCATGCGGGCAAGCAGGTTCTCGCCGGTGATACCCTTCTGGCGGCTGGCTTTGTCGAAGGCAATGCGGAACTGCGCTTCAAGGACGCCGTAGTAGCGTTTGGCCCGTTGTTTTTCGCGAAGCTGAAGACCGTAGCCCAAAATCTTGGGCTTGCGATCGCGGCCATGCTGGCCGGGTTGAAAGTTGCGTTTCTCGATGGCACACTTTTCGGTGTAGCAGCGATCGCCTTTCAGGAACAATTTCATCCCTTCGCGCCGGCAAAGACGGCACACGGGACCGGTATATCTAGCCAATTGTGGAACCTCCCTGGGTCATTGTGGGTTAGGTGCAGTTTACGGCCTTAAGGCTTTCTTCCTGCTCGATTATGGACGTTTATACTCTTCGTTTCTTGGGCGGACGGCAGCCATTGTGCGGGATTGGCGTCGTGTCCAGGATATGTTTGACTTCCACGCCCGCGGTGGCAAGCGCGCGGACAGCGGATTCGCGGCCCGAGCCAGGGCCGGAGACGCGCACCTCAGCAGTGCGCAGTCCTGAATCTTTCGCTTTTTGCGCGGCGGTTAAAGATGCCTGCTGGGCGGCGAACGGCGTGCCTTTGCGGGAGCCGCGGAAGCCGAGCGAACCGGCGCTCGACCAGGACAAAACGTTGCCTAACTGGTCTGTAATGGTGACGATGGTATTGTTGAAGGTCGCCTGGATGTGCACCAGCCCGTGGGGCACATTGCGCTTCTCCTTCTTTTTTGCGGCCTTCTTTTTGGTCGGCTTGACAGCTTGTTTTGCCATGGAAATCCTTGAGAACTAGGTCTTGCCTGTCGCTTTCTTCTTATTCGCGACCGTGCCCCGGCGCGGACCTTTCCGCGTGCGGGCATTGGTGTGCGTGCGCTGGCCGCGAACCGGCAGGCCGCGGCGATGGCGCAGGCCGCGGTAGGACCCCATTTCAATGAGGCGCTTGATGTTCATCGAGATCTCTTTCCGAAGATCTCCTTCAATGGCCCCTTCCGACTCGATCAGCAGGCGAAGACGGTTGACTTCTTCCTCCGTCAGATCGCTCACTTTCTTGTCGGGGTCCACATTTGAGCGGGACAGGATCGATTTCGAGCGGGTCCGCCCGATGCCATAGATATAAGTGAGCCCGATTTCGGCTCTCTTTTTCGAGGGAAGATCGACACCAGCAATACGCGCCATACGTTCTCCTTAACCCTGCCGCTGCTTGTGCTTGGGGTTGACGCAGATCACCCTCACCACGCCGTGGCGGTGGATGATCTTGCATTTATCGCAAATTGGTTTTACCGAGGCTCTGACTTTCATGCCTAATATCCTTAAAAAACTGGCTGCGGAAGGCTCATTGCCTCACCGCTCCGAGGAGCTTGGTGATTCTGCCCCGGGTGGGATCGTGGGGAGAAAGCTCTACTAAAACTTTGTCATTCGGGCGGAGGCGGCTGAAATTCGACTTGGTCGCGCCCGTGGCGTGCGCCGTAATGCGCGCCCGCGTATTCAATTCAATAATGTAAGCCGCTTGGGGAAGCAGTTCCAGGACGGTGCCTTCGACTGCTTTTAAGGCCTGGTCAGAACCCATGGGCCCTCCGCGGTGATGGCGACAACGTGCTCAAAGTGAGCCGAGCATCTGCCATCGGTAGTGACAGCCGTCCAGCGGTCCGGTAAGACCTTGCTGCCGGCTTTGCCTTCATTGACCATCGGTTCAATCGCCAGCACCATGCCTTCTTTCAGGCGCGGATTTTCGTGCTGGCGGTCTACATAATTGGGAACCTGCGGCTCCTCATGGAGCTTGGCGCCAATCCCATGGCCGACAAATTCGCGAACAATCGAGAAGCCATTGCCTACGACATGCTTCTCGACCGCGCTGGAAATATCGAACAACCGGTTCCCCGGTTTGGCTTGTTGGATGGCGAGTTCTAAGGATTCCGCCGTGATGCGGAGGAGTTTCTCCAGAGACCCGTTAATCTGACCCACGGGCACCGTGATCGCCGAATCGCCGAAATAGCCGTTGAGTTCCACGCCGGTGTCGATTTTGACGATGTCGCCCTTTTTCAAAATACGGCGCGTGGAAGGCATCCCATGGACAATCTCGTGGTTGATCGAGGTGCAAAGGACAAAAGGGTAGCGGGCGCCGGCGGCGGGAACGTAATAGCCTTTAAACGCGGGCCGGGCTCCGGAATCGCGGATCATCTTCTCGGCGGCCACTTCCAGCTCCTGCGTAGTGACGCCTTCCGACACCATTCCCGAAAGGTCCTGGAGAATCTGATACACGAGTAGCCCGCTCTTTCTCATCTTCTCGAGTTCCGACGGGCTTTTGCGCGTAATCATGCTCCCGAACTTCTCTTGTTGCCGTTTGATGAGCTGTTGCGAACCAACTCACAAATTTTCTGGGTGATCACCGAAGGGGAAGCGGCTACGCCATCCACCTCATGATACGAACTACCTTCACTCGAAAAAAACTCGATCAGCGGACGGGTCTGCGCGTCATAAGCTTCCAGCCGCTTTCGAACCACGCTTTCCCGGTCGTCATCGCGAACGATCAGACGGGATCCACAGAGATCGCAAATACCGGGAACCTTAGGAGGACTGGAGGTGAGGTTAAAAACAGCGGCGCACTGGATACAACTACGCCGGCCGGCAATTCGACTAATAATCTCATTGTAATCCACTTTCAAGTGAATCGCCACCCAGCTATAGCCCCGCGCCGCCAGCCGCTGGCAGATGGTGCCTGCCTGGCTGAGCGTTCTAGGATAACCGTCCAGGATAAAACCGCGTGCGCAATCGGGCTGCTGCACCCGCTCCTCCACCAGCCGGTTGGCCAGTTCGTCGGTCACCAGGTCCCCTTCATCCACCAGCCGTTTGATTACCTGCCCCAACTCATCGGAATTCAGCATCCGCTCGCGCAGCATGTCTCCAGTCGAGATATGGGGAACGCCGAGGCATTCGCGGATAAGCTTAGCCTGAGTTCCCTTCCCCGAGCCCGGAGGCCCGAAGAGGATGATCGCACGAACTTGATTTTCGGCCTCTGGCATACGTAGCCCGCCCTATCGGTGCCGGTTACACTCCCGACCTTCGGCCGCGAATCCGGCCGGAACGCGGCGTGAAGCCTTCGTAATGGCGCATGATGAGCTGCGCCTCCACCTGGTTGACCGTATCCATGGCAACACCGACGACGATCAGCAACGATGTACCACCGAAATAAAAATTGACCCCAAGGCCATCCAGCAGAAAACGAGGGAACACTCGATCGATGAAATTACCCACTAGCGGCAGGTGCTGCAGCTTGATCCCGGAAATCATGATCTGCGGAATCATGCAGAGGATTGCCAGGTAAAGCCCGCCCACCACCGTAATCTTGGTAAGGATCTTGTTCAGATATTCAGCCGTGTTCTTCCCTGGCCGGATGCCGGGAATAAAGCCGCCATACTTACGCATATTGTCGGCAGCTTCATTGGGGTTAAAAATGATGGAGACGTAAAAGAAGCAGAAGAAGACGATTCCCACCGTAAAGAGGACCGCATAAAGAGGCTCGGCGTACCCGATGGAGTCGAGCGCGGCCTTAAGCCAGGGGATGTCCTTGAAGAGCGGAACCTGCAGCAAAGTCTGCGGAAAAGCCAGTAGAGAAGAAGCGAAGATTACCGGGATGACGCCGCCGGCGTTAACTTTTAAAGGCAGGTGAGTAGACTGGCCACCCATCATACGGCGTCCGACGACCCGTTTGGCGTATTGCACCGGCACCCGCCGCTCGCCGCGCTCCACCAGTACGATGAACGCCACCACGCCAATCATCACCAGAAGAATGATAATCAACTGCAGGGCATGCCAGTTGCGGGTAACGAACACATTGACATAGATCTGATTGATGGCGCTCGGCAGTCCGACCACGATCCCGGCAAAGATCAATAACGACATCCCGTTTCCAATGCCGCGCTCGGTGATTTGCTCGCCCAGCCACATAATGAATGCCGTGCCCGTGGTGAGACTGAGCATCGTCATAAATACGAACCCAAAGCCGGGATTGAGCACGAAATTGCCGTCTGAGGACTGTAGGGCGGTGGCGATGCCGAAACTCTGCATCAGCGCCAGGATGACCGTGAGGTAGCGCGTCCACTGGGTAATTTTGCGGCGGCCCAGTTCCCCTTCTTTCTGCAGTTTTTCAAGCGTCGGCACGACAATGGTCAACAACTGCAGAATGATCGAAGAGGTGATATACGGCATGATGCCAAGGGCAAAAACCGTTAACCGGCGGAACATACCGCCGCTGAAGAGGTCAATAAATCCGAACAGCGTGCCCTGGTTCTGGGCGAAAAACTCTTCCAGCCGGTTGGCATCGATGCCCGGCGTGGGAACATGCCCGCCAAAACGGTAAACCGCCAGCAACCCGAGCGTAAAGAGAATACGATTGCGAAGGTCTGGAATTCGGAAAATGTTGCCAACAGCTTCGATGAACTTATTCATAGACAACGACCTCGTTCGGCATTATACCGGTCTCTCGAGAGCGGAAGCGAGGAGTTCGGCCATCATCGGTTATTTGCTTCCATTGCCAATCAACTCAATGCTGCCGCCCGCCGCCTCAATTTTCTCTTTGGCGGAGGAGGAAAACAAGTGAGCCTTGACGGTAATTTTACGTGTGAGGTCGCCGCTACCGAGAATCTTCAATCCATCCTCGAGCTTTTTGATGACGCCCATTTCGAGCAGCGTACCCGGATCGAAGACGTCCCCTTCCAACTCGTTCAACAGGTTGACGTTCACCACCGCATAATGCTTTTTGAAGATATTGGTGAAGCCGCGCTTGGGCAAACGGCGGTGAAGGGGCATCTGGCCGCCTTCGAATCCCCGCATCATGCTGTAGCCGGAGATGGCCCGGGCGCCTTTGTGTCCGCGCCCCGATGTTTTTCCGCGGCCCGTTCCCATCCCGCGGCCAATGCGGCGCTGCGCTTTCTTTTGACCGGGCGGCGGTTTCAATTCACTGAGATTCATTGACGGATCCTCACTGGCTGACTAATCGACGATACGAAGCAGATGGGGTATTTTCTTCACCATGCCGCGAAACCCGGGATTATCGGGCCGCTCCACCACCTGATTGAATTTGCGCAGCCCGAGCGAACGCACAATTACCTTGTGCTTTTCCGGAGTGCAGATCGGGCTGCCGATCAGTTTGATTTTGATCATCGCTTCGGACATAATTCATTACCTCTTAAAGCCTAAAGCTTGTCCATGGCCAGACCGCGCATGTCCGCCACTTCGCTCTTCTCCCGCAGTTGCTCGAGCGCATTGATGGTTGCCTTCACCGCATTATGCGGATTGCGCGAGCCGATGGATTTCGTAAGCACATTGGGTACGCCGGCCGCTTCAATCACCGCCCGCACCGGGCCGCCGGCAATCACGCCGGTTCCCTCGGGAGCGGGTTTCAGCAACACCAGGCCGCTGCCGAACCGTCCCGTCACCTGATGCGGGATGGTGGTCGCGAGCAGATGCACTTTGCGGAGATTCTTTTTGGCCGCTTCCATTCCCTTCTTGATCGCGGCGGGGACTTCCTTGGCTTTGCCGGTGCCAAAGCCAACCACTTTGCCGACCGGATCGCCCACCACCACCAGCGCGGAAAAGCTGAGATTCTTACCGCCCTTGACCACCTTGGTCACGCGGTTGATGGACACAACGGTTTCCTTCAACTGGTATTGCGACGGATCGATTCGTTTTACTGGAGTAACTGCCATCCAAATCTCCTTGCCAGCCGCCCTAAAACTCGAGGCCCGCTTCACGCGCGGCTTCCGCCAGCGCTTTGATGCGTCCGTGATACAAGAAACCGCCGCGGTCAAAAACGACTTTCTTGATGCCTTTAGCTTGCGCCTTTTCGGCGATCAGCCTGCCGATCGCCTTGGCCCCGGCGACGTTCCCGCCGCTTTTCACACCGGCGCTCTCCTGCGTCGAAGAAGCGGCTGCCAGCGTCCGCCCTAAGCGGTCGTCAATCAACTGCGCATAAATATGATTGGTGCTGCGGAACACGGCCAGCCGCGGCCGTTCGGCCACACCGGAAAGCTTCTTCCGGATCCGTGTATGGATCCGCCGCCTGACTGCATCTCGATTGACTAGCTTTTTCATATCGCTTTTCTCACTTGAGATCCACTACTTGCTGCTCGCGCCGGATTTACCGACCTTCTTGCGCAGCACTTCGCCCTTATAACGCACACCCTTGTTCTTGTAAGGGTCCGGCGGCCGTAGCGCGCGCATATTGGCCGCCACCTGTCCCAGCATTTCTTTATCGCGTCCGCTCAAGGTGATGGCAACCTGCTTGTCGATCTTGCAATCCACCCCCGCGGGCAGAATAAACTCGATGGGATGGGAGTAACCGAGACTGAAGATTACGATGTTCCCCTTCACGTCGGCGCGGTAGCCGATGCCGACGATTTCCAGCTCGCGGACAAAACCGCTGGAAACGCCGGTGATCGCATTGGCCGCGAGCGCCCGGGTCAACCCATGCAGCGCGGCGTACTTATCGCTCTCGCGCTTGATCTCCAGCCGGTCCGGCATCTGCTCAATGCGGATGCCGCCCGGGATCGGTACGGACAGCGCGCCTTTCGGCCCCTGCACCTCGAGCGTCGCGCCGATGGTGATCTTCACCCCGGAAGGCAGCGGAATCGGTTTTTTTCCTACTCTCGACATGGCTCTACAGAACTCCCTTGCCTTTAGTACACCTGACAGAGCAATTCACCACCGACATTGGCCTTTTTGGCCGACTTGCCGGTCATGACGCCCTGCGGAGTGGTGAGGATATTGATACCGAGGCCGCCCAGCACCCGGGGAATTTCGCGGGCGCCCACATAAATTCGGCAGCCGGGACGCGAGACCCGTTCAATCTTGTTGATCACCGGCGCATTTGCCGGCGTGTACTTGAGGTAAATCTTGATCGTCTTTTTCGTACCTTCGTCCGCGATTTTGTAGTTGAGGATGTAGCCCTCTTCTTTCAAAATACGGGCGATGTCGGCCTTCAGCTTCGACGCCGGGACGTCCACTTTGGGATGTCGCGCGCTCATCGCATTGCGGATTCGCGTCAACATGTCAGCGACTGGATCGGTTGTAATCACTGTTGGCTCCCCTTATTACCAGCTCGACTTCGTCACACCGGGGATTTCGCCGGCGAGGGCAAGCTTCCGGAAGCAGATCCGGCACAAGCCGAATTTGCGTAGATACCCGCGCGGGCGCCCGCAGCGGAAACAGCGGTTACGGTGTTTCACGGCAAACTTCGCCTGTGTACCGTTGGCCTTGGCGATGTCAATCGACTTTTGAAGTTTTTTGTCCTTGGCTATCTTGGCAGTTGTGGCCATCCGCTCTTCCTTCCTTAGCTACCTTATTGCCGGAACGGCATTCCCAGAAACTTCAACAGCGCCATTGCTTCCGCGTCCGTTGTAGCCGAGGTGGTAATACTGATGTTCATCCCTTTACTCTTCTCCACTTTGTTGTAGTCGATTTCGGGGAAAATAAGTTGATCTTTCAGACCGAGCGTATAGTTGCCCCGGCCGTCAAATGCTTTACTAGAAAGGCCCCGGAAGTCGCGCACGCGAGGCAGGGCCACGTTGAACAACCGGTCCAGAAATTCGTACATGCGGTCGCCGCGCAGCGTCACCATCACGCCAATCGGCATATTTTCCCGCAACTTAAAGGCGGCAATGGACTTCTTCGCTTTGGTGACGATCGGCCGCTGACCGGCAATCTGGGTCAGTTCATTCACCGCCCCATCCATCAGTTTGGCGTTCGAAGTGGCTTCGCCCATCCCCACATTCAACGCCACCTTTTCGAGTTTCGGCACCGCCATCGGATTCTTATAGCCGAATTCCTTCACCAGCGCCGGTACGACGGTCTTTTGATACAGATCCTTCAATCTCGGGAGTGTAGCTGCTGCCATATGCCGTTACCCTTTCTTATCAAGCGCTTCACCGCTCTTGCGCGCAATGCGCACACGGCGCGTCCTGCCGCCGGCTGTTTCCATCTTGAAGCCGATTCGCGTCGGTACTCCGCCGGGAGTGAGAATCATCACGTTTGAGCAGTGGATGGAGCCTTCCCGCTCGGCAATCCCGCCCTTGATCTGCTTTGACGGATTGGCTTTGGTGTGGCGTTTTACCATTCCCACGCCCTCGACAATAATGCGACCGGTGGAGCGATCCACGCTGATGACACGCCCGGTCTTGCCTTTGTCGCGGCCTGAAATTACTTTTACGGTGTCGTTTTTCTTGATCCGGATTCTCTTGGGAGGCTCCGGCTTTTTAGCCTTGGGCATGGATTAAATCACCTCCGGCGCGAGAGACACGATTTTCATGAACCTCTTGTCGCGCAACTCGCGGGCCACCGGCCCGAACACACGGGTCCCCACCGGCTCACCCAGTTCACTGATCAGCACCGCCGCATTCGAATCGAAGCGGATATAGGTTCCATCCTTGCGGCGCGTCTCCTTGCGCATGCGCACAATCACGCAGCGCACTACTTTCCCCTTCTTGATCGCCGAATCCGGCGCCGCTTCTTTCACCGCCGCCGTGACGATATCGCCCAAACCGGCGCGCAGACCGAGGTCGCCGCCGCGTGGCAGAATACAGCTCAGCTTACGGGCGCCGCTGTTATCGGCCACTTCGAGGATAGTCCGCATTCCAATCATGTGACGCTACCTCCTTTTATTAAACGTTGGCCTCGGCCCCGACCTGTACCGCGCGGCGGACGATCTCCGCCAGATTCCAGCGCTTCAACCGGCTCACTGGGCGGCATTCAATAATCCGCACCGTGTCGCCGACCTTCGCTTCGCCAGTCTCGTCGTGAGCGTAAAATTTCTTGCGCTTGGTGACAATCCGCTTGTAGAGCGGATGCGCCGTCTTGCGCGTCACCTGCACGACGATCGTCTTCTGCATGTTTGCCGAGACCACCTGGCCGACCTTTTCCTGCTTATTGGGTTTCTTTTCTTCCGCCATGGCGTTATCCCTTCTTCTCCGCGGCGATGGCCCGCTCGCGCAGGATCGTTAGAATCCGGGCGCGGTCTTTTCTCAGCTCACGGACTTTTTTGATGCCGTCGGTTTGCCCCATCGACAACTGGAAGCGCAGGCGGAACATCTGCCCCTGCATCTCGCCCAGTTGAGCCTGGAGTTCTTTTGAGTCGCCCTGACGAAGTTTTTCAGCTTTCATTGAATGCACCAGTTACGAGCCCAGGGCATTGTTGCCCCGGATAATCAGCTTGCACGGCAGCGGCAGCTTTTGTGCCGCCAGCCGCATCGCCTCGGTTGCGGTTTCCACGGTGACGCCTTCCATCTCAAACAGGATCTTACCCGGCCGTACCACGCAGACCCATTGTTCGGGAGCGCCTTTTCCCTTACCCATACGGGTTTCAGCCGGCTTCTTGGTGATTGGCTTGTCCGGAAAAATCCGGATCCACACCTTACCGCCGCGCTTGATCGAACGGGTCATGGCGACCCGCGCCGCCTCAATCTGACGGTCCGTGATCCAGCCGCAGCGCATCACCTTGAGCCCGAACTCGCCAAAGGAAAGGCTCGATCCACGCCACGCTTTTCCTTTCATCCGGCCGCGCTGTACTTTGCGGTATTTAACCTTCTTGGGCATCAACATGGCGTATTACCTTCCTACTTATTTTCACCTTCGCCACCCTCAGGCTTGGCGTCCTGTTTCCAGGACGGCGGGGCGGGATTGGCCATGGGCGGCACCAGCGGCGCCGGTCCCTTGTCGAGGGGCGGCTGCTGTTCGAGTCCAGCCGGAGGCTGTGCGGCAACCACCGGCGGCTCCTGCCGCGGCGTACGGTCGATGGGTGGACGATCCATCGGCGGCCGGTCCTGCTGCGGACGCGGTCCCCGGCGGTCGCGGTCCCGATCGCGATCCCGCGGGCTGCGCCGGGGCTCCGGATCGTTCTTGGTGACCCCCAGCCGACGGCCGGCTCCTTCGAGGATTTCGCCCTTGTAAACCCAGCTCTTCACTCCAATAATGCCGTAGGTGGTATGTGCCTCGGCAAACCCGTAATCGATGTCGGCGCGCAACGTGTGAAGCGGAAGTTGCCCTTGCAGGTACCATTCGCTACGGGCGATTTCCGCCCCATTCAACCGTCCCGACACACGAACTTTGATGCCCTTGACCCCATAGCGGAGCGCGGCTTCTACGCTCTTGCGCATTGCCCGGCGGAAAGCAACCCGCTTTTCGAGCTGCAGGGAAATGGATTCCGCAATCAACTGTGCATCGGCATCGGGCTTATGCACTTCCTGAATATCGATGAATACTTCCCGCTTGGTTTTTTTCGCCAGATCCTGTTTCAGCTTCTCGATCTCGGCGCCCTTGCGTCCAATAATGATTCCGGGACGCGACGTACGAATCGTGATCCGCAGCTTGTTGCCGGGACGGTCCACTTCCACGCTCGATACGCCCGCGGCCTTCAAACGCTCACGCAAAGCGTCTTTCAGATCGAGATCTTCCTCGAGCAGCTTGGAATATTCGGCTTTGGCAAACCAGCGGGAACGCCAGGTTTTAGTGATTCCGACGCGAAAACCGTAAGGATGAACTTTCTGACCCATGATGCTAGCTCGCCTGTCTTTCTGTGGACTTGAGCCCAACCTTGACGATGATATGAGATTGCCGCCGCTGATAACGGTAAGCCCGGCCCATTGGAGCGGGGCGTACGCGCTTCTGCCGCGGCCCCTCATTCACATACGCCTCGGTGACGTACAGTTTGTCGACATCCACATTGGAATCGCGGCTTTCGACATTGGCAATCGCGGAATTGAGCACCTTTTCGATGGTCGGAGCAATTCGCTTATTAGTCATACGCAGGATTTGCCGGGCATCGCCCGCTTTCTGACCGCGAATCAGATCGACCACCAGCCGCGCCTTTTGCGGAGACACTCGCAGGTAGCGGGCTTCTGCCTTAACCGGTTTTTCTTGTTGCGCCTTTTCAGCCATTCCAGTGCTCCTCGGGCTATGTCTTCGCGGTCTTGTCCGCCTTGTTGGCGTGACCTTTAAAGGTACGTGTGGGCGAGAACTCGCCTAGTTTGTGTCCCACCATGTTTTCCGTGATATACACCGGAATGAACTTCCGGCCATTGTGGACGGCAATGGTGTGACCGATGAAATCGGGCAGGATGGTCGATCGCCGGGACCAGGTGCGGGTGACCTTCTTCTCACTGGCGGTATTCAGTTTTACGATCTTTACCACCAGGTGCTGGTCGGTGAACGGCCCTTTCTTGAGTGAACGTCCCATGCTCGCCTATCTCCTCTTCTGCTTCCTGGTGACGATCATGTTGTCGGTGCGCTTGTTATTGCGGGTCTTGAAGCCGCGCGTCGGCTGCCCCCAGGGCGTCACCGGATGGCGCCCGCCGGAGGTGCGGCCTTCGCCCCCGCCATGCGGGTGATCGACCGGGTTCATCGAGACGCCGCGGTTATGCGGTTTCTTACCCAGGTGGCGCTTGCGGCCCGCTTTGCCAAGCGATACATTCTCATGATCCACATTGCCCACCTGGCCAATGGTGGCCTTGCAGGTGACATGAACTTTACGGATTTCGCCCGAAGGCAGTTTCAAAAGAGCGAAGTCCCCTTCTTTATTCACTAATTGGACACTCGCCCCGGCCGAGCGTGCCATCTGGCCGCCCTTGCCGGGCCGCAGTTCCACATTGTGCACGGTAGTGCCGGCGGGGATATTCTTGAACGGAAGGGAATTGCCGATCAGAATGTCGGCTGTGGGACCGGATAATACGGTACGGCCCACTTCCAGACCCACCGGAGCCAGGATGTAGCGCTTCTCGCCATCGGTGTAGTTGAGCAGCGCAATGCGGGCGGAGCGGTTGGGATCGTATTCAATGGCCGCCACTTTGGCTGGCACGCCGTCTTTGTCGCGTTTGAAATCGATGAAGCGCAGGCTTCGCTTCGCCCCACCCCCGCGAAACCGCACCGCCAGTTGTCCCAGGCTGTTGCGGCCGCCGGAACGCTTCTTGCCAAAGGTGAGCGCCTTTTCCGGCTTCTTGTCGGTCAGGCCTTCCCGCGAAACCACGGTTTGAAAGCGGCGGGTGGGCGTCGTTGGACGATATGTCTTAATCGGCATGTCAGATCTCCGAATACTCCGGCATCTTCTGGCCGGCCTTCAGGCGCACATAGGCCTTTTTCCAGTCCGTGCGGTAGCCCGAATAGCGGCCCCGGCGGCGCAGCTTGCCTTCAAAAATCGCCGTTCGCACATCGGCCACTTTGACTTTGAAAATCTTTTCCACGGCGGTTTTGATCTGGACCTTGTTGGCTTCCGCCGTCACTTCAAAACACAACGTGTTTTCGTCGTCTTTTTTGGCGACGCCTTTTTCGGTCACAATGGGACGCCGGATTACTTCGAAATGGGTCATAACGACAGGCCCTCCGAGAGTTTCTGGGCGGCGCTGGCGCTGATCAGCACCTGCTTATGCCGCAACAGATCGTAGGTGGTGACTTCCCGGCTGTCGACCGTGGTGACGCCCGGCAGGTTGCGCGAGCCGAGATGCAGATTGTTGTTCTCGCCGGATTCCACCAGCAGAATCGTCTTCGCCGAATCCAGCCGCTTCAACGCCCCAGCCACCGATTTGGTTTTCCCATCGGGCAGCGTAAACGCTTCAATCACTTTCAGCTCTCCATCGCGCAGTTTGGCGCTGAGGGCGGAACGCAGAGCGCCGAGCAGCATTTTCTTCGGCAGATGGTAGCTGTAATCGCGCGGCACCGGACCATGCACCGTACCGCCATGACGCCAGATAGGACTACGAATGGAGCCCATACGCGCCCGCCCGGTCCCCTTTTGCCGCCAGAGCTTTTTGCCCGAGCCGGACACTTCATGCCGGGTTTTGGTCTTGTGCGTCCCGCTCCGGATACCAGCCATATAATGGCGCACCGCTTCATAGAGCAGCGCTTCATTGACTTCGGCTCCGAACACACGGTCGGACAGCTCGATCTGGCCTACTTTTTCATTGCTGAGGTTGATGACATCCACGGCCGGCATGTTAAATCCCCCTCCTCTTGGCGCGGCGCACAACGACATACCCGCCGTTGGGGCCAGGGACGGCGCCTTTCACCATAATGATATTGTCTTCCGTATCAATGTCGATGATTTCGAGGTTGCGAACGGTCACATCCTCGACACCCATATGGCCCGCCATGCGCATGCCGGGAAACACACGCGAGGGAAAGCTCGATGCGCCAATCGAGCCGGGGGCGCGATGGAACATCGAACCGTGCGCCTCGGGGCCGCCTTTGAAGTTATGCCGCTTGATCACTCCGGCGAAGCCACGCCCTTTACTGATGCCGGTGACATCCACTTTTTCGCTCGCCTTGAAATCGTCGGCCAGAATCTTGTCGCCGGGTTTCGGATCGCCATCGCCCGGATGCAGCCGCAGTTCTTTCAGGAACCGGACCCCTTCGGCCGAAGCCTTCCGCAGATGACCCGTCGCCGGCTTATTGATGCGCGCCGCTTTAATAAACTCCAGAAAGCCGAGCTGCACGGCATCATAGCCATCCGTTGTGGGCGTCTTGCGCTGCACAACCACGCATGGTCCGGCTTTGAGCAAAGTGACCGGTACCACTTCCCCATTCGGCCGGAAAACCTGCGTCATCCCGATTTTTTTACCTAAAATTCCTGGGCCCATAATACCCCCAAGGGCAATCGGCTGTCACCGGACAAGCTCTGAAAGCCATGTCCGGTGCCGCGCCACCCTACTTTTTGTCCTTGCCAAATGCCTTGATTTCCACATCCACACCAGCCGGCAGATCGAGCTTCATCAGCGCATCCACCGTGTCCTGAGTCGGTTCGAGAATATCCAGCAACCGCTTATGCGTGCGGATCTCAAACTGCTCCCGCGATTTTTTGTCCACATGAGGCGAGCGATTCACCGTGTATTTGTTGATGGTTGTCGGCAGCGGAATCGGACCGGCAATCTGGGCGCCGGTGCGCCGCGCCGTTTCCACGATTTCGCTGGTCGATTGATCGAGCACGCGATGATCGTACGCTTTCAGCCGGATGCGAATACGTTCTCTCAAAGACATTGTTTGCCTGCTTTAATTTCCGGTCCCCTAATCGAGGATCTCGCTGACGGTACCAGCGCCCACCGTACGGCCGCCTTCGCGAATCGCGAAGCGCAACCCTTTGTCCATGGCAATGGGGGTGATCAGATCGATCGCTAACTGTACGTTATCCCCGGGCATCACCATCTCTGTGCCTTCGGGCAGTTCCGCAATCCCCGTCACGTCGGTGGTGCGGAAGTAGAACTGCGGCCGGTAGCCCTTAAAAAACGGCGTATGACGGCCGCCTTCTTCCTTGCTC
>DATLCW010000297.1:0-14063 GCA_035526195.1 Bryobacteraceae bacterium
GCTCGCCGCCGTGTTCATCCCGGTGTTGTTCATGGGGGGCGTGCTCGGCCGGCTGTTCCGCGAGTTCGCGGTCACCATCTGCGTCGCCATTCTGATTTCCGGAGTCGTGTCCGTCACCCTGACACCCATGTTGTGCAGCCGCTTCCTCAAGCCTCCCCATGAGCAGAAGCGCTCGTGGTTCTATCGCGTCACCGAGCGCTACTTCGATATGCTGCTGCACGCCTACGATGTAACTCTTAAATGGTCTTTGAAGGCGCGTCCGCTCATCATGGCTATCTTTGTAGCAGTGTTGGTCGCCACCGGCTGGATGTTCATCGACATTCCCAAAGGCTTTATCCCGGACCAGGACACCGATCAGCTTCTGGTCACTACCGAAGCCGCCCAAGGCACTTCCTTTGACCAGATGGCCGTTTACCAGGGTCAGATTGCCGATGTGCTGCACCGGGATCCGAACGTCGAGTCTTTCGTCTCCGGCATCGGCGGAACCAACGCCGCCACCATGGGTGGCCCGAACTTCGGACAGATGGTGGTCCACCTTAAGCCCCGCACCGAACGTAAGCTGACGGTCAATGATGTCACTGCTCAGCTTCGCCCCAAGTTCGCCGATTTCCCCGGCATGCGCGTCTTTCTCCAGAACCCGCCCACCGTCCGCATCGGCGGCCTCGTCACCAAGAGTCTCTATCAGTTCACCATTCAGACGCCGGATAAAAATGAGCTCGCCATCTCCGCCGAAAAACTGGAAAAGGCCCTCCAGTCGGAGCCGTCCCTTGAAGACGTCACCACCAACCTGCTCATCGCCAGCCCGCAGGTCAACATCAATATTGATCGCGACAAAGCCGCCGCCGTCGGAGTGAACGCCTCTCAAATCGAGAATACGCTCTATGACGCCTATGGCCCGCGCTGGGTATCCACCATCTATTCCCCCATCAACGAATACAAGGTTTTGCTCGAATTGCAGCCAAAGTATCAACAAGATCCAAAAGCATTATCAATGTTGTACTTTAAGTCGGATGCGGGAAAACTGATCCCCCTCGACACCCTCGCCGGCATCCACACCGATACCGGCCCCCAATCCATCACTCACTATGGCATGCTGCCGGCCGTTACACTGTCCTTCGCCGTAAAGCCCGGATACGCACTGGGAGATGCCGTCTCACGGGTACAAGAGGTCGCCACAAAAATCCTGCCTGAAAACGTCAGCTCGCAATTTCAAGGCGCCGCCAAAGCCTTCCAGGGATCGCTCACCAATCTCTGGGTGCTGCTGGTGATCGCCGTGCTGGTCGTCTACATCGTCCTCGGCATTCTCTATGAAAGCTACATTCACCCGATGACGATTCTCAGCGGTTTGCCCTCCGCCGGCTTCGGAGCCATGCTCACCCTTTACCTGTTCAAAATGGACTTGAACATTTACGCCTTTGTCGGCCTCATCATGCTCGTTGGTATCGTGCAGAAGAATGCCATCATGCAGATCGACTTCGCCCTTGACGCCGAGCGCGAAGGCATGAAGCCGATGGAGGCCATCTATCAGGGCTGCCTGAGTCGCTTCCGTCCCATCATGATGACCACGATGGCCGCGCTGCTCGGAGCCGTGCCGATCGCGCTCGGCTATGGGGCGGGCGGCGAAGCCCGTCAGCCCCTGGGACTCGTCGTCGTCGGCGGCCTCATGTTCTCGCAGTTGGTAACACTCTATCTGACACCGGTGTTCTACACCTACATGGCCGCCCTCCAGGATCTGTGGAGAAAGCGCAAGAAGAAGGTAGTGTTCACCGAGGTGAGCGCAAACTGACCGCTTCTATTTTTTAGGCAGGTGGATGACCGTTACCTTGTTGGCGGTGAGCGTCACTTCCTGGTTGATGGAGCCGAAGATCGGGGAGTCGCACTTCACCCGGTACGTTCCCGGAGGCAATAACAATCCGCCGCCGGCATTATTCAACTCATCGATATATCCGTAGAACCGGTCATTGATGAACACCGGACTGGTGTCGCCGGCGGTCACCGAAATAAACGACTCCGCCTCGCCGCCGCCGAAACGCAGACGGCCATACGGCGGAGGCGTCAGGGGCACAGGCTTCAACTTTCCGCGAATCGTCGTGTTCTTCCCGGCCCTCACGGTCACTTTCGTCGACCAGTCCTCGAAACGGGGATCGCGAAACGTCACTTCATGTTCGCCTGCCTCTACCGGGTACTTCTCGGGAACGGTGAAACGGCCCGCCGGTCCCACATATTTTCCATCCACCCAAACGCCGGCCCGGCTAGGGCTGACTCGCGCCTTAATGCTGCCTGGCTTATCCGCGGCGGACGCGAGAAACACACTTGTGGTGGCAAAGAATAGAACCAAAAGTCGCATATCGATTTAGATTATCACGGTCTTGGCGGTTCGTTAACTCTTTTCTGGAACAACAGTCCACGCACCCGCCCGGTGTTGAGACGAAACCCGGTGATCTGCTTTTGAGCATCGCGTCGAAACTCGATGTTGACGGTCGCGGCGCGGAAACGGTCCGGCTGCATTGGCTCGAGGC
Source organism: Bryobacteraceae bacterium (assembly GCA_035526195.1). Taxonomy (GTDB): domain Bacteria; phylum Acidobacteriota; class Terriglobia; order Bryobacterales; family Bryobacteraceae; genus CADEFT01. The sequence goes on from DATLCW010000297.1 coordinate 2,520, forward strand.
TGCCGATCGGCTGATCGTTTTGTTCCAGCGTCAACATGCCCTCTGCCAGTCGAATGCTGAGGCGCGATGGTGCTTCTTCACAAACGTAGTCTCCCAGGTATTCCTCGATCTTCCGGGGAGCGGCGCGGTCAAGCTTCACCCGCTCGAAAGCGGCCAGCTTGTTTATTTCGCCTTCCACGCGAAGGAAGCGGGGTGTATCTTTCTCGAACTCGATTTCCATGTAGAGGGGAGACTCCGCGCGAAAGCGTGTCTCGGTCACCGGCCGGAGCTCCAGTTGAAACCCCTGATACATCGCCAGCAGCCGGCCTTGTGCGACGCCAAGCTGTAGATAGTCCCCGGAATTCTTATCGCGGTAATCGCCTGCCTTTCGCTGCAGCTCCGCCGCGGTGAGTTTCGGAACAACAGGCTCATCAACACGTCCCAGCCAGGCGTCGGCCGCTTGCCGCGCCAACCGGCCCGCGTCGGCATCGCTCGTATTGCAGAGACATACGACTCCGAGTTTCGGCGAAGGGATAAAGAGCATTTCGCTGCGGTACCCACGCAGCCCTCCCACGTGGCTCCAGGTGTCCAGGCCGCGGTGGGATTTCAGCATCAGCCCGCGGCCGTACTCCACCATCCCGCCCCCGTTCAACGTGGCCCGTATCTTCATTTGTGCCACCGCTTGCGCGTGAGCCGGCGGTGGGCTTTCCAGAATACGAAGCCAGCGGATGCCGTCTTCGACCGTTGTAAACACGCCGCCGTCCCCAATCACGTCAAGAGTGGCGGAGTTGATGCGCAGTTGCCCTTGCTTGTCGCTCGAGTAACCGCTGGCGCGCCGCGGAAGAATGGCAAACCGGTCCTTGTAATAGAAGGTGTGGCTGAGAGCCAGCGGCGCAAAGATCCTCTCCTTGGCGAAGTCCTGCAACTGGCGATAGGCGGCGGGACGAAGAATAAGGTTCAAGAGATAGTAACCGGAGTTGCTGTAGAGAAACTCCTCACCTGGCTGGAAGTTCAACTCCTTCTGCCGCGTGATGATCCCGTACACCTCGGCGTCGTTGAGCGCCCCATCTTCCGCCGGCCCCGACAACGTCCACAGGCCGATGTAGTCCCGTATGCCGCTGCTGTGTTCCAACAAGTGCCGCACCGTGATGGACTGCATGTAGGCGGGTAACTGCGGCACCCACTTGCGGATAGGATGCTCCAGTTTCAGCGCACCCTGTTCCGCAAGCAGCAGGATCGCCATCGCCGTGAATTCTTTGGAGGTGGAGCCCAGATAGAACTGCGTTTGCGGCGTATTGGCGATGCCATGCTCGAGATTCGCCATACCGTAGCCCCTCTGATGAACCACCTTGCCATCCTGAACAATTCCTACCGAGCAGCCCGGCGAATCGGCCGTATTCCAACGGGCAAATACGGCGTCCGTCATTTCCACCGGCGTTGCAGCGGATAAGGACGCCGCAAGCAGCCCGGCCAGCATCATCGGTGGCTCACGATTAGCTGCTCAGGCGAGTGCGTAAGCTGGTGTAATTTGTTATGGGTGAAACCCGCCGCGCGGAATATCTGATCGAACTGCGCGAAGGTGTAGGCATCGCCGTGCGCCGTAGACGTCAGCATAATGATCGGGAACGAGGCGGGTACGGGCGGTGAGATACGGTCGGGATTCGGGACGAATTCGAGCGTCACCATGCGGCCCTTGTCCGAAAGACTGTTCAATATCTTTTTCGCGAGCGCCGTGCACGTGGGCTCATCGAAATGATGGAAGAAGTTGGTGACCAGAATGACGTCATAAGGTCCGCCCAACTCCACGTCAAACACGCTGCCCGGAATGGTACGGTAGCGGCCCGTAATCCCCGCGTTTTCGGCGTTCTCTTTGGCGACTTCCAGTACGGCCGGCCAATCGAGAGCCGTGATCTCCGCTTCCGGAAAAGCGCGCGCCAGCGTGACTCCGAAGATGCCGTGCCCGGCGGCGATGTCGAGAACTTTTCGGACGCCACCGCCGCCTTCGGCGAGAATGGCCGCGATGTCCTGAGCGGCGGGGGCCATCAGCGGCACCATGCTTTTTGCAAACTCCACCCACGCCGGATGCTCGGGCTCCATCGTCCCGCTTTCACTCATTACCGTACCGCCCTTGCGTACGGCATCGGTCAGCCGCTGGAAACCTTGCACCAACAGGTCGGAGGCAAGAAAACGGGTGACCGAGCCCATGCAGGCCGGCGAATTCCGGTCCAGGAACAGCGCCGCATCCGGAGACAAGCCGTAGGCTCCATTCTCTTTGGTAAGCAGCCCCATCACGGCAAGAAAATCGCACAGGATACGCATGCCGCGTTCCGAGGCGTTACAGCGGGAGGCTAAGGCTTCGGATGTGGTGACGCCTTCGGCGATCGCCGTGAAGACGTCGAGTTCCACGCCCGCCTTGAGAGCGGCGGTATGATGATGCGCATTCATCAAACCGAAAATGCGTTCGGGGTTCGGAGCAAGAGGTGAGGACATAGCTTTCAATTATAACTTACACACCGCTCTTGACTTTCCCTTTTTCTTCGCCAACAATAGAATGCATATGGCGCTTACCCGAAGGCAAAAGGAAGTTCTCGACTACATTGCCGGTTTTGTGGACCAGCACGGCTATTGCCCCAGCTACGAAGAGATCGCGACCGGATTAGACCTGGCATCCCTGGCCACCGTGCACAAACATATTCAGACGCTGGAAACCAAGCAGTATTTGAAGCGCGGCTTCAATCAGAGCCGCTCGTTGGAGCTGGCGGCACCGTACCTCCGGGAATACCGGCGGGAAAAAACAAGTGCCGGTCCGCGGCTGGAGATCGAGATCCAGGGCCGGATCGCGGCCGGGGCGCCGGTGGAAACATTCGCCGTCAATGAGACTCTGAACTTCAGCGAGTTACTTAACGACAAAGACATGTACGCTTTGCAGGTGCGCGGGGAATCGATGGTGGAAGATCATATCTGCGATGGGGATTTCGTTCTGATTGAGCGTACAGCCGATGTGCGGAATGGCGATATTGTGGTGGCGCTGGTGCGTGGTGTGGAAACGACGCTGAAGCGTTTTTACCGGGAAGCGGACGGTATGGCTCGGCTGCAGCCAGCGAATTCCGGAATGCAGCCGATGCTGGTGGCGATGGCCGATTTGCAGATACAGGGCAAACTACTCGCGGTACTGCGTAAGTACCGCTAAGTTACTTAGCGGAGGTAAGCAGTTCGCGTTCGGCGCGAAGCCAATCTTCCGTTGCATAGCCGTGCTGAAATCCACGGCTCTCCCAATACGAATACGCCAGACGTGCGATCTGGTCATTTGGATACGGAAACGACTGCGGGGCCACGGCATTGACGTTGTCGGCGGTGGCTGAAGTTTCCGATACGATTTCACCTTTATTCTTGCGCGTACGCGTGGAATGTGACTTTTTGTCTTTCGCGGGCACTGGTTTCTCCACGGACGGGACCGCCGTGGATTCGTTGCTGTTGCGTTTACGGGACATTCTGATCTGGTTACTCCTGATGCCGGACGGCTTTGTAAACCATGTTCCGGCAAGTTACTTGGTTTGACTTTCCGTTAGTATAACAAACTCGAAAACATTTCTCGCGTTTCGTGTTCCAGGCTATAGTTCCAGCCGCGGATCATTTGAACGCGATTTCACGCCCAACAACTGGATTGGTAGTACCAGAAAACCGGTATCCCGTATAACGAGTGCCTGCGACGGGCTCCAAGCGACCCCAGCTCTCCTCTTTGCGCTGAATCCGGAACAGAGAACGCGTACCGGTGAGACGGCGCGATCAGTTGCGGGGAGGCGCGGTCGCCAATTCAAGCCAGGTCAATCGCAGCTTCGCCTCTGCGTTCGAGGAGCCGCACATCTCTTCCCCCGGGCGAAGATGGACGCAAACCGACGGCCGCTGCGGACTGCCAAACAACAGACAACGGTTATCGGCTGTCAGTTGCACACAGCGCACGAACGCCGCTTTGCCAAAGGGCATACCGGGAATCGGCGAGGAGATGGAAGGCACGACACAACACGCACCGCATCCGGGACGGCAATCCATGCCTCTGAGGATATCAGCGAACACCGTGGGCGCCGCAATACCCCGCCACGGCCGCTAACAGCTCTTCGGAGGGAATCGGTTTGATCAGGAAGCCCTGCATACCGTTTTTGAGACACATGTGGCGGTGCTCTTCGGCGGAATTGGCGGTAAGGGCGATGATCGGCGTTTTCTCGTAACCCGGAATATGACGGATGGTCAGCGTGGCCTCGATTCCGTCCATGCCGGGCATTTGCAGATCCATGAGGATGAGATCGTAGTGGCGGCGCGAGGCGGCGCGAACGGCGTCTAACCCCGAACCTGCGCATTCCACCATATACTTGCCGCGCCGCAAAACGTGGCTGAAAATCCGTTGCGCGACTTCGTTGTCCTCAACCAGAAGAATGCGGGCCGCGGGCGCAGCCTCCGCAGTCTCTGTGGACAGCGTAAACTCGTTGTGCATTTCCGTGAGCTGGAACGGTAATTCGACAAAGAACGACGAGCCGTGCCCGACGGAACTCTCCGCCCAGATGCGTCCATTCATCACACTCGCCAGTTTCTCCACCAAAGCCAGGCCGAGACCGAGACCGGCGTAGTTTCTGGACAGACCGCTGTCAAGCTGGCGGAAAGAATCAAAGATGTGAGCCAGTTGATCGGCGGCCACTCCGATGCCTGTGTCGCGCACCTGAAAGCACAACCGGGCTTTTCCGTCGAGGATCGCGCTGAGGGTGACCTTTACTTCCACTTCGCCTTGTGGAGTAAACTTGATCCCGTTTGAAACCAGGTGGGAAAGGGTCTGGCGGACCCGCAACGCATCGCCAATTACAATTTCAGGAACCGACGGCTCCAGTGTGTAGTGCAGCCGGATCCCTTTGGCATCCGCCTTGAACTGGTGCTCGGCCAAAGCCGTCCCCACCACTTCGGCGATGTGGAATTCCGCCTCTTCAATGCGCACGCGCCCGGAACTCAGCGCGGAATATTCAAGGGTGGCGTTCAGCACTTCAAAAAGCGTCTCGGCACACGCTCTGGCGGCGGAAACGTACTCCCGCTGCTCGTCGTCCAGCCCCGTCTCCAACAGGAGATCGGTCATTCCCATGATGCCGCTCAGCGGAGTGCGGATCTCATGGTTCAAGACGGCTAAAAAGCGAACTTTCAGATTGGTGAGATCTTCGATCGGGTTGGGGGCTTCCTGGGTAAGGATGTCAGGTTTGGGAAGCAGACCGTTTGACCCGGGCTGCGTACCGCTTGCGTTTGGAACGTTATTGCGTTCCAGCGCATTGGTATCCGTTGCAGTTCCCGAAGTTAATGCAGCCGCCAGATGACTCATCGACCTCCTATTTTATCGGCTGAAAATCCGGATAAGTTTAGGTCATTCTGGAGAATGGCTCAGCGCCGCCAAGTTTTCAACGTATCCCGCGTAATTCCTCCAGGCATTTGTATGCCTTTCCTGATGCAATCGATATACGTGCCAGCCGCATTGCCTCTTCCCGGGTAGAGGCAAAATTCGCAACTACCAGGGCCGCGGCGGCATTCACCAGCACGATATCCGTCCTGGGGCCCTGGTCGCCGGTAAGGATGCCACGCATGATCCCGGCATTATAGGTCCGGTCGCCACCCTCGAGATCCCGAGGGAGTGCCCGGCTGACTCCAAAATCTTCTGGTGTAAGGGAGTTACGGCGCACTTCTGCTCCGTTGATTTCAAAGACGGCGGTTTCTCCGGTGGTGGTGATTTCATCCAAGCCGTCAGAGCCGTGAACAACCAGCGCGCGCGCGATACCCAGTTGCGCCAGTGCTTCGGCCATCAAGGCGGCCGCTTCCAGAGAGGGAGCGCCAATCAGTTGAACCGTAGCTCTGGCGGGATTGGTTAGCGGACCCAACAAGTTAAAGACCGTGCGCATTTTCAGTTCGGCCCGCGCCGGCTGCGCGTACTTCATGGCCGGATGAATCGCTGGCGCAAACAGGAACCCGATCCCGGCCTCGCGAATGGCCCGCGCCGCCAAGGCAGGTGGCATACTGATGTTCACACCCAACTCTTCCAGTACATCGGCGCTGCCGCACTGGCTCGACAGCGAACGGTTTCCGTGCTTGGCGACACGTACCCCGGCGCCGGCGGCAACAAAAGCGGCGACTGTTGAGATATTGAACGTGCGTCCGCCATCCCCGCCTGTGCCGCAGGTATCGATCAGCAGCTCCCCGCCCAGGCCCGCATCCACGGGTACCGCTTTCTCGCGCATGGCCCGGGCGAAGCCGACCAGCTCTTCCGCTGTCTCGCCCTTCATCTTCAGAGCCGTCAGAAATGCCGCAATGTGGACGGTGGTGGAAGCGCCGCTCAGGATCGCCAGCATCGCATTCCGCGCATCGCCGGCGCTAAGGCTTTCCCGCGCAACCACGCGGTGGAGGTAGGAAACAAGCGGCATGTTATAGTGGTGACTTCGACCTTCGAAATACTAACACAGGCGCAATCCGATGAAAATTCATGAATACCAGGCCAAGGCCCTCTTGGCCCAATGCGGGGTCCCTGTGCCGAAAGGCAAAGTTGCCTTTTCGGTAGAGGAAGCCCAGGCGGCGGCGAAGGAATTGGGTGGGAGCGTGGTGGTGAAAGCACAGATCCACGCGGGCGGCCGGGGAAAAGGCGGCGGTGTCAAGGTGGCCAGGAGCGCCGCGGAAGCGGCGGAACTGGCCGGCAAAATTCTGGGAATGACGTTGGTTACGCATCAGACAGGACCGGAGGGGCGGGTGGTAGGCAGGCTGTTGATTGAAGAGACGCTCCCGATCGAGCGTGAGCTTTACCTGGGCCTGCTTCTTGATCGTACCATCGGCCGCATCGTCTTCATGGCGTCCGCATCCGGCGGCATGGACATTGAAGAAGTGGCCGCCAAGACCCCGGAGCTAATTCTGAAAGCTACGCTCGAACCGGGGGCCGGGCTGCTGGGCTTTCAGGCGCGTAAACTCGCGTATGGCATGGGGCTTCCCGCGACCGCTGTCAACGGAGCAGCCGCGGCCATGCAGGCGCTGGTCCGGGCGTATGAGAAATTCGATGCCTCCATCGCGGAAATCAATCCGCTGATTCTGACCAAGGATGGCAAAGTGGTCGCGCTCGACGCCAAAATCACCCTCGACGACAATGCGATGTTCCGGCATAAAGAGCTGTTGGATTTGCGTGATTTGAACGAAGAGGATCCGCTCGAAGTGGAAGCCTCCAAATTCAGTCTCAACTACATCAAGCTGGATGGCAATATCGCTTGCATGGTGAATGGCGCGGGCCTCGCCATGGCGACGATGGACATCATCAAATACGCCGGCGGCAGCCCCGCCAACTTCCTGGATGTGGGCGGCGGAGCGAATGCCGAACAGATCAAGAACGCGTTTCGCATCCTGCTCGCGGACACTTCCGTGAAAGCGGTGCTGATCAACATTTTCGGAGGCATTCTGCGCTGCGACACGCTGGCCACGGGGGTTGTGGCGGCGGCTCGGGATTTAAACGTGAAAGTGCCGATCGTCATCCGCATGGAAGGCACCAATGTGGAACAAGGGCGTCAGATTCTGGCCGGTTCCGGCATGAATTTTACGGTGGCCGACGGCATGCGCGATGCGGCGGAGAAAGTGGTGAGGCTGGCCCAATGAGCGTTTTAGTGAATGAGAATACGCGCCTGCTGGTGCAAGGTTTTACCGGCAAGGAAGGGACCTTCCACGCACAACAGGCAATCGCCTATGGCACAAAAGTGGTGGGCGGAGTCACGCCGGGAAAAGGCGGGACAAAACATTTGGACCTGCCGGTGTTTGACACGGTGGCGCAGGCGGTAAAGCAAACCGGCGCCAATGCCACGGTGATTTTCGTTCCACCGCCCTTTGCCGCCGAAGCCATTATGGAAGCCGCCGATGCCGGACTGCCGCTGGTGGTTTGCATCACCGAAGGAATTCCGGCGCTGGATATGGTTCGCGCCTGGGATTTCCTGCAAGGGCGGAAAACGCGTCTGATCGGGCCGAATTGCCCCGGCATCATCACTCCGGGAAAGTGCAAGATCGGCATCATGCCAGGCCATATCCACATGGCCGGTCACGTTGGAGTCGTTTCGCGTTCCGGAACGCTGACCTATGAGGCAGTATGGCAATTGACTGGTCTCGGCCTGGGCCAGTCCACCTGCATTGGCATTGGCGGCGATCCGATCATCGGTACGAATCACACCGACGCCATCAAGCTCTTCAACGAAGACCCGGACACGCATGCCATTGTCATGATCGGTGAGATCGGCGGCGATGCGGAGGAGAAGGCGGCGGCTTATATCAAAGAGCATGTGAAGAAGCCGGTGGTGGGATTTATTGCGGGCCAAACCGCGCCTCCGGGCCGGCGCATGGGACACGCCGGGGCCATTATCTCGGGCGGTTCCGGCAAGGCTTCCGACAAGATGCAGGCCATGGAAGACGCCGGGATCACCGTGTGTGAGTCGCCCGCTGAAATCGGAGAAAAGATTAAAAAGAGATTATGAGTCAAGCAGAACGTACATTCGCAATCATCAAACCCGACGCCGTGGCAGCCGGGAAGGCGGGAGCAATTTTAAGTGAGATCGCCAAGGCGGGTTTCAAAGTCAGAGCAATGCGCATGGAGCGGCTGAGCAAGCCCCAGGCCGAAGGCTTTTACGCGGTTCACAGAGAGCGCCCGTTCTTCGGCGGTCTGATCGAATTCATGACGGAAGGTCCGGTGGTCCTGTTGGCGCTGGAAGCGCCGGATGCCATTAAGAAATGGCGCGACCTGATGGGCGCGACAAACCCTGAGAAAGCGGCGGAAGGGACCATCCGTAAGCTCTTCGGGACGAATATCGAGCGCAACGCTACTCACGGATCCGACGCTGCGGAAACGGCCGCGTTTGAGCTCGGCTACTTCTTCCGGGGTTGCGAGATCGAGGGAACAACGGCGGTTTAGCCAGCCCGCTGATCGCGGAAGTACCGCCGTAAAGTCCCGGCGGAAGGTTTGCGCGTAGCCGCCGATACCGTCACCATCAGTAACGCGGAAATGATGGTCATAGGGACGACCGGCAACAGGCCAAAAACGGTGGTGCCGTTGGCTGTGCGCGTGAGGATGCCCCATACGGTGGGAGTAGGAAAGACGTTCTGGAAAATCGCGACGCCAATCACCGCCGCCGCCACCCATAATGTGCTGGCCAGCGCGCCCCATTTCGTACTGCCTTTCCAGAAGAGCGCGGCGACTAGCAACGGGCAAAGACCCGCATAGCCGGAAAACGCGTATTGAACCGCCAGATCGAAGATACTGGCGGGCGAAGTGAGCGCGACCAGATACGCGAAAATCGTGAGTACTACGACAAAGAGGCGGCCGGTGTTTACTTGTACGGTCTCGCCAAATCGGGCTTTGCCTCCGTAGAAGGCGAATACATCTTCGGTAAACATGGTCGATAGCGCCAGAATCTGGGAATCGCTCGCCATTACGGCTGCCATGATCCCGGCTCCCAACAGGCCGGCGAGCCACAATGGCGCGTACCGGTCCAGCAATAGCAGCACCACGTCATCCGCCGCCATCCGGCCCCGAACTTCGGCCCGTTGTTCGGCGGAGAGGGAGGGGCCGTTCTGCGCCAGCTCTTTCCGGGCTTCAATTTTCTGCTGGATCTTCGGCACGTCGGTGACGCGGTTGGCGGCCACACCCAGAAAGACGCACGGCAGCCAGATGGCCAGGATGCAGAGCGGATAGAAAATCACAGTCTTCTTGAACTGAGCCATGTGACGGGCGGTGAGGCAGAAAATGGCAATGTGCGGGAATGCGATGGAAGACAGAGGAATGAACGTGTAACTCAGAAAAAACAAGGGGGGCATGCGCTCCCGGGTCAGGAGCGGAGAGAAAGCCGGAGACTCGCGCAACCGCTCCATAGCTTGGGTGAAGCCGCCCATACCGTTGCCGATCAATAGCAACGCCACCGCGCCAAAGCAGAGGAAGAGCACCGTCTGGAACGTATTTACCCAAGCCGTTCCCCGCATTCCGCCAAAAAACACGTAGCTCATTACGGTCATCGCGACCAGTGCCCCGCCCAGCCAATAAGGGATCAGCCCACCGCTGATGGCCTGGAGGGTGGTGCCGCCTCCCATCACTCCGATGATGATGTAGGGCACCAGCAGAGCAGCCTGCACGGCGAAAATTACCGTACCGATGTGCCCGCATTCCCAGCGGTCGCGAAACATCTGAACCGGCGTCATAAACCCGAACTTCTTCCCCAGAGCCCAGATTCGTGTCCCGATCACAAACAAAGTAAGCGGAATGATCAGCGCCGACGAAGAAGCCATCAGGCCATAAGTCACGATGCCATTGTGGAAAGCATGGCCGGAGGAGCCGAGGATGGTGAATGCGGTCATGTTCGTGCCGAACAGCGACAGCAGGAAGACGTACGGTCCAAGAGAGCGGCTGGCCAGAAAATAATCTTCCGCGCCGCTTGGATGCGGCCGCCGGAAGGCAAAGATGCCGATATACAGGACGATAGCCAGGTAGGCGAACACGAAGAGGGCGGGAATCATGGCAGGGCTAAGGCCGGTCGCCTTCGCGACTCCCTTCCACTTCGCGCTCTAACTCCACAGGCCAGGCCAGCTTCACGAGCAAAGCCATCAGCAGACAGATTCCCAACGTGTATATGGCGTGATAGGTGAGTCCTATGGGAAGAAAGCCAAACGTGAAAGGTTCGGCCCGGCGCCAATTCCAGACATCCTGGTGCAACGCCCAGTAGAGGAGGGTGAGAACAATGAGTGCGGCGTTTTTCACAATAGGGAAGGGCGGTATGCCTACCCTACAATAGTGTACGGCAACCACTGAATAGGATTGTGGGTCTCCTTGCCGGTCCGCTAAGCCCGATAACACGAACCCAGTGCCATCCGCGGTCAATCGGCTGCGGGGATAGACCGGCAATTCCCTCGCCATCCTGGCGGATGGCAAAACATAACCCCGGAAGCCACTGCAACATCGGCAACCTCCAGGCGGAGAACCACAATCCAATTTAATGGCGGACGATTAGCCCGAACTTTATGCGGTAGCGGTTTTGCTGGAGCCGGATTTCCGCCCACGAGCGGGAGGTTCAGGCTCCGCGGTTTGCGGTTTATCGGCATTGCGCATTTCCGAAAGCCATGCCGGCGGACGGCCGCGTCTTTTTCCCCGGCCTCGCGCCAAACGTTCTAAACTAAGAACGGCCTCTTCAATCTGCTCGCGCTCCTGGCGCAATTCCTGCAACATTTTATTGACGTCCATGCGAACAACCCCACATCCGAAATTTCGGTTCGTTCTGAAAACGGAACTAACGGGTCCCAATGTAAAAGTTAGCTTAAGTCATATAAACATAGTTGGCGGACAAATACAAGAGTTTTGTTCTGTTTTCAGAACAAGTTATATAAATCTTTAAAGTTGCCTGTACTCCAGGGGTAAGAGCCATTTTTTCCGGCCCCCGCAGTACCACCGGGTCCGATTATGCAAAATGCCATCTTTCCCAAGCCGGAAATCAGACGCATTTCCGCCAACCTCATCACGACGCGAGGAAGGCGGACACGGAATCG
>DATLCW010000249.1:0-43874 GCA_035526195.1 Bryobacteraceae bacterium
TCGGCTCGTATGGTAAATGACGATACCCGCACCGCCAACAACCTCGGACAGGCCCGCGTCCAAAAAATCCTGCCACAAGACCGCCAGACGTTGGCCGAAACCTGGACCCAGGGAAGAACAATCCCCTTCTTAACGGGGAAACTCAAGAAGTCACGGCATCCTCGAAAAAGTACCCTCTGATGCCACCAGCGAAAGAACCGTGTGAGCGATATGCATGATCCGAATACTGACTCCCGCAAGCACTCTTTTGCCTCAGCTCACTCTCGTCCTTCCTCTCGTCGCAGCAGAGGGCAGGTCTTAAGAGGTTTTCCATCAATTCAGCGTTGATAAGTGCACGCGCGATGCCACGGCCGCTGAGCATCCATTCAAAGAAAACAAAGACGTTGCCGTATCCTACAAAGGCCCGGAGCGGGCTGCCGCAGTGTCGGGTGTGTCAGTATGACACAATCAAAGAGGATGCTGAAGGTTGCCTTGTTCGCCCTCCTCTGCGCTCTCGCCCTGTGCGGTCAGATCTCCACTTCGGCGTCCGAGGCAGCCTCGGCTGGACCAGACGAATTCAAGATTTACACGGAGCATCCGCGCTTACTGGCCAACGCGCGTCATTTGAGGCTGTTGCGCCGCGAAAAGGAGCGTAAGTCGCTCCGCTGGGAGCAATTCAACTCTATCATCCGTGGTAAGGCCGAAATGCCGGAAAAGGGATTCGCCCTGGCGCTGCACTACCTCAGCTCGCAGGAACCCGCCTCCGGCAAGCAGGCCATCCAGTGGGCGCTTGGACCGGCGACCGACTTGCGGCAACTGGCGCTGGTTTTCGACTGGTGCCAACCTCTCCTCACCGAGTCGCAATCAAAGACTCTGGCGGGGAAGCTGGCCCAGGGGATGGAACGGGAGGCTGGCAAAGACACGGTTTCAGCGGTGCGCTCGCGGGTGCTTGCGGCGGTGGCTCTTTACGATCACATGCCGGACCTGCCGGAAAAAACATTGCGCGCCTTCTGGAGCGATTGGTGGATGGCTAGAATCGTCCCCGCGATCCGGAAGAATCGCGACGCCCTGCCGCGTACGGACGCCTATGCGCTGCTCGAGATTATGCATGCCATTCGCGACAATCTTAATTTCGATATGCGGGATAATGCATTGGCATTTTTCAAGGATTTTCCGCTTCACCGCGTGCTCAGCTACTATCCGGCGGTGTTCCCGGCGGCGGAGAACCATTATCGCATCCCAATGTATGCCGGTCTCGGCGAACCCGATCTAAGTGAAGCCGCGCTTTCGCGCGCGGCGGATCTGAGTATTGTCGCGTTTGACGGGAATGCGCTGGAAAATCAATTTCTGCAAGGCTGGCTGATTCAGGATAATTTCCTGATGAGGGGGGCTTTCGGCATCACCTATGAGTTCCTGTGGGCCAATCCGTACCAGCCCGGGCTGAGCTATCATCATCTGCCCAACTTCTTTCATGATCCAAAGTCAGGCGTCCTGTTTCTGCGGTCCAGTTGGGAGGAGAACGCAAGCTGGCTCAGCTATCGCCAGGGCCAGATGGAGCTCTTCCTCGAGGGGAAGCGGACGGGTCTGCAGCCGCGCGCTATCAAGGAGCCGCTGCAGGTGGGGGATCACATCGTGATGGTGGGCGAGAGTCCCATGCGCTTCACGCTGAATCTGGGCGGGCAGACCCGCTACTTCCTCATTGGGCTGAGGCCCGCCACGCGTTACGAAGTGGAAGTGGACGATGAAGAGCTGCGGGAAATGAAGACGGACGCCGGCGGCATTCTGGCTTTGGCCTTCCCCGAGAGTCTCAACGTGGGCGTCAGGCTGAAGGAATACCAGCCCTGACCTCTTATGGAATAGGCGATCGCCGCGCATAAATTTCCAACGCCTTGGCATCTCCCGTCTCGATTCGCTTCGCCAATACAAAATAGCGCCGCACGATCTCCTGCTCCGGATCCCCATGGCGTAACACGGCCCATCGGCAGCGCAAGAATAAATCAGGGCGCAAACGAGCCGCCTCCCAAAGGAGGCCGTTATCGACGTAGAGCAAATGGCGTAAAGGAATTCCCGCCTTGCGAAAGATGGCGAGTAAATCCCCGGAGGTAGCGAAGACGGAATCCCCCTTCTGGAACTGGAGCCGGAGATAATCGGCGGCTTCGCCGGTCCATCCAACGCGGGCCTGGCCATAACTTGAGACTCTTTCCAGGTGACCCAGGCTTCCCGGCGCGGCTGCCAGAGCCACGGAACCAGGGCCAGAAAAAGCATCACGCCGCATCCCAGCGCTTTCATCCGCCGGGGCACAACGGTCAGCGCGGCAGCGCTGCCCAACGACAGCAAGGGCATCACGGCCAGTCCGTATCGGGTGTTGTACCACGAGTAGGGCTCGAGGACTGGTACGGAGATCGGGTTGCCGGCAGAGTGCATGCCCCAGATATAGAACACCGGCGGTAGCGACAATAGCACCACGGGCCAGATCACGCGACGGGACATCAGGATCGGGAGCGAAGCAGCCCCCATCAACATCAATGGCCAACCGGCAACCAGCCGGCCCGCCGTCAAGAAATACAGAATGGCTTCGGACCAATTCTGATATCCCGGATAGGCGGCAGCTCCCTGGATCGCTTTCGCCGAATATGGGCCGTTATAGAAATCCCACATGTTGCCTGACAGCCACCAATTGTAGAAGAGCCATAGAATTGGTCCGGCTGCAGCGCCGGCGAGAAAGGAGGACGTCACCAATAGCCTACGCCGCGCCGTCAGCCATAAAAACAGGGCAATAAAGGGGATCAGAAACCATCCCTCGTAGCGAGTCATGGTCGCGGCGAAGGTCATCGCCGTAATCCCGCAGAGTAACGCCGGCGACGGAGCGGGCGGAAAAGCACTGGTGAAATAAAGAATCCCGCACAACGCGGCGAAGAATACCGGCTCCGTCATGGGAATCGACTGCAGATAGAGGTTGTTGGGATTGAGAACGAAGAGCGCCACCGCTAACACGGCCGCCCACACGTTCCCATAGATGCGGCGGGCGGCGGCGAAGAGAAATACCGACGCGACCACAAAACACCCGGCTGATGAGAACGAACCCGCAAGGCCATTCCGCCAAAGTGCGTCATTGGCTGCAAATGGCAGTATCAACAGGTGCGGCAACGGCAGCCAGGGCGAGCCAAGTTGGTCGAGTCCCGGCGTGCGCGAGTCCAACACCCGGCGCGCCGTATGCAGATGCGCGTCCGCGTCGCCGAAATAAAAAAGCGAGTCAATGGTGTAGAAATAGCGGACGGCTACAACACTGATTGCCGAAACGACACAAAGAACAGCCGCGAGCTGAAACGCAGACGATGAGTTAAAGCGGTTCGGGGAACCGCAGATGGGATTTACCAAGAGCCTCGTTCAACACATCTTCCGCCGCCGGTTCCGGCAGACTGCGTGAAGTGGCGACCTCAGTCAGCAGCATATGGCGCGCCCGGTCCAGCATCTTTTTCTCGCGAAATGAAAGTGGCTTGTCCTTCTGAAGGATGAGAAGGCACTTGAGCACCTCCGCTGTTTCCAGCAGGCAGCCAAACCGCATCTTGTCCGAGTTTTCACGGAAGCGATCTTTCCAGTCCTGGCAGGATTTGGTCCTGCCCTTGGCAAGAAACTCGAGCACTTTGGCGATCTCCGCCGCTTTGGTGACCTTGCGCAAACCGACATCGTCGGCATGGGAAAACGGCACCATTACCGTCATCCTGCTGCTGTTAATACGCAGGAGATAAAAGCGCTCGAATTGAGCCCCAAACGAACGGGCGCTGATGTTTTCAATCACCGCCACGCCATGGTTGGGATAGACGACCCGTTCACCGATTTGAAAGGTCATGCGGGGACCCCTTCTGTTTTAGTCCGGCAGGGAGCAACCACCCACCGTAAGTGTGCAATGCATGTTAAGCTGGGGTGGCAAAAAAGTCAATGAGAAAATAATCGGCTTTGCGCGGCGTCGACAACTAATTGTGAATGCGGGAGTTATTCTGATTTTTTTGGTAACTGCTCAAAAGATCGGACGCTTCCACGGCACGGATTTACGTTCGTCCCGGTTATACACTTTTCCATAGAGAACGATGTTTAGAAAAAGAGGACTAAGTCTTTATTCGCGCCGGCAGACTTGGGCTAGGACTTAATCCGGAACAGCCGCGCCGAGTTCTCCCAGAAAATCTTACGGAGTATCTTCGAGTCCGCCGCCAACTCCCGCATTTGAGCGATCTGTTTCGCGCCGCTGCATTTCTCGCCGTAGCCATCGTGGTCACTGCAGTCACTGCCGTACAGGAGCTTATTCTGATGGCGCTTGATGAACTCGCGGCCATGTTCGGGATCGCGGCGGAACGCATTGTACCCGGACCCGGCGGAAAGGTCGGCGAACAGGTTCGGATAGTCCGCCAACAGGCGGTCGGTGATGCCCCCTGGCACAACTTTGCCGGTCGGATAAAGTGTTTTTTGATCGCTCGTCTTAGATATGTTTACCCAGAAAGTTTGCGCATGGCCGATGAAGTTGACGGTGGGATACCTGGCCAGCATTTTATGCATGTTCTCCATGCCGAAATTGTAAGTTTCGTGCTGAAAATGCATTAGCACCGGCACCCTGTATTCCTTGGCGATGTCGGCGATGAGGCGCATCGCAGGGGAATCGCAATCCACGGGAAACTTCTGTTCCCCGATCCCGATGGCACCCATCTTGAGATATTTCTCGATCACGGGCCGGGCTTCGGGAATGTCCGGCAACTCATTCGCGAAGAAGACGTACTCTTTGGGATACTTCTTTGCGACCGCGACCACTGTATCGTTGCCGCCGGCCCCGGCCGCAAGGCCGTATTTCGAACCCGCGGGCAGCAGAATGGTTTTAGTGATTCCCATCTTTCGCTGGTGCGCCACCAGGACGTCATCGGTCCGGCCGCTGTAGTTGGTGTGCTGATGAATATCGAGGATGGGGATGTCATCGTTAGCGGCCTGGGCGAGCGAGGCGGCTGCCCCGAGTAGAAAAGTTCTGCGATCCATAAATACTCCTATCGATAATGCATTATCGTCAGTTAGAACCATCTCGCGCAAATACGCCTTGCCCACCGTACGCACCGCTACCTGGCAGGAGCGACCTCAGTCTCACCATCCGCTGGGAAACGTCACATCGCAGAGCTTCCAGATGGGCTCTCCAACAGATGCCGCCGTAGATGGCGGCTTGACTCAGGAAGGCGAAGGCGGTTTCATGGAATATGCTGAGCACACAGAGCACCCCGGTTGCCTTCGCCCACGAATTTCCTGGCAAAGTGATTCTGCTCCATTGAGAATATATTTAAAGGAAGCGGATGCTCCAAACTCGATCAGCGCGTGTCCCGGCATTCGCGAAAATCAACCTCAGTCTCAAAGTTCTGCATAAGCGGCACGATCAGTATCACGAGATCCGCACAATTTTCCAGACGATTTCCGTCGCCGACGCGATCGAGGTAGCCTACACGCCTGCGCGGACGGTGAGCGTGGAAGCGGACTGCAGCATAGAGATTCCCGATAACATCGCCGTGAGAGCCGCGAAAACCCTGATGGATGAGGCAGGAATCCGGGGGCACGTGCGGCTGCGGATCCAGAAGGAAATCCCGATGGGCGGCGGCTTGGGAGGCGGGTCGAGCGATGCCGCCGCCGTCCTGTTGGCGCTTCCTGCGCTGGCGGGCAAACACGTACCCGTGCCGGAACTGACCCGCATCGGCGCCACTCTGGGCAGCGATGTTCCCTTTTTCTTGTGTGGCGGCACGGCGCTGGGCTTGGGGCGTGGGGAAGAGATCTACCCGTTTGCCCAACCGAAACCCTCCTGGGCCATCCTGCTGGCACCCGGCATCCATGTCTCTACACCAGCCGCTTACCGGGCTCTGAATCGTCATTTGACGGTAACGGAAGATTCACGTATCATGAATAGTTTCCAGTCTCTTAGCTGGGAAATCGGGGAGGGAGTCCCGGTACGATCCTGGCGGGGATTTTGCCAGAACGATTTTGAAGAAGTCGTCTTTCGGCAATACCCGCAAATCCAACGGTTGAAGAAGAAATTGATTGCGGCAGGTGCCTGCCTGACCCTGATGACGGGAAGCGGCTCTGCTCTGTTCGGGTTCTTTGACACTCGTGCCGATACGGAGAATGCCGCCATGTCTCTGCCTGATGTCCGGTCCGTAGTATTTCGAACTGTCAGCCGCGCCCGGTATCGGGCTCTTTGGTATCGGAGCCTGCGGGAGCATGCGTGGGATAAAACATGGCCGCCCCAAAGCCGGTACGTCAAATGAGCTTCGATCGTCTGAGAATTTTCACGGGAAATGCCAACGCCCGGCTGGCGGAGGAGATCTGTCATCATCTCAACTGGCCGCTCAGCGATGCGGAAGTAAAAACATTCCTCGATGGAGAGATCCACGTTCAAATCAATGAAAACGTGCGGGGAGCCGACGTCTTTGTCGTCCAGCCCACCTGCACCCCGGTGGAAAAGCATCTCCTCGAACTGCTGCTCATAATCGATGCGCTGAAGCGGGCCTCAGCAGACCGTATCACCGCGGTGTTACCCTATTATGGGTATGCCCGGCAGGATCGGAAGGACAAGCCCAGGGTCCCCATCTCGGCAAAACTGGTAGCCAGTTTGCTGGAAAGGGCCGGGGCGAGCCGCATTCTGGCCCTTGACCTTCACGCAGCTCCCATCCAGGGCTTTTTCGATATTCCGGTGGATCATCTGTTCGCAACGCCGGTGATGATTGAGCATTGGACCGAGGTTGATCTGCCGGATTTAACGGTAGTCAGCCCGGACGCCGGGGGCGTCGAGCGTGCCCGTGCTTTTGCCAAGCGGCTCAACGCTCCGCTGGCGATTATTGACAAACGGCGTGAAGAAGCGAATGTGGCCGAAGTGATGCATATCATCGGCGAAGTGGAAGGTAGAAACTGCTTGATGGTTGACGACATTATCGATACGGCGGGCACGCTGGTGAAGGGAGCCGAAGCGCTCACCTCCCAGGGAGCCCTATCGGTGTCGGCCTGCGCCACTCACGCCGTACTGTCAGGGCCGGCGATTGACCGCATCGAGCAGTCGCTGCTTCGCGAAGTGGTCGTATCCAATTCTATTCCCCTGCGCGAAAACGCTATCCCCTGCTCGCGTATCAAAGTCCTGTCTGTTGCCCCTTTGCTGGCCCGCGCGATTGAATCGATCCACGAGGAGACGAGCGTCAGCACGTTGTTTATCTGATTTTCCTGGAAGTGAGTGAAGCTATGCGTAAAGACATTACCCTTGTGGCCCATCCTCGCGCGACGCGCGGCAAGAACGAAGCAAACCGTCTACGGGCGAAGCAATTGAGTCCGGCCGTTATTTACGGAGCAGGTAAGGAATCCGTAGCCATCGCCCTAAGCCCCAAGGAGCTGAACAAGATCCTTTATAGCAGCGGCGGCCACAACACCATCTTCAACCTCGACGTCGAGGGCGTGGAAAATACGCCGGTGATGGTCGTGGACTGGCAGCTTGATCCCATTACGGATCGTCTGCTGCATGCCGACCTGCTGCGGATTGACCTCAACAAACGGCTGAAGGTCAAGGTTCATGTCATGCTGCATGGCGACCCCAAGGGCGTCAAGCTCATGGGTGGTCTGCTGGAAGTGATCACCAGGGAAATCGAAATCGAATGTCTACCCGACGAGATTCCAGAACACCTCGATGCGGACATTACCGAACTGGTGATCGGCCAGAGCCTCCGCGCCGGCGAAATCGCCCTCAGAGGCTCGATGAGGCTGCTTAGCCAGTCCGAGCAGGTGATTGCGCACGTCGTGGGAGCCAAGGCGGAAGAAGCTGCCGCCGTCGCCGAACCGGTTGCCGCCGCTGCCGAGCCCGAAGTCGTTAAGAAGGGCAAGAAGGAAGAAGAAGCCGAAGCCGCCGCGCCTAAGAAGAAGAAATAAGATGTCAGGCACCCATGCAAAATGCGCCATGGCTCATCGCTGGACTGGGCAATCCCGGCCCGGAATACGAGTGGTCCCCGCACAACATGGGTTTTCTGGTGTTGGACCGGCTGGCGGAACGCAACTCCATCCGCATCACAAGGCCCGATTCGCAGGCCATCACCGGTGTGGGCAATATATCCGGCAATCCCGTGTTGTTGGCCAAACCCCAAACGTACATGAATCTGAGCGGCGGCTCTATTCGGCAACTGCTTGCGAAACACTGCCTGCCGCTCAATTGTCTGTTAATCGTTTATGACGACCTCGACTTGCCATGGACATCCGTTCGCATCCGGCCCTTCGGGTCGCCGGCCGGGCATAACGGTATGAGATCCCTGGTATCCAGTCTGGGGTCGCAGGATTTCCCGCGTTTGCGGGTCGGCGTGCATCCCGGCCACCCGCTTTCCAGCGGTAAAGACTTCCTGCTCGCTTCTTTCAAAAAGGGGCAGCGGGAGGAACTGGACTCCCTGCTTGACTACTCCAGTGAGGCAGTGGAATCCATAATTTCCGAGGGCGTCGAGAAGGCCATGACGAGGTTCAATCGTCGCGCCCAAGGTACAAATGAAGAGGAAGCATGAGAATTTACGAAGAGTTGTACATCCTGAAGCCCGACACTCCTGAAGAGGACGTCGAGGCTTCGGTTGAATTAATCCGCCAAATTGTTACCAATGCCGGTGGCACCATCGACAAAGTTGATAAGTGGGGCGTGCGCAGGCTCGCCTATCGGGTACAGAAACTAAGCGAAGGCTTTTTCGTGCTGGTGGTGTTTACTACCGGACCGGAGGCTGTAAAGGAAATCGAACGCCGTTTACGAGTTTCCGATAACGTCGTGAAATACATCACGGTGCGTATTGACGAGAAGCTGAAATGGCTGGAGAAGCGCAAAAAGATCCGCGAAAAGCGGGCGGCGCGCAAACCGGTGCCGGTCCTAGTACCGAACCCCTCGGTCCCTCTCCCGGTGCCGGCTATGCCGGGCGCCATGCCGGGTGAGCCGGCCGCCGCGACGCCCGCTCCCGCAACTCCCCCGGCTCCCGCACCGGCAGCTCCGGCGGCGCCGGCGGCGGCGGTGCCGGAAGCCGCCCCCACCACCTAAAAAGGAAATAGAGGAATAAACATATGGCGGAATCCAGAGGCGGAAGACCGGTCAGCGCATCCCAACGGCCCACCGGCGGCGATAAAGCATTTGCGGCAGGCGGCAAGAAGCAATACTTCCGGCGCAAGAAAGTGTGCCGGTTCTGCGTCGAAAAAATCGACGACATCAACTACAAAGACGTACGGCTGCTGATGTCTTTCATCAGCGAGCGCGGCAAGATCACCCCTCGCCGCATCTCCGGCGTTTGCGCTCCCCATCAACGCGATTTGAGCGAAGCCATCAAGCAGGCCCGCAATATCGCCCTGGTGCCCTTCTCGGGCGGAAACTAAAGAAGGATCAACCATGGACATCATTCTTCGCGAAGACATCGATAAACTCGGCTCCCGCGGCCAGGTGGTGAAGGTGGCCAACGGCTATGCCCGTAACTTCCTTCTCCCCCGCAAACTTGCAGTGGCGGCGACCGCATCCAACAAGAAAATCATTGAACAGGAACGGCAGGCTCACCTGCGGCGTGAAACCAAGCAGGCTGCGGACGCGACCGAACTGGCCAAAATCATGCAAGGCGTGGTGGTCACGATCCGGCAGAAAGCCGGCGAGCAGAGTCAGTTGTTCGGCTCGGTTACTGCGCAGGATATTGCCGACGGCCTGGCTAAACTCGGCTACACCATCGAGCGTAAGAAGATCCAGCTCGACGATGCCATCAAACAGCTGGGCGACTATCAGGTTCCGCTCAAACTGCATCGCGACGTGAGCACGGAAATCACCGTCAAAGTGGAACGGGAAGAGTAGCGGGGCGGTCATGGCGTACTTCGATCTAAACAGGCAAGTGGCCGTTGTAACCGGAGCGGCCACAGGCATCGGCGAAGCCATCGCCCGCCGCCTTGCGAAAGCCGGAGCCACTGTAGCCATTGCAGACCTCGACTCCCAGGGAGCAAAGGCAGTTGCCGCCGACCTTGGCGCCCCGCACTTCCCGATCGCCATTGACGTAACGGACAGCGCCTCCGTCAACGCCGCGGCGCAGGAGATCGTGAACCGCGCCGGCCGCCTGGATATCTGGGTGAACAACGCCGGCATCGGCGGCAAAGCAGCGCCTATCGATCAGCAGACCGACGACGATTGGAGCCGCATCCTGGCCATCAATCTTACCGGCGTGTTCTATTGCTGCCGCGCCGCCATTCCGCACATGCGCCAGCGAGGCTACGGCCGCATCGTCAACATCGCCTCCATCGCCGGCAAAGAAGGCAACCCCAACATGACCGGGTACTCCGCCACCAAGGCGGGCGTAATCGGACTTACCAAGTCCGTCGCCAAAGAAGTCGCTAAAGAAGGGATCTGCGTCAACGCCGTTTCCCCGGCGGTGATTCGCACCAAGATCCTGGAACAGCTCACCGAAGAGCAGGTCTCCTACATGACCGCGCGGATCCCCATGGGGCGCACCGGCACGGTGGAGGAGATCGCCGCCGTGGTGCATTTCCTGTCCAGTCCGGACTGCTCTTTCGTCACCGGCCAATGCTACGATGCCAGTGGAGGAAGGGCTACTTACTGAAGTGATCATCACCGCCGACCAGTACACCAGGACGCCCGTCTACGATTTGTTGGTCGCGGCTGCAAAGGGCAAAATCGGCCTCGATCAGCGCGTGCTGCACGCGATTGTGGATCGAGGCGAAGCGGCGGTCGACGATCTGGTGAGGTTCGGCCTTGAGGAACGGCCCGACGACCGTATCAACCTCGAGGAGGACTTGGTCGCGATTTTTCAATACATCGGTTCACCTAAGGCGCTTCCCTTTCTGGTGGACTACCTGCGGCGGGAACCCGCCGATCCGGCGGAGGATCTGGTGCACGCTTTCCAGCGCATCGGCCCGCCCGCCATCGACCCGCTGCTCGATCTCTATTCCGAACTCGGGCCGAAACTCGGTTCCGATGTCGCCTTTGTCCTGGCGGCCTTCCGGCGCCGCGATCCGCGCATTCTCAAACTGCTCGAAGAGCGGGTCGAGCACGACCCCGCCGATGCCGCGTTTCTCATGGGGGTCCACGGAGATCCGGCGGCCAAGCCCGCGCTCCAGAAGCTGCAGGAGCAGGCGGCCTCCGATGAAGCGCTGGCCGAGAAGGTGGGGAATGAAGCAGCGGAAGCCTTTGCGCTGCTCGATCAGGATCGGGAGGAGGAAGCCCTGGAATCTGTGAGTCTGTGGGAGCTTTATCCCGAATATATCGAGCCGGTTTTTGATGTGATGGACATCGACGAGCGCATCGAGTTCCTCAACTGTCCGTCGGCTGAATTACGGGCCGATGCCGCCACCAGTTTCATCGACCGCGACGTTCCGGCCGGCGTGGAGCGCATTCTGGTGAGGCTGGCCGCGGAAGACCCAAACGTCGGGGTTCGCGCGGTGGCGTGCACCGCCCTGGCGGGCAGCACGGACGATCCGGAGATTCTGGCGCTCCTGATGGGTAAACTGCAGGACCGGACCAAACCCGCGCCGGAACGTTGTGGAGCCTTGCTGGCCGTGTCCGCCACAGCCAAAGGCGACCCGGAGCTGAAGCGCTACATTGATGAATTCTATGCGAACCCTTCCACTTGCGCGCGCGCCATGGAAGCCATGTGGCGGAGTCTCGATCCGGAGTACATTCCGGTGTTCCGGCGTCACATCCACGACGCGGATATCGACGTTCGAAGGCAGGCGATCAAAGGGGTCGGGTTTCTGGAAATGGCGAGCGAGGCGCCGCGGCTGATAGATCTCTTCAACGACGAAGAGTTTCGCATGGACGCGCTCTTCTCTTACGCTATGGCGGTTCCGGTAAAGAAGCTGCAGCGCGGCGATATGCCTCAGTTGCTGAAGAAGATTGAAGAATTGGCCGGCGGCCTTTCCGAAGCGGAAGGCGAAGTGCTGGAAACTGCGCTGGACACGCGGCTGGTGCTGCATGGCATGGAACCGGTGTTTTTGAACTTCGAGACCGAATAAGCGTTTAGTGGGTTTTAATCGTTATTCGGCGCGCCACCCGGCGTTCGGTTGGAAATTCAGCCCGGTAAAACTTTCCCGCACCGTGTAGCGCAAGTGGGAATGTTTTCCATGGTCTTCGGGAGCGCCTTCAGAAGACCTCATATAATCAGCACTTTAGGATTTGGACTCAGCCTTGCTTTGAAGAAAGCACGGGGAGAAAGGCAGGCAGGCGGCTAAAAGGGCCAAACGCCTCAAAGCAGCTTGCCTGTCTCCGAAATCATTGCGCGTGTCCACGCGCCCAACCCAGCCCAAACCTAACGAAAGGTGTACCACCATGAGCCCCGCTACCAGTGTGTCCAGTTCCGGGAAGCAAGGCAGTTTCAGTCTAGCCGGCATCGCTGCCCTTACTGTGGGCGCTACGCTGACTTTCGGCAACGTGTACCTGGTGCATAAAACGAACCGGCTCGAGACTCGCGTCGAGCAGCTTCAAAGCAACGTGAAAGCGGAGATTCTGGTCTCCCAACAGGAGACAGCTTCGCGGACGAATGAGCAGGCCCGAGCCCTCTCCTCCCTCCGGCAACAGGTTGAGCTGGCCGGGATTACTTCCACCAAAGCTGCCGGCCAGGCCAGTCTGACGGCGAAGCGCAACGCCGAAGAGCTTTCGAGGAAACTGGCTGCCGCCGAGTTCGCCGCCATTGAGCAGCAGAAGCAGCTCTCCGAGCAGCTTGGGGAAGTGAAACAAGCCAATCTCCGGGCCGGCGAAAAGATCAGTGGGATCACGACCGAAGTAAGCACCGTAAAAAGCGTAGTGGCACAGACAAAAACCGATCTGGAGAAGACCATCGGCGACCTGCACAGTGTGCGGGGAGATCTTGGCGTGCAGAGCGGCTTGGTGGCCACGAATGGCAAGGAGTTGGCCGCGCTGAGAGCGCTGGGCGAGCGAGCCTATTTCGAGTTCCAGCTCACAAAAACCAAAGCTCCCCAGCGCATCGGCGATGTCGCGGTCCAACTCAAAAGGTTCGATGCCAAGCGCAACCGCTACACCATCGAACTGGTGGCTGACGACAAGCGTGTCGAAAAGAAAGACCGCTCCGTCAACGAGCCGGTACAGTTTTACATGGCAAAGGCGCGGATCCCTTATGAGATCGTCGTAAATGAAGTGAAGAACGATCGCATCGTCGGCTATCTCTCCGCGCCTAAAGTGCACGACGTCCGTTGAAGCCTTGGCTTGTTGGTTCTTAGTGCGAAGAATCGTTTCTCTTAACGCCGCTCCCAGCCTGCATGCCTGGAGCGGCGGCTTTTTATATCTTCGCCAGGAAACGTAGCGCATCCTGGTTCGAATAGACGTTATTGAACAGAATGTAATTCGGGCCGGGCAAGCGGCTCAGGCGCACCTTCCGTTTCAACTCTTCCAGGTCTTCGTCTGTATAGCGGTAGCGGTACCCGCCTTTCCCGTGAAGGCGCCAGTAATAGGCGTCCCCATACAGGGCGGTACTTTGGAAGGGGTCGACGCAATGGATCAGGTTGCTCGCGGCGCAGATATCGCGGATGAGCTCCGGCCGCCAGTCTTCGCCTCTCGGTTCCCAGGCAAGTATTCGCCCGTCGCGGTCGATCTCCCGGTAGAAGCGCGAAAGGTTTGAAATATTCTCGCGTGTCGGAAGGAAGGACTTGGGGCATTGGAAGACGACTACCTGCGCGTCGACGATGCGAGCGATTTCGCGGGTGCGCTCCCACGCCAGCCAGACTTGTTCGGTGGGCTGAAAGCTTCCGTACAGACTCCGTTCGCGCGGGCTGATTTGCATCTTCAACCGCCGGTAGGTGGGGCTGGCGGGCGTATGGGTGATAAGCTGCCATGCCTTCATGCAGAAGCGGAATCCAGGTGGGGCGTTGGCTTTCCAGCGTTCCGCTACCCGATTGGCGGGTGGCTGATAAAACGTCGCCTGTAGTTCGATCGCGGCGTAGGTGCTGGTATATCGAGCCTGGGCCTCAGTCCAGCCGCAACAGCCTACAATAGGCCGGGTTTGTGCCACTTGCTTCCAGCTTATCGCGCCACTTGATTGTCGCGCCGCGATCCTGCACGCTTATATTCACGTGGTTGCGATCCAGCATGTCTCCAAGATTTACCGTCTGTACCGGCGTCCTCTGGACCGGTTGATCGAAGTGCTCCCAGGGTTGGGAGGTAAACGCCATGCCGAGTTCTGGGCGCTGAAAGACATCAGCTTCTCCGTGGAGCGTGGCGAGATTGTCAGCGTCGTTGGCCCCAACGGGTCGGGCAAAAGCACTCTGCTGCAGATCGTCAGCGGGATCCTGCAACCCACCAGCGGCCGGGTGAAAACGGAAGGCCGGGTGGCCGCGCTGCTGGAACTGGGAGCGGGCTTCAATCCGGAATTCAGCGGGCGTGAGAATGTGTTTCTCAGCGGCGAGATCATGGGCCTTTCGCGCCAGGAGATGGAACGGGCGTTCCCGAAGATCGAATCGTTTGCAGAGATTGGCGAGTTCATCGATCGCCCGGTGAAGGAATATTCCAGCGGCATGTACGTGCGGCTGGCGTTTTCCACGGCAATCCACGTAGAGCCGGAAATTCTCATCGTGGATGAAGCGCTGAGCGTAGGCGATGCCATCTTTGCTTCGCGCTGTATTCAGAAGTTTGAAGAGTTAAAAGAGCGCAAGGTGACCACGTTGTTCGTTTCGCACGACCTCGGCATGGTGAAGCGTCTCTCCAATCGTGCGGTCTTCCTGTTGAACGGGCGCATGGAAGCGATCGGCTCCCCGCGGGATATCGTCAACCGCTACGTGGGCCTGGTGCACGAAAGGCAGCGCGCGCTGGCGCCGGTGAATGATGCCGCTCCCGGTCTCGCCAGCAGCTTTCGCCATGGCGACGGTACCAGCCGCATCGTCGACATCCAGGTCCTCAACGCGCACGGCGCCTCGACCACCGCCATCCAGCGTGGCGAGCGCACCACGATCCGCTTGCGCGCCAGATTTCATAAAGAATCGGCGGAGCCCAGCGCCGGTCTGCTGATCCGCAACCGTCTGGGCATCGACGTTTACGGCACCAACACCCGTATCGAGCAAATCCCCTTGGGAAAGTTCGCGCCCGGGGACTTGTTAGAATTGGATTTCACATTTGAATGCTGGCTTGCCCGCCACGAGTACACTCTGACGTTGGCCATGCAGCACGCCGACGGAGCCAGTCAGGATTGGTTGGATGATGCCGTCTCATTCACGGTGGTGGACCCCAAAGAGGTAGCGGGCGTCGTGGACCTGCAGGCGAAGATCGAATGGCGGAAGGAATGCACATGAACGTGGCCGAAACTCCACGGCCTGCCCCATCGGATACCGGATTCTTCGGGCATCCTCGCGGCCTTTCCACGCTCTTCTTTACGGAATTCTGGGAGCGCTGGGGATACTATGGCATGCGCTCGCTGCTCATCCTGTTTATGAAGGCGCCGGAATCGAGCGGCGGCCTGGGGTTCGATCAGTCGAAGGCGAGCGCGATCTATGGACTCTACACGGCGATGGTGTACATGGCGAGCCTGCCGGGCGGCTGGATCGCCGATCGCGTGCTGGGCCAGCGGCGATCGGTCATGTTCGGCGCGTTCATCATATCGGCCGGCTATCTGATGCTGGCGGTTCCCAGCACCACCGTGTTCTACATCGGCCTTTTCACGGTGATCATCGGAACCGGGCTGTTGAAGCCCAACATCAGCACCATTGTCGGCCAGCTGTACAGTGTATCCGACACGCGCCGTGATGCCGGCTTCTCCATCTTTTATATGGGGATCAATATGGGCGCATTCTTTGCGCCGCTGGCCTGCGGACTGATCGCGCGGCAGTACGGATGGCGCGCCGGCATGGCGGTGGCCGGGGTTGGAATGGTACTCGGGGTGGCGCAATACATCTATGGATGGCGGTTTCTCGGACAGGCGGGACTCCAGCCGGTGAGCGTCTCGCCACAAGAGGACGGGGTGCAACGAAAGCGCATGTGGATGGCCATCGGCATCCTCGCTGCGGGGCTGCTCGGCACCGTGGCCGTGGCCCAGACAGGGATCGCCAACATCACGGCGAAAGGATTGAACGCGGCCGCCGGCACGGCACTGTTGATCATTACCGCAGGATTCTTCGGCTGGCTTTTCTTCGCCGCCGAGTGGTCGCCGGTGGAGCGCAAGAAGCTGATCGTGATCGGTGTGTTGTTTGCCGCCTCGTGCCTGTTCTGGTCCGTATTTGAGCAAGCGGGCTCGACGCTCAACGTGTTTGCCGCCGAACGCACCCGCAACTTTCTTCTCGGGTGGGAGTATCCGCCAAGCTGGCTGCAGGCATTGAACGGTCTTTTCATCTGGACCATGGCGCCGTTGTTTGCCTGGTTGTGGGTCAAACTGGGGACGCGGGAGCCGTCGAGCCCGGCGAAGTTCTCCTGGGGTCTCGTACTGGTTGGACTTGGCTTTGTGGTGCTGATCCCTCCCGCCATGGAGGCTGTCACGGGAGTAAAGGTAAGTCCGATGTGGCTGGTGATGACGTACCTGCTCCATACGTTTGGGGAGCTATGCCTTAGCCCGGTGGGGCTCAGTGCGATTACCAAGCTCGCCCCCGCGCGCGTGGCCGGATTGATGATGGGCGTGTGGTTCCTCTCCATTTCCATCGGCAACTACATGGGCGGCCGCATGTCGGCTCTCTATGAATCCTTGCCGCTGCCGGCTTTGTTCGGCACCGTGGGCGGGCTCGCGATCGCCGCCGGACTGATTCTCGCTGTATTTTCCAAACCGATTACCCGTTTGATGGGAGGAGTGAAGTAAGTGGCGCTTATCGATGATATCCAGAAGACGTTGAAAGAATCGGGTGTTGGCGGCTGGCTCTTCTACGATCATCACCGCCGCGACCCGTTGGCATACCGGATCCTGCGCTTTGATCCGGGCCGGACGCCGACGCGCCGCTGGTTCTATTTCATTCCCGCCGCGGGCGAGCCGGTCGCGATTGTTCATCGCATTGAGCCGAACATGCTGAACGCCCTGCCCGGCAAACGGCGGGAGTACGCCAGTTGGCAGTCGATGCGCCAAGCCTTGCAGGAAACGCTTTCCACCGCCGGCACAATCGCATTGCAATGGTCGGAACATTGCGCGATCCCTTATGTCTCGCTGGTGGATGGCGGCATGGTGGACTTGATCCGCTCGCTGGGTGTGGAAATTGTCTCCTCCGCCGATCTGGTCCAGTTTTTTGAGGCGCGCTGGACCGACGATCAACTCGCGATGCACATCGAGGCAGGCAAGCGTGTCGACGCGGTGCGGCGAGCAGCGTTCACGCGCATTTCCGAGGCCTTGAAGAGCCAGACCCGGATAGACGAGTATCAGGTGGCGCAGTTGATCCGCGAAGCCTTTAGGGCTGACGGACTTTTTACGGACCACGGACCCATCGTCGCTGTGAATGCCAACGCATCGAATCCGCACTATGAGCCGGATGCGAGCCTCACCTCACCGGTTCGTCCGGGCGATTTGGTGCTGATCGACATGTGGGCCAAGCTCGACAAGCCGGATGCAGTCTACTACGACATTACATGGACCGGGTACTGCGGCGCGGATATCCCCTCCGACATCCAGAACGTGTTTGAGATCGTGGCCGGCGCGCGCGATGCGGCTGTTGCTTTTATCCAGGACGGCATCCGTGACAACAAGGATCTGCGAGGGTTCATGGTGGACGATGTAGCTCGCGGCCACATCCGGGAACAGGAGTACGAGCAGTATTTCGTCCACCGGACCGGCCATTCCATCGGCAGCGACGTGCACGGCACCGGCGCCAACATGGATAATCTGGAAAGCCACGACACCCGCCGGATCATCCCGCGCACGTGTTTCTCCATTGAGCCGGGCGTATATCTGGAGCGCTTCGGCATCCGGTCCGAAGTGAATGTGTATGTCGGCGAGCGGGAAGCGCTGGTGACCGGGGAGAAGCAAGAGGCGCTGTTACGGCTGTGAGGCGCCTGGCTGTTTTCGTGCTGTGGATTGGCTCTCTTCAAGCGCAATGGGAGCGGAAGCAGAATATTTTCCAACTTCGCCTGGAGAACGGAGCGACAGCGGAAGTCGAATGGATCAGCGTTTCGACCTTCCGAGTGAGGCGTGGAATAGAAGGTCCGCCGCGCAAGCCGATCGTGGAGCGCGCCGTGGAATGCAAAGCGACCGAGAATTCGACCGCCTTGGTATTGGAAACCTCCGAGTTGCGCCTGCAGGTCAGCAAGAAGGGTGGTCTCATTACCGTGATGCTGCCCGCCGGCCTCAAGATCTACTCGGAATTAGTGGCGCAGGTGGCGGATGGCAAAGCCGTCCTCGAAACGGAAGCCCCGTCATTGGAAAAATACTATGGACTGGGCGCGCGCCCCCACCCAAACGCCGATGCCCGCGGTCTCGCGTTTTCACCGGCGGCCCAGTTTTATATCTCCGCCCGCGGCTACGCGTTCTGGATCGCTACCCAGGCGCCTTTCGAATTTGACTTGGCGAAAACACGACCCGACCGGGTACGGATTACAAGCAGCGATCTCGAACGGCTTGAATATTATTTCGCCTTCGGTCCGTCGCTGAAGGAAATCTGGGAGGAGCGTCACAAGATCACTGGGTCTGTTGACGTCGCCTCCCCGCAGGAGTTGGAACTGATTGCCGGTCCAAGAATGCCTCGCGCGGCGCTGAAGCTTCCCGCGCTCGACCTCTGCGGCTCGGCAAAGGCGCTGGTACACGCGAGCCTCTCCGGGGTGCTGATGCCCGCACTTGATCTAAGGGCCTTTCGGGCGGAGAGCGATGCAGTCTTCCGCCGGGCCGCGACCCTCGGCGTTTTCTCGCCCATCTTCCAGGACTCCGCTCCCTTTCCCTATGAAGGCGCGAAGGCAGCCATCGTGGAAGAGGCCAGAATCTATCGCAAACGCCTGTCGCATTTTTTGGTGACCTACGCGGATGAAACTCGGGCCCGCGGCTACCCGATGATCCATCCCCTGTTGCACCAGTTCCCTCGGGATCCGGAAGCAGGCCGCCGCATAGACGCCTACATGTTGGGTGATGAGTTCCTGCTGGCGCCTGACTGCGACGGAACCGCGAGGCGAGAAGTGTATCTTCCCATGGGCGTCTGGACGAACTGGAAAACGGAGCAGGAGCATCGCGGCCGCCAGACCGCCAGTCTGGAGGGTTCCCCCGATGGTGTCACCGTACTGGTAAAGAACGGATCCATCGTGCCGCTGGCCGGCATCAAGCCTACGGATCCCACGGAACTGCACTACTATCCTAAAATCGGCGGAGAATTCTTTATCTATGAGCCAGGTGCCGGAGATTACAGCCAGGCGCACGCAGGCCCGGCCGCTGACATCTATCGTCTGGAAATGGAATCGAAAGTGTCCCGTGATTATGAATGGGTCGTGCACCACTTCGACCGGCCGAAAGGCGTGGATCAGGTGGATGCCGCCGCCTATTCGGAGACTTCGGATGCGGGGCCGGTGGCGCCCGCAAAATGGCGTTACGATTCGGCAAACCGAACATTGCATATCGGCATCCGGGCTGCCGCGCACTCTGACGTCATTGTGAACATCCGCTAGTTCGGTTATCCTGGAAGTATCTCCCGCAAAATCTGCTTTGCCGCTTTCCTCATTACGGCACTACCGCTGGCAGCCGCGGATAATTCCGGCTTTCGGAAAAACGTGCAGCCCTTCCTCGCCAAGCACTGCACGATGTGCCACAGCGCGAAGGCCAAAGTCGCGAACCTCGATCTCGAAAAGTATAAGAACCCCAGTCTGGTGCTGGCGAATCAGGAAATCTGGGACAAAATCGTGCGCAAGATTCGCACGGGTGAGATGCCGCCAAAGGGACGGCCTGCCCCGGCTCCGGCGGACATCAAGGCAGTTACCGAGTGGCTCCAGGCGGAATATGCGCGCTACGACAAATCCGGCAAACACGACCCAGGCCGAGTTACGGCCCGCCGTCTGAATCGCCCGGAATATAACAACACGATTCGTGACTTGACTGGCCTCGATCTGCGGCCCGCCGATCAATTCCCGATTGATGACTCAGGCTACGGTTTCGATAACATCGGCGACGTGTTGTCGGTGTCTCCAGCGCTCATGGAGAAATATCTGACCGCCGCTGACCGCATCACCAAGGCAGCCATTGCGCTTCCCAAGGTCTATAAGGAGACCAGTGACCGCTATCGCAGCGACCGCACCAGGACCGCCGGTTTCCCCGGCTCCATGGAAGTGAAACACGCATTCCCGATCGAAGCCGACTACGATATCCGTATCGCCGTGGCGGGCCGCCGTTCTACCGAAGAGGAAGGGCTGAAGGTGGTGGCTCAATTCGACGGCAAGGATGAAAAAACGATCGACGCCTTCACGCCGCTCAACCGCCCGCGCGTGTTGGACGTACAGATCCGGCCGAAGCCCGGCAGCCACACCATTCGCGCGTTTCTCACCGATTCCGGAGGCAAGCCCTTCCAGGAAGACAAAGGGCTGCTGGTTGAATATATTGAAGTCCGCGGACCGCGTAATCCAGCGCCCTTCGCGCCGCCCCCGAGCCATCGTCAGATTCTGATCTGCGGAGAGTGGCCAGGGAAGTACGATGACGCCTGTATGCGCGCGATTGTGGAGAACTTCGCGCGGCGCGCTTTCCGCCGGCCCGTAACGCCGCGGGAAGTGGATGGCTTCGTGCGTTACGCGAAGGCCGCGCGCGACGAGGGAGAAGTCCCGGAAATCGCGCTTCGCTACTCGCTGCAGGCGATCCTGGTCG
Organism: Bryobacteraceae bacterium; assembly: GCA_035526195.1. Taxonomy (GTDB): domain Bacteria; phylum Acidobacteriota; class Terriglobia; order Bryobacterales; family Bryobacteraceae; genus CADEFT01. The sequence continues at coordinate 20,721 of DATLCW010000249.1, forward strand.
CGCCCCAGTTTCTGTTCCGTATCGAGCGCGACGCCAAGCCCCACGACCCGGACGCCAGGCATCCCATTGATGAATTCGAGCTCGCCTCCCGCCTCTCTTATTTCCTATGGAGCAGCATGCCCAGCGATACGCTGTTCCAGCTTGCGCAGAGCAAGCAGTTACGGAAGCCGGGCGTTCTGGAAACGCAAGTGCAGAGCATGCTCGCCGATTCCCGCTTCACCGGCTTCATCGACAATTTCGTGGGCCAATGGCTGGAGCTGCGCAACCTCGATGAGGTGAAACCCGCGCCGGAGAAATTTCCCGCGTTCGATGAAGAATTGCGGCAGGCGATGAAACGCGAAACACAGCTCTTTTTCGAATCGGTGGTGAAGGAAGACCGGAGCATCGTCGACTTTCTGGATGCCAGATACACTTTTCTGAATGAGCGGCTTGCCAGGCACTACGGCATCCCCGGAGTCGTGGGCAAAGAATTCCGAAAGGTAGAGCTGAACACGCCACAGCGCGGCGGTTTGCTGACTATGGCCAGCGTGCTGACGGTGTCTTCTTATCCCAACCGAACCTCGCCGGTGATTCGGGGAAAGTTCCTGCTCGAAAATTTTCTGAACGCCCCGCCCCCGCCTCCGCCCCCCGATGTACCCTCGCTGGAGGAGTCGGCCGTAGGCATCACGGGCACGCTTCGCCAGCAGATGGAGAAGCATCGCGCCAATGCGATCTGCGCTTCCTGCCATGTACGCATGGATGCTCTCGGGTTCGGCCTTGAGAACTACGATGCTACCGGAGCATGGCGGGACAAGGACGGCAGCTTCCCCATCAACGCCGCCGGCAGTCTGCCGGGCGGATTAACATTCCAGACCCCGTCGGAGCTGAAGGCTATTTTGAAATCCGAGAAGGACGACTTCGCCCAGTGTCTCGCCGAAAAGCTACTCACCTATGCGTTGGGCCGCGGGCTGGAAAAGAATGACCGCACCTTCGTCCGCCAGATCGTCAGAAGCGTCGCGGCGGACAACTACCGCTTCTCACGACTGATACGGGAGGTCGTAAAGAGCCCTGCTTTCCAGAGCAGGCGTGGAGAAGCGAAAGATGATAAGCTAACGGCAGAATAGGGAATCCCATCGTGATCACTCGTAAGCACTTACCGCGAAGAACCTTTCTGAGGGGCGTGGGCGCCGCCATCGGGCTTCCGCTGCTCGAATCGATGGTGCCGGCGTTCGCCGCGCCTGCCCGAACAGCCGCAAAATCGCCCACGCGGATGGCCTTTGTCTACGTGCCGTGCGGCATCGTGATGCCCGAATGGACGCCCGATGGGGTAGGTACCGCGTTCGAAATGAAGCGCATCATGGAGCCCATGGCTGCCCATCGCGATAAGACGCTGGTGCTTACCGGCTTGATGCAAAATGGGGGCCGCGCCTTAGGCGACGGGCCAGGCGATCATGCCCGCGCCGCCGCCAGCTTCCTGACCGGCATGCACCCCAAGAAGACCGCGGGCGCCGACATCCGAATCGGCATCTCGGTCGATCAGGCCGCTGCGCAGAAGATTGGCGCTGCCACGAAGTTCCCGTCTCTGGAACTCGGTCTGGAAGACGGCCGCCTGGTAGGCAGCTGCGACTCCGGCTACAGCTGCGCCTATTCGAATAATCTGGCGTGGCGTACGGAAAACTCTCCTTTGCCCCCGGAGATCAATCCCCGTCTCGTCTTTGAACGGTTGTTCGGCACTGGCGATGAAGTGGAAGATGCCGGAGCGCGGTCGCGGCGGCTGAAGGTTCAGAAGAGCATTCTGGATTCCGTAGCGGACAGCACCCAATCGCTGCAATCCTCCCTCGGCTCCACCGATAAGCGCAAGCTCGACGAATATCTGTACTCCGTTCGGGAGATCGAAAAACGCATTGCCGCGAATGAACGGGATTCGAAGCAAATGGCTCCCCCGTTTCCCAAGCCCGATGGCGCGCCGGTGGATTACACCGAGCATTCCCGGCTGATGTACGACATGATGACGGTCGCGTTCCAGATGGATGCGACGCGCGTGATCACGCACATGATGGCGCGCGAGGGAAGCAACCGCGCGTATCGCGAAATTGAAATCTCTGACGGGCACCATTCGCTCACCCATCATCGGAATAACGAAGAGATGGTGGAAAAGGTGCGCCGCATTAACCGTTTCCATGTAGAGCAATTCGCCTATTGGATCGACAAGCTGAAGAACACTCCCGATGGCGACGGCACGCTGCTCGATAGCTGCATGATCATTTACGGAAGCGGGATCGCGGATGGCAACCGGCACACTCATCACGATCTTCCGGTGCTGCTGGTAGGCGGCGGGAACGGTACCATCAAGACCGGGCGTCACGTGAAGTATCCGGCCGAGACGCCCATGGCCAATTTGTTTATCGCCATGCTGGACCGTATGAATGTGCCAGTGGACAAACTGGGCGACAGCAACGGCAAGCTAGGCTATCTTGGCGATCTGAGTTGAAGCACTGCCGCCGGGCATCGGGCTGAAAGATCGGCGGCGGAATCAATCCTTCGGAGGAGACGCCCTTATGTGTTCGAATTTCGCAGCCCGTTCGAGAGAAGAGACCGGCGCCGCGCGACTCGCGTTACTATAAGGGCTTGCGTCCTCTGAAAACTCTCGACCGCGTCCTCTCGAAAGCCGGCATCGGCTCCCGTACGGAGGCGCGCTCGTGGATCGGCGAGGGCCGCGTACAGGTGAATGGTGAGGTCATCCAGTCTCCCGATCATTGGGTGGACCTCGTCAAGGATAAAGTTGCCTTGGACGGCAAGCCGCTCCGCTGGGTGCAGAAGACTTACTTCCTGCTCTATAAGCCGAAGGGATATCTCACGACGTACAAGGATCCGGAAGGCCGGCCCACAGTCTACGATCTGCTGAAGGAAGTTCCCGAATACATTATTCCGGTTGGCCGGCTCGATCTCGACTCGAGCGGCCTGCTTATCCTCACAAACGACACGCAGTTCGCAGAGCGGATCATGAATCCCGAGAGCAAAGTGCCCAAGACCTATCTCATCAAGGCCACTGGCATACTCACCAATCCGCAACTTGATTCGCTACGCAATGGCGTGGATCTGGATGACGGCCGCACCCGGCCGGCGACGGTAACCCGCATCCGCAACAGCGCCAACAGCACGTTTCTCGAGATCACGATTACGGAAGGCCGCAACCGCCAGGTCCGGCGCATGCTGGAGGCGATCGGCAGCAAAGTGCGCAAGCTTGTTCGTACGGCCATCGGTCCTCTGGGCATCGGCAAGCTGGAGATCGGCCGCTTCCGGGAGCTCCGGCCCGAGGAAGTAAACGCGCTCACGGGGGAACAGTGGATCAAACCCGCCATAGAAGAACCCCGTCCGAGGGCTCCCCGAAAACCTGCTCCCGCCGCCGTAAATATTCGAGATGCGCGAGCACCTCGAACACCGCGAAGCGGTGGTGAAAAGGCGCCAAAGGCCGCGCCCAAAGATCGCTCACCAAAGCATGAGCGCTTCGCAGACCCGCGCACAAAGCGGAAAGAATCCGTTCGCAGCGCTCCTCGTGATGCCGCCGCGTTTGCACAGCCCACTCGCGATGTCCGGCAAAAGGAGACCCGTGGCCCGGCAAAACGCACTCCAGCTCCATCGGTATCACGCGTTCCAGCGAAGAAAAGAAATCCGCCAAAGCGTCGCGGCCCGGGAGCCAGCCGATATTAGGCGTGATCTTTTGCAGCAGATGATCGCCCGCAAAAAGCACCCCGCGCTCCGCGCTGTAAAGGCAAAGGTGTCCCGGCGAGTGCCCCGGGGTCAACACCAGCTGCAAAGGGCCGATGGCCGTTTGCAGGATCTCGTTCCCCTCCAGCACCGTGTCCGGCGAGAGATCCTGGAAATTAGCGCGTATCTTGTCGAACGACCGTTCAATCCGCGATACCAGTTCGGCGGGCACGCCCGCCCGTTCCAGAACGCTGTTCAGCCACAGCGGCTTTTCCCCGCTCCGCGCCACCTTCAGCAATTGGTCGAGCTCATCCCGATGCATCGACAACCGCGCGCCCGTCAATTTCAGCAGCCGGCTCGCCTGCCCCACATGATCGGGATGCGTATGCGTAAGAAAAATCTCCGTAATCGCCGGCGGCGGGATTCCGATGACGGCCAGTTGCGCTAACAGCTCTTCGAGAGATTCCGCGCTCCCCAGCCCGCAATCCACGAGCATCCAGCCGTCTCCCAGTTTCACCAGGTACACATTCACGGAGTTCAGCTCAAAAGGCAACGGTAACGTGATCTGCCAAACTCCGGGGAGAACCTCCCAGGGAGTGTTCAGCATCCCACCGCCGTCATCGTGGCCGATGCGTGGCTGTGGTCCGCATGATAGGAGCTTCTCACCAGTGGACCCGCTTCGACATGCGGGATGCCCATTTCCATCCCCACCGTGCGCAACCAGGCAAACTCCTCCGGGGGAACGTAGCGCAGGATAGGCAGATGCTTTGGCGAAGGCCGCAGATACTGCCCCAGCGTTACGATATCCACATGGTGCGCCTTCAGATCGCGCATCACGTGCACCACCTCGTCCAGCGTCTCGCCCAGGCCCAGCATCAATCCGGACTTGGTGGGAATCCCCGGCCTGCATTTCTTGGCGTACGCCAGCATGTCGAGCGAGCGCTCGTACCGCGCGCCGAGCCGCACCTGCCGGTAGAGGCGCGGGACTGTCTCCGTATTATGATTCAACACATCGGGCGAAGCGTCCATCACCATTTCCATCGCTTCGCGGGAGCCTTGAAAATCAGGCACCAGCACTTCTACCTTGCAGCCGGGAACCCGTTCCTGAATCGCGCGGATCGTCATGGCGAACAACAACGCACCACCATCCTTGCGGTCGTCCCGGTTCACGCTGGTGACGACGGCATAACGCAATCCAAGCTGCGAGACGGCCTCCGCCACCCGCCGCGGCTCGTCAAAATCCACTGCCAGCGGAGCACCTTTCTGAACCGCGCAGAATCCACACCGCCGCGTACACACGTTTCCTAAAATCATGAACGTGGCGGTACGCTGATTCCAACACTCGCCGACATTTGGACACGCCGCGCTCTCACAAACCGTGTGCAATCCGAGCCTCTCCACCAGCTTCTTCAATTCCCGATAGTTGTTACCGCCGGGAGCGGGAGCCCTCAGCCACTCCGGCCGCTTGACGGGTGATTCGATGTTGACCAGCACTTACCTTTATTCTACGTCGATGCGATGACTCAGCATCCACAAATCGAGCTGGTCGAGGCGTGTTCCCCGTGTGCTTTGGACTCGTTCATCCATGGCCGGAAAAACGTCCGAAGGAGAAAGAAGCCGATTGCCATCCGTTCCCAGCCATCAGAGGACTCACTTCTTCACGAAAATCGCGATGTACTGCGTGTTCGGCATATGATCCTGCTTCCTGATCAGCCGGAAGCCATTGGCCTCCACTTCCTTGATCAAATCGGCCTGATCCAGCCGGATGTGCGCCGGATCCCGAAACCCGGTTTTATAAAAATCGACAATGGCGAGCCGGCCCCCGTCCCGCAAGGAGCGTGCAATCGAAGCCAGCATCTTGTCCGGATAATCGAAGTGGTGATAAGCATCCAGAGTCATCACCAGGTCCACGGCACCCGCGGGCAGTTTCGGATCCTGATCCGATCCATGAATGAACTCGACATTCTTCAGCGAATGCTTCGCCGCCGTCTCCTTTGCCTGGGAGAGAAAATCCTCGAAAATATCCTGTGCGAACACCTTGCCATCCGGACCTGCCGCCTTGCTTAAATATGGCAGCATATACCCGACACCGGTGCCCAGATCCACCACCGTCGACCCGGGCTTGATTTCCAGCGCGTTCACCAGTTCCTGCGGCTTCTGCCTGCCATCGCGATCGCTCGCCGCCAGCGTCTTCCCTACCCGCGCCCTTCCCTCAGGCGTCTTATAACCGGAGTTGGCGTTCGCCGCCGCCTGGCCCCAGGCCACGGCCACACATCCGCACAACGCAAGAATCAGCTTCATAAGGGCTTCTCCATCGGCAAAGCCAGCGGCGGCTCCACCATGAAATCGAGCAACGACATCTGCGCGACGGCTTCCTGCACCGCCTGCTCCAGGCACGGTTCTATGGTAATCACAAATGGCAGGGAGTGTTTGCTTTCGCTCGGAAGTTGCAGAACCGCGTCCAGACTGATCTGCTTCTCCGCCAGAATACCGGCCAGCGCCGCAATGATTCCGGGACGATCCTGCACCTTGAAGCGAAGATAATAAGCGCTCTTCTGCAGAGCCACGGGCAGCGGGCGATTTTCGCCGAGCCGCTCATGGGCGAACGGCGAGACACGCTCGGGACTGCCCGCGCGAATCTCCCGCGCCACCCGCATCAGATCGCTCACCACCGCCACACCGGTAGGATTCGGACCGGCGCCGCGCCCATAGTAGAAAGTATCCTCCCCGTAATGCCCGCGAACCCAAATGGCATTGTAGGCGCCCTGAACACTGGCCAGAATGGTCGATTGCGCAATCAGCGCAGGCCGTACCGAAAGAAAAACACCCTCAGGCGATCGCCGCGCCGCGCATACCAGCCGGATCGTATGCGCCAGCCGGTGCGCATATTGAAAATCAATCGGACTGATGCGGCGAATCCCCTCGGTATGGATGTCACCCGGTACGATCCGCTCCCCAAAGGCCAGCGCCGCCAGGATCGCCAGCTTAGACCGCGCGTCAAAACCATCGATATCGGCGGAGGGATCGGTTTCGGCATAGCCCAACCGCTGCGCCTCCGCCAGCACCTCGTCAAACGGCGAGCCGAATTTCTCGATCTCCGTCAGAATGTAATTGCTCGTCCCATTGAGGATGCCCTGCAAGGCCACCACGCGGTCTCCGGAAATGCCTTCCCGCAACACCGCATGAATCGGGATGCCCCCGGCGACGCTGGCCTCCATGGCCACATTGATCCCCGCCCGGATCGCGCGGTCCCAGATGCCCGCCCCGTCCAGCGCCATTAGTTCCTTGTTCGCGGTCACCACGGACTTCTTCGCAGCGATGGCGGCTTCCACCACCTCCCGCGCCACCGTGGTACCTCCCACCAGTTCGGCCACCACATGAATGCCGGGGTCGGCTACCAATTCCCTCCAGTTAGCCGTCTTATGGACAATGCCTAACGACTCCGGAATGGCCTTCTCGTGAACGCCGCGGCTGCAAACCGCCTTCACCTGCAAGCGAAAACCGAGTTTCAGCGCGATCTCCGCCGCATTCTCGGCGAGAATGGCGACCGTCCCCATGCCTACGTTGCCAAGGCCAACAATCCCGATATTCACTTGCTCCATGTAAGGGTTATGATATCAAGCGAGGTCCTATGAAACGCCTGCGGACACCCGTATTCGCCGCCACCCTGGTGCTTGCCGCCGCCCTGATTTACGCTCAGCAACGGCCCATTCAGGATGATCCGCCGCGGCTCCCCAATGGCCGTTCACAGTCGGAGGAGATCCTCAAAGCCGACCATGAGAAGACGCTGAAGGACGCCGGCGAACTCTTCCGGCTCGCGGAAGACCTCAAAATCGAACTCGAGAAAAACGACCGCCACATCCTTTCCGTCGGGATGCTGAAGAAGACCGAGGAGATCGAGAAACTGGCGAAGCGAATTCGCCAGCGCCTGAAGCGGTTCTGACGCGCGGACGCCTATAAGGCGGCGGTGAGCAATTCGCGCAATTTGATCATCCCCAGCCGAATCCGCGTCTTCACCGTCCCCAGGGGTTCGCCCAAAGCCTCTGCCAGCTCAGTATGGGAAAGTCCCTGGAAGTAGGCCAGCTCGAGCGCCTTTCTTTGTTCCGGCGGCAACCGGTTCAAAGCCTGCAATACGATACGCCGCTGCTGCGCGCAAGCGGTTTCATCCTCCGGACTGGTCGTGTTCGCGGGAGCGTCGAACTGGTCCGGCATCGAATCCACATTCCGTTGACGGGAAGTCCGGGCGCGGATGCGGTCCAGCGAGCGGGTGCGGGTCAAAGTCGCGAGCCAAGCCGTGACGGTACCGCGGTCCACATCGAAGTTCTTGGCGATGCGCCACACCTGGTTGTACACATCGAGCGTCACTTCTTCGGCGTCCTCGATATTACAGAGCATACGCATCGCAAGGCTGTAGACCAGAACGTTGGTCTCATCGTACAGGGACGCGAAAGACGCTTCATCGCCGCCCGCGGTTTTCTGGACGTAATCGAGCCAGACCGCTTCACGCGGCAGCCGCCGAAAGGCTACGCGGTCTGAGAGTGCTCCAGGCTGTTCCATCAAATTTTTACAGCTTACCAACCGTACTTCTACAACTGCAACAGATACGAAGTGATCCGCTCCAGGTCCCGGGGCGCAAACCGGTAGGGCGGCATCACCGTCCCGGGAGAGAACTTCTGCGGCTCGGCGAAATGTCCCTCAATCCAGTCTTTATCGCGCCGCTGGGAGAGTCCATTCAGTTCGGGACCCAACTTAACCCCAGCTCCATTCACCTGATGACAAGCCGCGCAGCGGTTCTGCTGGTACACCATCGCGCCCTCCACTTCACGCTGCGGCGCGTCGCGAAAGTCCTGTGCATTCTTTGCATTCAGCTTCAGCAGAAAAGCCGCCAGGGAATTCAACTGCGCGTCGGGCAGATGGACGGGCGGCATGGAGCTTCCTGGCACCAATTGCTGCGGCGCCTTAAAATGCGCAATGATCCACTTTGCATCCCGCTTGCTGGAGGTGGCGGTGAGATCCGGTCCCACCTTCGCCCCTCCGTCGCCCAGGGAATGGCAGGCGGAGCAGTTCTCCTTGCGAAAATATCCGATCCCGGCTAGTTCTTCCGGCGAAAGACGGGCCCACACCGCCGGCTCGCCGTCGTCATAGGCATAGGAAGAGGCTACTTTGGGTGTGGTGGCAATGGCTGCCGCCGTCAACCCGCCCCACCCGATCGCCGCCAACGCGGCAACTGCCATAGCCATGGAACGCTGGGTAACTTTCTTCACCTTACCGCGGTCGAGGAACGGAACCAGGAAAAGGGCCACAATCGCCAGGTTGGGCAGGATTACCGCTCCCACTACTTCCAGCGGACCCTCGAAAAATTTCAACATCTGGAACAGGAACAGGAAGTACCAGTCCGGCCGCGGAATGTACGACGTATCGGTAGGATCCGCCAGCCGCTCCAGCGGCACCCGTACCATCACCGCCAGCGTGAACAGGATCAGAAATGCAACAAAGATGGCCAGCGTGTCTTTGAACACCTGCTCCGGATAGAACTTTTTCTTCGGCAGTTGGTCATCCGGCGCCGGCGCCACCCCGTGTTTCCGGACAAGGTAAATGTGGAACGCGATCAGCCCGACAATCGCCAGCGGCAGCAGCAGCGTGTGCAACGCGTAAAACCGCGCAAACGTGACCACTCCCACGCCGCCATCGGCTCCCATCAACCGCACTACGTAAGGTCCCGCGCCGGGAGCCAGGCCTGCAATTTGCGTGGTCACCACGGTGCCCCAGTAGGCGCGGTTGTCCCATGGCAGCAGATAGCCGGTAAGCCCGAAGACCATCGTCACCAGCAGCAGCACCACACCCACGACCCAGGTGGCCTCTCGCGGCTTCTTATAGGCTCCCCACAGAAATACCTGCGTCATGTGCACGACTACGACCACGATCATCATGCTGGCGCCCCAGTGGTGCAGCCCGCGCATCAGACGGCCCGCCGTCAACTCCGTCATGATGTACTTCACGCTGTTGTAGGCATCGCCGGGCGTTGGCGCGTAATTGAACGCCAGCATCGCTCCCGTGAATGCCTGCACCATAAAGCAGAACAGGGCCACACTGCCGAAGACCTGATGCCATCCCGCCGAGGCTGGAATCTCCTCGTACAAAAAGTTCTTCACCAGGGTCTTGAGCCCCGTGCGGTGCTCTACCCAATCCAGGATTTGCTTTTTCACGCTTCAGACCTCCGATTTCTCGATCGGCCCAAGCAGCAGCTTCTTTCCCTCAATCTTCACCACATAACGGTCCAATGGGCGCGGCGCCGGTCCATCCAGTACCTTTCCTTCGATATCGAAATTCGAGGAATGGCAGGGGCAGAGAAAATTCTTTTTACTCTCTTCCCAGCGGAATGCGCAACCCAGATGCGTGCACTGGGATGCAAACGCTACCACGTTGGTATCGGATTTTTTCACCACCCATGCCGTGGTCTTCTGACTGGATATTTTCCAACCGTCCACACGGTTCTTGCGGAATACCACTTCTTCCGGTACGCCAACTTCCAGTTGCGTGAGGTCCGTGGCTTCCACCCACTGCTCTTCTTTTCTCGCCTTCGGCGGAAACAGAAGATAGATCGCGGCGGGTATGCCGAGGGCCACCGAGATCACCCCCCACAACCCGTAAATTGTTGCTAGGTGCCGTCTGGTGACCGCACGAGTTACTTGCCCCTGAGACTCTGACATGCGCATATTGTAGCGACCTCGGCCCGTATGAGTGCGTCCGGCGCCCTAAAACCGCTGATCCGAGCCACCCATGACCTGAAATCTGAAGGTGGCCCGACCAGCAATGTTCCGCCGGTAACGGACCGGAGGCGCGCAACGAATAAGCGCGTCCCGGTCTCCTACATTCTGCCACCGCCCAACTCAAAGGACAACCATCGTGGGAATGAACTTGGGCTTCGAAACGACTCGCGCATCGGCAGCCGCGACGCTGAATGCCATCGCCGAAGCTGCGCCCTGCTGAGTGCTTACCAGCAACTGCAGGCGGCAAACTCAACCTTTCGACGCGCGAGTTCGGGCAACAAACCGGAACGACCCGCAGGTGGCTCCCGATGACCGCAACCGCTCAGCTTGTCGCTATGAATGGGACCGCATCCACCAAGCCAGCGCGGACACAGAAAGGAATCTCACCAAGCCAGACCAACGCGTTCCTGAATCGTAGCTGCTCCTGGAACGCTTCTCTTCGCTCGAACTCGGGTGCGAAGATCCGATATGGGCTAGAGCGTGACGATGGATTTTGTTTCCGCCGCGCGGTAAGCGCCAAACACAGTCTTAAGGACGCGCAAGCCGTCCTCCGTGGTAAGAGGAATCGATTCGATCCCCGCGAAGGCGCGCGTGACACGCTGCACGAACGGCGTGTAGCCGCCCGGCTCGGAAGGTCCGTTGTAGCGCCCTACGGCTCCCGTCTTGTTCAGATACCATTCCAATGGAATCGCCGAACCATGTTTGCGCAACTCGAGCCATCCGCCCGCGCCCCAGATCTTGATCAGGGAATGGTATCCCTTATCCAGATAGTAGCCGGAGGTCATGGTAGCCAGCGTACCGTCGTCGTAGCGCAAGGCGAGGGCCGCCGAATCCTCGACATCTATCGGTTGGTTGCCCGCGTTATTCGTGAAGGCGGTCACCTGAGTCACTTGGAGACCGGTCAAATACGTCACCAGATCCAGCCAATGGATCCCCAGCCAGATAAGATGGCCGCCGCCGGCACGATCCTTTTTCGCCGTCCAGGATTGGTGATAAGGAGCTTTCGTAAGCCGTGTCTGATCGGCCACAATGTGGATCTCCATGCCGTATATCCGCCCGATGTCGCCGGATTTCATGATGCGCCGCGCTTCCATCACCACCGGATCCACACGGTTCGCCAGCGCGAGCAGCAGTTGACGGTTTTTCCGCTTCGCCTGATCCACCAGGCTTTCGAAGTCGCGCAGGGCCACAGCGGCGGGTTTCTCGGCTAACACGTGAGCCCCGGCCCCGAGCGCCATCGCGATAACCGGTGGAGCTAGCCGGGCTTCCATGGGAATCAACGCGAACACCGGTTTCTCTTTGCGAAAAAGCTGCTGCGGATCACGGTATACGGTTGTCAGTTTCGCTCCCAGAATCTTGTGCGCTGCGGCTTCGGACTCCAGGGAAGCGTCGCACAGTGTGATGGGGTTCGCCTCCGCCGTCTGAGACAGCGCCTCCAGGTAGGCGCTGAGGTGCGGACCGGCGGCATGCGTCAGAAGCGCAACAGGAACCTGCTTACTTTGAGCGGCCATCGGAACCGCTGCCAGTGTCGATACAAAAGCACGTCGTCGCATCCTGTTTACCAATTGGTCACAGATCCATCGGGACGCCGGTAAATCGGCGTCGGCTGCGTGCGTTCGTTCACCTCCGTGAGCAGTGTGAGCTTAGAGGCATCCAACTCGACGCCCAGTCCGGGACGATGATTAGGCCATAGCTTGCCATTGCGGAAGTCGAAACTCTTCCGCAGATACGGTACACCTTGCGTCGCGCGCGGCAGCATCTCCATTAGTACCGGACCCGAGAACGCTCCGCACAAATGCACCAGCACCGCCTCCGAAATAGGTCCCGTGAAATGCGGGATCAAGCCCACGTAGTGTGTTTCACAAAGGGCGGCGATCTTCATGAACTCGGTGATGCCCCCCACGTTGGGCACAGTGGCGCGGCAATAGTCGATGAGGTGGTTCTCCACCAGAACATTGATGTCCCAGCGGTCGCCGAACTGCTCGCCCACCGCGATGGGGACCTTTACTTGAGAGCGCAGCGTCCGGTAAACCTCAGGATTCTCAGACCGCACGAGGTCTTCAATAAAGTAGGCGCCCAGACCTTCGATCAATTGGCAAAGCCGAACGGCATCGGGAAAATCGAAACGGGTATGTAAGTCGATCGCCCAGCCGCCATCCTTGCCCGCGCCATCACGAGCTTCGCGGCACATTTGATGCGTGCGGCTGACCGCTTCAAAACGGTCGAAGGGCTCCCCGTCGAAGGGATGGAAACGGTAGGCCCGATATCCTTCCGCCACGCAGGCGGCGGCCGACGCCTTCATGCCGCCTTTGTCCGGGTAAGCGGTGGCATAGCATTCGACATGATCGCGCGCGAGGCCGCCCAGCAGTTGATAGAGCGGCACGCCCAGCGCTTTCGCCTTGATGTCCCACAACGCCATATCGAGCGCACCCATGGCGTGAAGCTTCTCGCGCCCGGCCGGATAGAAGTAGCCGCGGTACATGATCTGCCACAAGTGCTCGGTGCGGAACGGATCCATACCGATGATGGCCGCGGCGCACTGCTCCATGGTGTCCCTGGCGCCGCCCTCTCCAATACCGCTGATGCCTCCGTCGGTTTCCACCACCACGACATTCGTGCTCTGGTTGAACAGCCCCGGCACTTTGGATCGCCTCATGGCCGCATCCCCCAGGCCGGCGTAATAACGAACTCGCGTGATTTTCATGCCGGATCGCGCCGACGGAGCCTGCGCCGCGGCGGCAAGTGGAGTAGCCGCGGCGGCCTTAAAGAAGGATCGGCGTTGCATACCAGTGAATTCTAACCTAACCCATCCCGATAATCCGGTCCACGGCCCGCGACACCTTCATCAACAAATCCTTATCATTCGGATCGGGCCCTAACTCCGCCGAAACGAACCCGCTATAATCGATCGTCTTCAGCGCACTCATGACGCTCTTCCACTGCACATCGCCCTCCAGCAGCGGCACAAAGCGGCCCTGCACACCGCCCGCCGAGAGCTTGTAATCCTTGAGATGAACGCGGTGAATGCGATTCCTAAGCGTGAGAATCCAATCTTCCGGGTATCCGTACTGCATCACGTTGCCCGTATCGAAATGCACCCTCACGCTCGGGCTGCGAAACTGATCCACAAACGAGCGCATGTCACGCGGGCTCACCAGAAACTTGCTCCACACATTCTCCGGAGCAATCGCCACCTTAACGCGCTCGGCTAGTGGAATCACGGCGCGGTAAGCACTGCTTGCCAACTCCCAGGCCTCATCGTGGGTCACCTCCATAAGCGGCCCGCGGCCAAGCACGCCCGGCGCGGCCAGCAGAGCGTTGCAACGAAGCGCAGGAGCCAGTTCGATCCCCTTGCGGATCCGCCCCCCCGCAATATCCCGGACGCGTGGATCGGGGCTCACCAGCGAAGGAGCACTCGGAGTCAGCACCCATAAACATGCAATTGTGATCCGCTGAGCAGCGGCGGCGTCTGCAATCCGAACCATATCCGCGGGATCCGATGCGGGATGAATCTCACCGCGATCCTCCATTCTCACTTCCACGGCATCAAACCCCGCATTCCTCGCTTGGCGAAAGCACTCCGCGTAGGGCGTCCCAGTGGGAAAAACGGCCGTGCAAAGTCCCTTAATATAGCGGGGAGCCGATGCCGCGGATTGAAGAAAAACGGCGGGCATCGGAATAAAGTCTCGACGTTTCATGAGGCGTTTTCAGCCTATCATATGCGCAGGAGCCCGCCAGGCGTGTCCGGGGAGTACGAAAGGTTGACTTGCCCTCGCAGTCCCTTTTAGCATGAAAGCGTCCGGCATTCCAGGGGAGTCCCATGCCCTCCATAGATTCTGTTACCCCGGAAGAAATCATCGACGCCATCGTGGAAGAAATGCAGTCCCAGGCTGCTCCCTCCCGCTACAGCGTGCTGGTGCCCAGTGTTTACCATGTGTTTCTGCATCCGGAGGATCACGAGCGCCTGCGAACTGTATTCCCGCACATCGAGCGTGAGGCTGTTCTTGCCCTCAACGAGTCTTTATCCGGCCTCAATAAGAAGAACCGGTCTCCGATCGAGATCTTCTCCCCGTCCAAACGCCAGAAAACCTACCGCCGCGTCAACGAAAACGAATGGAAAATCTACTTCTACGAGAACCATGACCAGCAAGCAGAAGACGATCCTCTGATCGTAAAATCACTTTTCGATGAGCCTCGCCCCTCCGAGGATCGCGCCGGCACCGCCACCGAGCGCGCCACCCGCCCCGCCGCCAGCCATTCCACAGGCTCCCAAAAGCTGTCCGAAACCTCGCGCAGCCATGAGGCAAGCGTCTACGCCACGCTCGAATTTCAGGACGATCATGGCCCTCAAATCTATGAGATGACGAAGTCTTTCATTCGCGTCGGCCGCAAAGTGAAGGACGACACGATGAAGAACAAGATCTGGGTGGACTTGGTGGTGAGCGTTGCCGCCAATGTCTCGAAAGAGCACTGCGAAATCCGCTGGGATCCCTCGGCGAAATCTTTTTTCCTCAAAGACACCAGCAAATTTGGAACTTCCGTCAACGGTCATCTCGTCTCTAAGGATGGTGAGGTGCGGCTGCCCGGAAAATCTAAGATCCAGCTGGCTGATGCCGTGACGCTTCAATTCCACTCCCGAACTTCATGAGTACCCTCCATACAGCCCGGTTGGTTTTGCTCGCCGTGTTTGCGCTCGCTGTCGCCCTGTTCGCGCTCGCATCGCGCGCGGAGGATTGAAGCGTTGGCCCGCATGAGGGTACTTTCCGATGCCAGCACCGACCCTGGCCACATCCGCCGCCGCAATGAAGATGCGGTTTTCAGTGACGGTTCTCTCGGTGTCTTCTTCGTGGTGGACGGGATGGGGGGACAGGCGGCGGGACAGGAAGCCGCCCGTATCGCGCTCGACACTTTGAAGGGCAGGCTGGAGCGTCCCAACGGTACGCCGGAGCGGCGCATTCGCGAGGCGATCGCGCTGGCCAACAACGCTGTGTTCGAAGCCGCGCAGCGGACGCCGGGCTGGCAGGGAATGGGATGCGTGCTCACCGTGGCAGTGGTGGAAGACGGAAAGCTGCACTATGGCCACGTCGGCGATACACGGCTCTACAAAATTTCTGCCGGAGCCATCCGCAAAGTCACCAAGGATCATTCCCCCGTCGGAGAGCGCGAAGACTCCGGGGAAATCGGCGAGCGCGAGGCGATGAAGCATCCACGCCGCAATGAGGTGTTCCGCGACGTAGGCTCGCAGCTTCGCGATCCCGACGACCCTCTCTTCATTGAAACCGGTGTCGAGGATTTCGAGCCGGACGCCGCCTTTCTTCTCTGTTCGGACGGTCTCTCCGATGTACTCACCAAGGATGAACTCCGCTCCATCGTGGAAGAAGCCGCGGGCGATCCCAAACGCGTCACCGGCCGTCTCATCGAGGCCGCGGCGGAAACCAGTAAGGACAATATCTCGGCTGTGTATCTGGAGGGGGAGCGCTTTGCCAGGCCCGGCACCATCGGCGAAGAGACCCAAAAATGGAGGCGGCCCAAAAAGACGTGGCCGGTCGTTGCCGGAGTCGGGCTGGCCGGCGCACTTTTTATCAGCGGACTCTGGATGGGACAACAACTGGTGTCCAAGGACGCTCCGCGCCAGTTGCACGTCGCCCCGAACTCGATTGCGACCATTACTCAAGCCGTGGAGCAGGCGCGCG
Organism: Bryobacteraceae bacterium; assembly: GCA_035526195.1. Classification (GTDB taxonomy): domain Bacteria; phylum Acidobacteriota; class Terriglobia; order Bryobacterales; family Bryobacteraceae; genus CADEFT01. The sequence continues at coordinate 36,871 of DATLCW010000249.1, forward strand.
CCGGCGACAGAATCCTGGTGGCTCCCGGCGACTACCGGGAACAGGTGCGGCTCAAGTCCGATGTCGAGATCATAGCATCGCCGATGCACATGGCGGTGCTGGTGAATCAACCCGCGCCGGCGGTGATTGCCGAAGGCGTGTCGCAGGCGCGCCTTTCAGGCTTCGTGATCCGCGCCGAACCGGGCGAAGGCTATGAGCGCGGCATCGTAATCAAGGATTCCCAAGTGGCGTTGGACAACATTCACCTGAGTGGAGCCCGCCTGAGTGGAATTGAGTTCACCGGAAACTCGTCGGGCCGAGTGTCGGCTAGCTTTCTGCATCACAACAGCGGCGTCTCGATCGCAGTCGAAGGAGAAGCCTCCCCCCAGATCGAGCACTGCACATTCTCCAACAACGGCAAGTTGCCGGCCATTCGCTGGAGCAGCAGCGCCAAGCCGGCTTTGTCCTTCAATGCCTTTTCCACCACCGTGGCGGAGAGCCTGTCGCTGCCGTTACCCGATCCCTCCATCGAGGCGATCAATACCTTCGCACCGAAGCCGCCTCCTCCTCCGCCGGCAAGGAAACGCCCATGAACCCCGGCGATCGCTTTCTTCATTTCGCCATCATCAGTTTCATTGGACGAGGCAACTTCGGCGATGTCTACGTAGCTCAGAACCTGCGCGACAACCGCCGGATCGCCTTGAAAATCGTGCGCAAAGGCGTCGGCGAGGATGAGGAAGCGAAATATCGGGCGGAAATCTACGGGGCCAAGCTGCAGAAGGAACTACACGATCCCGAAGACCGGGTAGTAAAGGTGTTCGATTTCGGCGCCGACGAACAGACCAGCATCTTCTTCATTGAAATGGAGTACATCGAGGGGGACGATCTTTCGACGCTCATGCGCGTGCGGCGCGACGCGGTTCCGGCCCCGGAAATTGCCCGAATCGGAGCCGATCTTTGCGGGCTGCTGGATTGGCTTTCCGCCGCCAAAGTGGTGATTGACGGCAATCCGGTGTCCTCGATCGTGCATGGGGACATGAAACCCCGCAACGTGCGGATCGATGCCCGTTCCGGCCGTCTCAAAGTAATTGATTTCGGCATCGCGCGGGCTCTTAAAGAGACGAACGTCACCATGCCGTTCAACAGCCCGGCGTACACTTCCCCCGAACGGCTGGAGACCGGCAGGGCCGATCTTCAATCCGACCTGTGGGCTGTGGGCGTGATGCTCTATGAACTGGCTGCCCGGCGGCTTCCGTTCGAAGCTGAAAACCGCGAGCAGTTAGAACGCCGCATCCGTAATCCGGAGCCGCCCCCACCCCTGCCGGAAGCGTATCCCGAGCCGCTGCGCCGAGCGATTCTGCGCATGTTGCGGCGCGATCCCGCACAACGATTTTCCAACCCCGCGGAAGCCCGGCGCGCCTTCGACAATCTTCTCACGGGAGCGGTTGGCCCTGATGAAACGGTACGTTCCACAAATTATGCGCCGGCGGATTCCGATCCTACCGTGCGTGCCACGCCCACCCGCGCTCAGGCAGCGCCGCCAGCTCGCCGCAAACAGCCAGCGCTTGTCCGCCTGATGATCTTTGGCGCATTCGGATTCGTCATCGTCACCATTCTCGGCAACGCGTATGCCACATATCGCTCAGCCTCCGTTTTGGCGGCCTCGCTCGATACCGAGCAACTGAAGAACACGGAGGAAGCATGGACCCGGTATCAGGAATTGAACGGGAAAACCTGGTGGACGGGCATGCTCTACCCGGCCCGCCGCGCTCTGAAAAAACAACTGGTCGGCAGCGCCAATCAATATATCGACGAATACCGCTCGAGTGACACGCCACTGGTATTTGAAAAGCAATGGAGGCTGGCCGCGAATTATCTATCCAAAGCTCTGGAGCTCGATAGCACGGACAAGGACACCAAGGCGTCTCTACGCCTCTGCGAAGGACACCTGGCAAGGATCCAAAGCAGTTCCACCGCGGCGCGGAAAGAACTTTCCCTCCGGCAGAAGTACACCAACACAGCCGTGCAGAAGTTTGAAGAAGCGGTTGCGTTGCGGCCCCGGTGGCCGGATCCTTATCTCGGCCTTGCCCGCCTCTACACCTACGAGCTGACGGACATGGACCGGGCAGTGGAAACACTGGAACGGGCGCGGCAGCTCGGGCACCGCACGGGCAAGCGGGAAAAAGCACAACTCGCCGATGGATACCGCCGTCTTGTCGAGCGCCATTGGGAACAGTCCCGCAAGATGCGCGATATTCCCGAACAGGAGAAGCAACTTCTCAGCAAGGCGCGATCCTACTGTGAATACTCTTCTTCGCTGTATCAGGAAGTAGGCGTCTACCAAAGTTCCGTGGACTTTCACAAGATCCTCGTGATGCGCTGCAAGGAAATTGACCGGCGTCTTACGGAAATGCCCCAATGACCACCACGCGCAAAGATCGAACGGTGCTCGCCCGCCAGCGCCAGGATCGCGAACGGATGTCGTCCGCCGCCGGCCGGCGCCGCGAGTTGATCCTGTTGATTGCCGCGAGCGTGGTGGTGAGCGCCGCGCTGGTGCTGGTGTACCGCGCCCAGCTGGGCCGGCTGAACGATTTCAACGCCGATGTGAAACAGGATAAGATCCTGATTCTCACTCGCGACACACCGCTCGAACGGATCGAGAAACAGCTTCGCGTGCTGGATCATCCGCCGGACAGACGCTACGCGGCGCAGCGCATTCGCAAGACGCTGCAGGAACAAAATCGCCTGCCGAACGTGGGAACCATTGGCCGCGTTCTTGTTTCGGAACGCGATCTTGCGCTTCAGCGCGACTTAGTGGATCTGACGCGGCGCATCGAGGCCGCCAAGGAGCGCGCCGCCGAACGTCAGCCGGGCTGGATAGACCGTATGCTCGGCCGCACCCTTCCGGAACCTCGCGTGGCGATTCTTTCCGCTCAACAACTGGCGGCGTTCAAGCCCTCCATCGCCGCTCGTGGCTTATCGGAATATACCCGCGCCTTTTTGCTGTGGTGCGGCTTGTACATTTTCATGTTCTACGCGGCCCATGTCTTCTGGCGCATCCGTGGATTTGCCGGCGACAACACGCTGCTGCCGCTGGTGCACCTGATTACGGGGCTAGGCCTGGCGCTGATGGTGAGCCTTCGCGACCCCGTGCGCGACACCATGATCTTCCGCGACTTTTCTCAGGGCGTGCTGCTCGGCGGGGTGCTGATGATCTTTTTCTCCCTTTGGAATTATGACCAGCTCACCAGCCGGTACACGTATCTGCCGCTGGTCGCCAGCATTCTCCTGGCAGCGGCATTGTTTCTGTTCGGCTCCGGCCCCGGCGGGAGCGGCGCCAAGGTGAATCTGCTCGGCTTCCAGCCGGTGGAAGCAATGCGGCTGCTGCTGGTGCTCTTTCTTGCTGGCTACTTTGGCCGTAACTGGGATGTGCTGCGGGAAATGCGCCAGCAATCGGGTCCACTATCCGGCTTCTCGCAAGCCCTGCACATCGCCCGCTTCGACTACATGCTGCCGGTGTTTGCAGGCGTTGTGGTATCGCTGGCGCTGTTCTTCGCCCTGCATGACATGGGACCGGCATTGGTCATCGGCTGCCTGTTCCTGGGCCTCTATTCCATAGCCAGAAACAGCTTCCGGCTGGCGGGATTCGGACTCACTCTTATCCTATTCGGATTTCTCGGCGGCTATGTCATCGGCCATCCGGACACGGTGCGCCAACGCACCGCGATGTGGCTTTCCATCTGGGACAACTCGGTGCGCGGCGGCGACCAGATTTCGCATTCCCTCTGGTCCTTCGCCACCGGCGAGGTCACCGGCACCGGCCTCGGCCTTGGACACCCGCAGAGCGTTCCCGCCGGCCACACCGATCTCATCCTATCCGTCTTCGGCGAGCAGTTCGGCTGGATCGGTTTCGTGTTGCTGTTCGTACTCTACGGCTTCTTAATCCACCGGTCGATGCGCATCGCCCTGCGCGCGCCGGGCAGCTATTCCATGTTCCTGGCAGCCGGCCTGACACTGATCACCGCCGGTCAACTGCTGATCATTGCGGGCGGCATTCTCGGGCTCGCGCCGCTCTCCGGAGTCGTGACGCCCTTTCTCAGCTACGGCCGCAGCTCCATGATGGCGAACTTCGCAATCTTAGGCATGCTGCTTGCTATATCGAGCCAGCCATCGCGAGATCAATCGCCTTATTTCGCAAAGCCAATGCGCATTATGGGCGCGATCATGGGAGCCGTGGTGCTGGTGGTGCTGGGACGCGCGGGATACTATCAATTGCTGAAGGCCGATCAAACGATGATCCGCGGGGCGCTGGTGATGAACGCCGATGGCGTCCGCCGCTATGAATACAATCCGCGCATCATGGCTGCCGTGCGGATGATTCCCAAGGGCGACATCTTCGACCGCAACGATCTGCCGCTCGCAACAAGCGATTACGCGAAAGTGGATGCCAACACGCAGCGCTATGCGGCTCTCGGAGTGAACGTAGCAGACACCACCGCCTATCTCGATCGCCGCCACTATCCGCTAGGCCCGGCGATGTTCTATGTCCTCGGCGACACGCGAAGTCCCTTGAAGCGCGGCGCCCGCAATACGGCCTTTGAAGAAGCGCGCTCGCGCCTCAGACTCCAGGGATTTGATGACGGCATCGAAGTGGAAGAGGAGAAGGACGAGAAGACCGGCACCGTAATCCGCCGCCTCAAGTTCGATTACAGCGAGTTGCTGCCCTTGATTCGCCATCGATGGGAGCCGGACAATCCGGAGGTGAGGGAACTGCTGTCGCGTCCGAGGGACGTGAAAATGTCCATCGACTCGCGCCTCCAGCTGCGAGTGTCGCGCATCCTCGAGTCCGCGCTGCGCCGGCAGAAGAAAGAGCGAGGAGCGATCGCCATTCTCGATCCCGCCACCGGCGATCTGCTCGCCTCTGTCAGTTATCCGCTGCCCTCCCCATCGCAGATGTCCCCGTTACGCGGCAACCAGCAGGCCGCGGTTCCCGAAGAGTTGCTGCTCGACCGCGCACGATACGGACTCTACCCTCCCGGCTCGTCCTTCAAGATAGTTACCGCCGTCGCCGCGTTGCGCAGAGATCCGGCACTGCTTGCGCAGCATCACGATTGTGTCTCCTTGCCCGATGGCCGCGTAGGGAACACGATCAAAGGCATGCGCCGCCCCATCCGTGACGATGTGATGGATCGCGTGCCGCACGGTAAGGTCGACCTCTCCCGCGCGCTTGTCGTGTCCTGCAATGCCTACTTTGCGCAGCTCGGCTTCTATGAAGTGGGTGCCGCATCGCTGCTTGAAACTGCCCGTGAGTTTGGCATCACAGCCGCGCGGCCCAACACCGTGAAGGAGTTGCAATCTTATCTTCCGCAGTCCTCGTATGGACAAGGGGAAGTGGTGGCGACGCCATTCCAGATGGCGCGCGTGGCAGCCACCATCGCCAACGCCGGCGCCATGCCCTACGGACGTTGGATCGTGGATGAAAGCAACGCCCGGACCCAAGAACCGAAGCAGTTGTTGACGGCGGAACTCGCCGTCAAAATCGCCGACGCGATGCGTGGAGTGGTGACCTCAGGCACAGGCAAATCGGCCGCCGTCGCGGGACTGCCGGTCGCTGGAAAAACAGGCACCGCGGAGTTGGGCAACGCCAGGATGTCGCATGCCTGGTTCATCGGTTTTGCCGGACCGGCGGAGCACAGAATCGCCTTCGCCGTGTTGGTAGAGAATGGACAGTATGGAGGTCGCGCGGCGGCACCCATCGCGGCTGAAGTGATCGGCGCAGCCCGGGAACTGGGGCTGTTCGGCGCGCTCGCGAAGCCCGCGGAGAAAGCGCCTGTGTCTCCGCCGCGATCGCCCCGGACCGGCAGAAAGAAAGCAACATGAGCTGGTTGGACGATTTGGAAAAGACCCTTTCGCGCCGCGTGACCGGCCTCGCGAAAGACGTGTCGGGAGCGCCGCGCGAAAAAAGTCTCATCGAAATCTGCAAAGAAATTCAGGAACAGCTTCGCGACAAGATCGTTGCCCAGGATCGCGGCCTACGGGCGTTTCCCTACAGCCGCGTGGAAGTTCGCATCTTTGCAAAGAGCGAGGAGCAGCGCGCCGCGTACGACGCCGTCCTGAACGGACCCGAGCCGCTGAGCAGCCGCCTGCGGGCCATGCTGGTTGAGGAAGAATGCCGCGTCGGCAGCCTCACCATCGACGTCGCAATCGCCGCAATCCCGCAATCTCCGGTACCATTCGAAGTGCGCTGTGCCCGCGCCTCCCGCCCGCCGCATAAGCGTCCGAAGGCGCAATTAGCGGCGAAGCTGACCGTGCTGCGAGGGGACGCGGAATCCTCCGAGCTTCGCATCGTTACCGGACGCGTCAACATCGGCCGCCTGCGGGAAGTGGTGAGCGCCATTGGCGAGGTTATCCGGATCAATGACTTGGCCTTCCGGGAATCGGAAACCACCATCGCGCGCGAGCACGCCTTCATCCGCTGGGACAGCACAGCCGGGCACTACCTGCTGTTCGATGCGCTCAGCGGGGGGCGCGGCACCCGGCTGTTCCGCGGCGGGGAATCGATCCGCCTTCCGCGCGGCCCGAGCAAGGGAACGGCGCTCGAGCACGGCGATGAAATTCACCTGGGAACGGCGCGCATCCGATTTGAGTTGTGCTAACCTGATATTTTCTTGGTAGAGGCGCGGCAGCCATCAGTACTTGTGCGGTAGTTCCGGGCAGCTTCGGACGCATCGGGAAAGGGGTTGGCAGTTACCGCCGAAACCGCCGTGAAAGCTGTTTCGCGGTAGTTGGGGGTCCAGGCTAAATCCTGGCCACTGTCATCCGGCATCGGGTGGAGCGCTATCGGGAAGCAGGCAGCACTCGCCTTCCGCCGCTGTCCCCTTCTCTCCCGCCTTCTTTCGATTCCCGGAAAAACTCACAAAAACATATGAACGTCTTTCAACTCACACGGGCGCTAGTCGACATCGAGTCGATTACAGGCAATGAGCTTGCTGTCGGGCAGTATCTCGGAAAACTGCTGCAGGACT
>DATLCW010000328.1:0-62150 GCA_035526195.1 Bryobacteraceae bacterium
CACGCCCTGCGCCGTATCATTCGGCGCAAGCCCTGCCGGACCCTGCTCGGAAATGTAGTAAGGAAGAGTCTTATTGGTAAGAAGATTGAGATCGTATTTGGCGGGAGCGGCGATGAACGGAGCGGTGCGGCTGAGATAACGGACAAAGTGATAATATGCAGAAGCGCTGGGGCTAAACAGCACCCCAGCGCAGAGTAACAACAAGACGTGCTTGATGACTACATTGCCGTCTTTCCACTTCTCGACATTTGAGCGATGGGGTGCCATACTAACGGCCCACGCCGGCGAGCGAGCGTTGTATACGATCGACCATTTCGCGCAACCGCAGGCTCACCGGCGAATCCTCCACCACCTTGCCGGAGGAGTCCAGCATCGTGTCACTGCCCGCTAAGCGCAGTAACACCGGCTCCCCCTTGGAATCCCTTTTCATTTCGAACAGACCCTGGGTCAACCCGATCACTTGCGTCAGGCCGTTCCGGCTGGTCCACAGAAACAGCAGGTAATCCTGCCCCTCCTGTAGACTCGGAGAGCCCGAAAAAGTCTGAACAGCGGATCCGTGTTTCCCTCCGGGCACAAATACGTCCACATCTGTGCACCGAATTCCCTTCCACTGATCCGCTACGTGGACACGATACCGGGTGTAAATCACCGGACCCCGCATCAACGTTGCCTGTCCAACGACCTTGCCGCTCACGATCGCAGTCGATTTAAGGATCACGTCCTCCATCGAAAGCTGTTGCAGCGTTGCCGCGTGCAGCCAACTTCCGAGTACGGCTAGGATCCCAACGTACCGCATTGTTAACCTCTTATAGGCAATCGGCCAGCCAACCAGGACTCGTTAATTTTGTTAAGGTTCAGGACAAACGGCGGCTGGCGGTTGGGTTGGATGGACACAGGTGTGGCAGTGGCTGACCCAGAGCCTTCATTTGCCCTTCACGATGAGCAAGGGACTATCCAGATCATGCCGGACGCCGTTGATAGTCGCTCCGTAGATGATGTCCTGGAGGCCTTTGTGCCCGTGGGCTCCCATCACCACGAGATCGGGCTTCACCTCACGAGCCACCTTTACGATCTCCTGACGGGGATCCTTGGCGTAACGCACGATCAATTCGCCGTCGATGTTTTCCTTTTTGAGGGTCCGCATAATGTCCTCGAAGTAGTGCCGCCCCTGCTCGATTTCGGCCGTGGACGCGAGATTGCCATATAACAGGCTGGTGACGCCTTCTTCCACATGCAACAGCACCAGCTTCGAACCATGTTGTTTGGCGATCGCCATGGCATGGGAAATGGCGGCCAGATCGCGGGCGGAGTGGTCCAAGGGCACGAGAATTGTCTGATACAGAGTGGGAGCGAGGCTCGTTTCGAGACCCGTGGGAACCGGCAGTCCGCCGGCCTGAGACGACTGCCGGGACTTCACATAGGGATGGATGGTGATCCAGACGAGCAACGCGAGCAGCCCCAGAGCGATCGGCACAACCATTCCCAGAATCAGCGGTCTCCACGCGCCGGCGGTTTCAATCCATCCTCCAATGGTGGTCCAGGCCAGCCGGATATTGAGCCCTACGATGATTGTTGCGGCGAGCCAGGCGGACACCGTCACCCACGTCTTGTTGGCGAAGACCCCCATCTTCTGGCGGTCCGAAGTGAAATGGATCAGGGGGATCACGGCGAAGGGAAGCTGCAGACTCAAGATCACCTGGCTCAAAATCAACAGCTTGTAGGTGGCGTGCTCGCCCACCCACACGATGGTGACCACCGCCGGTATGATAGCGACCGAGCGCGTTATCAGGCGGCGCAGCCATGGCCTCATGCGGAAATTGAGGAAGCCCTCCATGATGATCTGGCCCGCCAGGGTCCCGGTAAGGGTAGACGACTGGCCGGAGCAAAGCAACGCAATGGCGAAAACCGCACCAGCGGCCGCGGTGCCCAGCAGCGGAGCCAGAAGCATGTGGGCCTGCTGAATCTCTGTCACCACAATGCCTCTTTGAAAAAAGACGGTTGCCGCCAGAATCAGAATCGATGCGTTTACCAGCAGCGCTCCGTTCAGCGCGACCACGGAATCGATGAAGTTGAACTTACAGGCCGAGCGCTTTTCCTCGACACTCTCCCCGATGCGGCGTGTTTGCACGAGCGCTGAATGCAGATAGAGGTTATGCGGCATGACGGTAGCGCCCAGGATTCCGATGGCGACGTAAAGGCTCTGGTCCGTCAGCCGCGGGATAAGGCCGGCGGCCATGGCGCCCAACGGGGGTTTGGCAAGAATAATCTCGATCAGGAAACAAATGGCGATGATCGCCACCAGGGAGAGGACAAAGCCCTCCATGACGCGAATTCCGAACCGGGTGAACCAGAGGATAAAGAGGGTGTCGAGGGCGGTCAGGATCACGCCCGCAAGCAGCGGAAGTCCGAAGAGCAGGTTTAGGCCGATGGCCGCTCCCAGCACCTCGGCGAGGTCACAGGCGGCGATGGCCACTTCACAGAGCATCCAGAGAATGCGCGCGATGGGTTTAGGATAGGAGTCGCGGCAGGCCTGGGCGAGATCGCGCTTGGTGACGATCCCGAGACGGGCGCTGAGGGTCTGGAGCAAGACGGCCATGGCATTGGATAGCAGCAGCACCCAAAGAAGCTGATAGCCGAAGCGAGCTCCGCCTTCGAGGTCGGTGGCCCAATTTCCCGGGTCCATGTAGCCGACGCTGACGAGGTAGGCGGGACCGGCAAAGGCGAACATGCGTCGCCACAGAGAGAGCTGGGAAGTGGGGACGGAGGCATGGACCTCGGGGAGGGAAGGAGGGGAGGAGCTGGGAATAACCGTGGATAGCACCCTTCAGTTAACTGTGGTTTATTATAAAGATGAATGGGTTACCGTGTCAAGAACGGGTTCGCTCCGGTGTTTCCGCGAAGAAGCTGGTTGGAACCAAAAAACCATACCGGGTCAGATTTGGATAAACTGAACGATCAACCCTATGGTAAACAGTGACGCGCCCGCCCCACGCCTGACCCCTATTCAGTGGCTCATCTGTTTTGTTGCCGCGCTGGGGTTCGCCTTTGACATCTATTCGATTCTGGTCTTCCCTTTGGTGGCGGGACCGGTTCTCGCAGAACTTGGAGGACTGAAGCCGGGAACGCCCGCCTTCAACCAATGGGTGGGGTGGCTGTTTTTTGTGCCGGCGATTGCGGGCGGCATTTTCGGTACGATCGGCGGGTACCTCACCGATCTGTGGGGACGCCGGCGGGTGCTGGTGTGGAGCATTCTGCTTTATGGAGTGTCCGCGGTGGGCGCGGGCCTTTCCACCTCGTTACCCATGCTTCTGTTCTTCCGCTGCACCACTTTTATTGGACTGTGCGTGGAGTTCGTGGCCGCCGTGGCATGGCTCGCGGAGTTGTTTCCTCATCCCAAGCAGCGCGAGTCCGTGCTCGGTTACACGCAAGCGTTCTCCTCGATCGGCGGCATGCTCGCCAACGTTTCCTATTACCTGGCGGTAACTTATGCGAGCTCGTTTCCGGCGATCTTCGGCCAACACCAGGCATGGCGCTACACGTTGATTTCAGGCATCATTCCGGCGATCCCGTTGATGATCATCCGGCCCTTCCTGCCGGAATCACCGGCCTGGAAGAAACGTAAGGATGAGGGCACGTTGAAACGTCCGAACATGGGCGAGCTTTTCCAGCCGCAATACCTGAAAGTGACTCTGGTCACCGCGCTCATGTTTGCCTGCAGCTACGGAGCAGCGTTTGGGGCCATTCAACACTTGCCGCGCATCGTGCCCGGGCTCCCCGAAGTGGCAAATCTTCCACGAGCGGCGCAACAGCAAATCGTCAGCGTGGTGCAGCAGTACCAGGAAATCGGCGGACTTGTGGGACGGGTGATTCTTGCGTTCCTCGCTATAAGGATTCTCAGCCGCCGTACCTTGCTGCGGGTTTTCCAGGTTCCCGGTTTGATCATTGTCCCCTGCGTGTTTTTCTTTTTCGCCAAGGACAACCTGGAGCTTCTGAAGATTGGCATTTTTCTAGCGGGGCTGGTGACGGTGGCGCAGTTCAGCTTCTGGGGGAATTACCTGCCGCACATGTATCCCACATATCTCAGGGGTACGGGTGAAAGCTTCGCGGCGAATGTGGGGGGACGCATGCTGGGAACCTCCGCCGCGCTGCTTACCACCAACCTGGCGAATATCGCTCCGGGACTTACGCCGTCGGTCAAATTGGCGAATGCCGCTGGGATCGTGGCGCTGCTGGTTTTTGCGATCGGCGTGATCGCCAGCTTTTTCCTGCCCGAGCCTGGGGAGAAGCTGCCCGACTAGACCGAGGCTTACAGTACCCGTCGGGAACGACTCCCTCACGGTCGCGCCTCGGTTACGGAGGTTAGGTGTTTAGCGAAGGTTACCGATCGCGCGGCGGCTTCACGGCGCGACGGCGCCCTTCAGGAACTCCGCCGCAACCTCGGCGACGGCGCGATGCTGGCCGTCAACCTGCTGATTCAGTTCCTGCATCTTGCGGTTCGTGAACTTGCCGCTGAGCTCCTGCAGCGCCTCCTTCAATCCCGGCGTCGCGCGCAGGCGCTCTTCCCGCACAACCACGCAAACCTCGTAAGGCGGAAATGCATGCTTATCATCTTGCAGCACCTTGAGATCCAGTTTCGACAGCATGCCATCGGTGGCGTTGGCGGCGATCATGCTCACCTGCTTTTGCTCCATAGCTTTGTACAGAAGCCCCAGGTCCATGCTGTGCGGTGATGACTTCCACGTCAGGTTGTAAGTATTCCTGAGAGCGGCCAGGCCATCCGGGCGCTGCTGGAATTCGTAACCGGCTCCGAGGTCCCATCCGCCGGGGGTTTTGGCCGCATCGCTGAGCGTTTCCAGATGATGGGCGCGAGCATCCTCACCACGCACCACCATGGCGAAGCCGTTATCGATACCCAGCGGGTCGAGCATAGCCACCTGAAAGCGGCGTAGATACTCCGATCGGACGCGCGCCAGCACGGTTTTTGGATCGGTTGCGATGGTGTCCTTCAGAACTACCGTCAACGCGGTGCCGGTGTACTCCGGATAGAGGTCTATGCCGCCGCTGAGCAACGCCTGATGAGCTAGCAGGGTGCCGCCAAGGTTGAGCTTGCGGTCTATTTTCAGCTGCAGCCGCCGCTCGAGGTGCTGCGCGACGATTTCTCCGAGCACTACTTGTTCGGTGAAGTTCTTCGAACCCACTACGACTTGGTTCGTCCTGGAACCGGAGCAGCCGCAGAGAACAGCTAAAGCGATCAGCGCGCTGAAAATCTTCGTTCGATCCATCCCAATCCCCCATCCGCCAATAGTGCCATTAATGCCGAGGGCACGGCTCCCGCCAATATCTGGGCCGTGTCGACGGAGGCGACGCCGCGGAAAATGAATACGCCGAGCCCGCCGCCTCCGATGGCTGCCGCGATGGTGGCGGTGCCGATGGTTGCCACCGCCGCCACGCGGATTCCGGCAAGGATGGTACGGGCGGCCAGCGGCAGTTCCACCATGCGCAGCAACTGTGTCTGAGTCATCCCCATGGCGATCGCCGATTCGCGGACGGCCGCGTCCACCCCCGCAATCCCCACGAACGTGTTACGCAGGATCGGCAGCAAGGCGTACAGCACCAGGGACACGATGACGGTGCGCTTGCCGATGCCTCCGATGAGCGGAACAGGGATGAGGAAACCGAACAGGGCCAGGCTGGGGATAGTCTGCATGACACTGGCAAACCCGAGCAGCCAGCGGCGAAGGCCTGCGTGCCGGGCCACGACAATTCCCAACGGGACTCCGAGCAGAATGGCGAACGCCATGGCAGTTACTACCAGCACCAGATGTTCGGCAGTCAGTTGCAGGAGGTCGTTCCACAGATCGGAGCGCATGGCGTTGTTAATCCTCGAGACATGCCAGAAAGGCGCGTGCTTCCGGCGTCTGCACGGCGCGGAATTCGGCTGGAGCGGCGGCCACTTCGAGACGCCCGCCGGCGAGCACGGCTATTCTCGTCCCAAGCCGGATCGCTTCGCGGATATCGTGAGTCACGAAGATTGAAGTTTTCTGAAAGTCCCGGCGCAATTTGAGAAACTGCTGCTGCAGTTCGAGCCGCGTCACGGGGTCGAGCGCTCCGAAGGGTTCATCGAACAACAGCAGCGGGGGATCGGCGGCTAAAGCACGGGATACACCGACCCGCTGACGCTGTCCGCCGGAAAGCTGGCGCGGATAACGGGCGCCGAAGACTGTTGCGGGCAATCCGGCTTCGTCGAGGAGGCGCGCGACCCGCTGCGCCACTTCGGCAGCCGGGGCGCCTTCGAGTTTGGGGACCAAGCCGACGTTCTCTGAGACTGTGAGATGCGGGAATAATCCGACGTCCTGAATCACATAGCCGATACGGCGCTTTAGGCGAATGGGGTCCCACGCGGTGGTTGGGCGGTCTTCGACGAACACCTGGCCGCGAGTGGGGAAGAGCAACCCGTTGGTCATTTTGAGCGCGGTTGTCTTACCGGATCCACTGCGTCCGAGCAACACCAGCGTGTCGCCGGACTCGACGGTGAGGTTGAGATCGGAAAGAATCCGATTGCCGCCGATTTCAAACGAGACGTTGCGGAACTCCACCAGGGGCATCCCGGCCCCTACTTGACTCTCATCGGCATCGGTTCGGATTTGGTTTCCCCGAGCGTAACCACCAGGTCGTAGCGCCCCGGGGGGAAGCTCTTGGGCAGTTTTGCGTTCACCTGCCGGGGCTCCTTGTCCCCCTTATCGGGGGTGACTTCGTGGAGCTGAAGACGTTTCGCACCCAGGTAGACGCGGACGTTGCCGCGGTCGCCGTTGACGGGAAGCCCCGCTACCCAGAGCGAGACGAAGGAGTCATCGGAAGCGGTAATTTCACCCGGCTGCCAGGTTTTACCGTCACAAGCGCCGGTGATCTTGAGAGATTCGGCCTGTGCCGGCACATCGATGGCGACCCGTACCGGATTGGAGAAGCGGCTATTCGCGGTGCGCAGACGAACATCATGCCAGCCTGCTTTCAACCCGGGAGGGAGCCGGAAACTCGCCTGCCATCCATCGCCGCCGGAACTGAATACGGCCACGGGATGAATTCCGTAACCGCCCACTTCCGGGAAGACATTTTCTAAATTGAGCCCGGACTCCTGGCTCTTGAAAAAAGCGCTGAGGTAATCGTCTTTACTGGGAGTAACGTTCATGCCGTAATTGCCGGCGTGCGTGCAGGCAAGCAGATTTAAAGCTTCCGCCGTGGGATACACCGGCTCCGGAAGCCAATGGCGATAGCAGGCAACCATGGCCCGCTGGCGATTCACGCGAATCAAGGCGGGCCGGGCAAAACCGGCGGTGCGGCAGAATGCGAGCAGGCATTGGACGTTGGGTCCGCACCAGTTGTCGATCTGCCCCAGCAACTCGCTGGTCTCGTAAAACTGCAAAGCGGGAATTTCTTCTGTGGGGGCCTCATTGGTGACAAAGGACTCGACCACGGCGATTTCCTTTGTCACCTCGCAGACGCGTTCCAGCGCCAGCAGCGGATGCTTCAGATGATAGAGCACGCCCATGAAGAAGACGATGTCGAAATATCCATTCCGCTGCGGGGTGAGCTCATAGACGTCCTGCACGTGGTATTCGACTTTCGAATGGAGAAGCTGATGGGCGACGTAAAAATTGTCGACCTCGGTGGCGTCAATAGCGGTGACCTGGGCTCCACGGCGCTCCATTTCAAACGCAAAAAAGCCGTCCCAGGTGCCGATATCGAGAACGCGTTTTCCGGCCAGATTCTGGGGAATCGGAAACTCCCGCACGCGGTCGTATAGGGCGTCAAGCGGAATGATGCCCTCGAGCACGCGGCCATCGGGGAGCGGGATGCTGTGGTAGAACCCCTTTTGCAGGAAGTCATCAATGAGCATCTTGTTCCAGGCTTCACAAGCGGGATCGTTGGGGCGGATGTGAGGCATACACCCCATTATCGCTGGCTACACATCCAGGTAGCGGCGCATGGAGTCCGCCCGGAAGCAGTGGGCCATTGCCGTCTCCCGCGTGATGCGGCGGGCGGCAAGCAGCTCCGAGAGCGACTGCTCCATGGTCCGCATTCCCTCGGCGCGGCTGATCGATAACTGGGAATAAAGCTGGTGATCCTCACTTTTGCGAATGAGGTTACGAATCGCGTCGGTGGCAATCATGATCTCGAGGGCGGGAAAACGGCCCTTGCCATCAATACCGGGGACGAGTTGCTGGCAGATGATCGCATGCAGTGCGAGTGACAACTGCTGCCGGATCTGCGGCTGCTGGGGAGCGGGAAATGCATCCACGATGCGCGAGATGGCCTGTGTCGCATCATTGGTGTGGAGCGTGGAGAGCACGAGGTGGCCAGTCTCGGCGATGCGCAGCACCGTCTCCACGGTTTCGCAATCGCGCATCTCGCCGACCAGGATCACGTCGGGCGACTGGCGTAGAATACTGCGCAGGGAAGCGACGAAGCTGGGCGTGTCCGAACCCACTTCAATCTGTTCGACCACGGAGGTTTGGTTGCTGTGGAGGAACTCAATCGGATCTTCGATGGTGATGATGTGATCGCAGCGCCGGGTGTTAATGGCATTGACGAAAGCGGCCAGCGTGGAGCTTTTCCCGCATCCCGTAGCCCCTGTCACGAGGATCAGTCCCTGACGCCTTTCGATGAGCCTCTCCAATGTGGATGGAAGATTGAGTGTTTCGAAGGTCGGCACGCGGGCCGGCAGCAACCGAATGGACGCTACCAGTCCGCCGCGTTGAAAGTGGAGATTCAGCCGCGCCCGGCCCACATGCTCATCGGTGAAGCCGACGTCGATGGAGCGCTGCGCCTGCAAATCCTGAATCTGTCTGGCGTTCAATAGCGGCTCCACCAGGGAGCGGATCTGGTCGGAAGCGAGGTGCGCGCCGCCCAGCATTTCAAGCTTCCCGTGGGAACGCAAACAAACCGGAGTATCGGGGACGAGCAATACATCGGAAGCCTGATAGCGAAGGGCGGTGCGCAGGATTTCTCCCAACTCGGCTTTCTGTCCGGGACGCAGCAGCACGGGGCGCGCTGTCTCAGGCTGTTTCGGCTTGGCGCGGTTTAGCTGCTGCACCAGTTGGGCCAGTTCCTCGTCGCTCTGAGGCATACTCTCAATCTACCCCAGTCCGGGCGCCGAACCCTGCCATTCTATAAGGCGTTGGCCGCGCCTTGCTAGAATTCGAATTGGTGCTGTCAAAGCTGATTTACGTTCTACTGGTCACCGTCGGACACCTCGCTGCTCAGCCCTCCGCAACGTATTCCTTTCGCGAGGCGCGCGGGCTGATGAAGACTTACTGCCAGAAATGCCACCAGGGAAAAACAGCGGTAGGGGGATTTGATCTGGCGAAGTTTCCGACGCTCGAAAGCGCGCTGGCTCGCCCCATTTTGTGGACCCGGGCGGTTGCGCGGGTACGCCGCGGGGAAATGCCGCCGAAGGGGCATCCGGCGCCATCGATCGAGCAGCGGGAAGAATTCTCGACCTGGATGGAGCAGACTCTGCGGTCAGCCGCCTGCGTGTCAGGGCTTATCCCCGGGCCATCGCCCACGCGGCGGTTGAACCGCAGCGAGTATACGGCCACGGTCCGCGATTTATTGAACATTCAGGTGAATGCCGGGCGCGCGCTTCCCGCCGACGGAGCGGGGGGAGAGGGCTTTGATAATGCGGCTGAGACGCTCTTCCTTTCGCCGATTCATGCCGAAAAATATCTGGAAGCGGCAAAGGAGGCGGTTCACTACGGCTCCCAGGATCCACGATCGCGCGCCGCGTTTCTCATTGCCGAGCCGAATGACACCACTACTCCGGAGCCAGCGGCACGCAAGGTGCTGGAGGCGTTCCTGCCTAGGGCTTTCCGGCGCCCCACGCCGGCGGAAGAGATCGAGCGCTACCTGGCGATGTTTCGCGGGGCCATGGCGCGCGGGGAGACCTATAATGACGCGATTCAGTTCGCACTCCGGGCCGTTCTGATTTCGCCGCATTTTTTATTCCGGGTGGAAGACACGAATCGACAGCCCGGTCCGCGGCTATTGGACAATTACGCTCTTGCCACCCGTCTCTCTTACTTTCTCTGGGGCAGCATGCCGGACAAGACGCTTACGGAACTGGCTGCGAAAGGCAAGCTTCAGGAGCGGGAGGTTCTCAATGAGCAGATCGTACGCTTGTTGAAGGATGCGAAATCGCTCGGCCTCGCGGAGAATTTTGTCGAGCAATGGTTGAACACGCGGGAACTGGGGCGGGACATCAAGCCCGATCCCCAGCTTTCAAAGGATTATTACGATGCGGAGATTCGATCGGCGATCCGTTACGAGCCGATCCTGTTCTTTCAGGAGATCGTCACCAATGACCTGCCGCTGCTCACTCTGCTGGATGCAAAGTTCACGATCCTTACGAACAAGCTAGCGCGTTTTTACGGACTTCCGGATAAGGGGCTGAGACAGCAGCCGAAACGGGTCGAGCTTCCCGGGAATAGCCATCGCGGGGGCCTGTTGAGCATGTCGGCCGTGCTGGCGGTATCGTCCTATCCACAGCGCACCAGTCCGGTGCTGCGGGGAAAATGGGTGCTGGATGCGATTCTCGGCACGCCGCCGCCTCCTCCTCCGCCGAATGTTCCCGAGCTGAAGGAAGTACACAGCGGGGACGCTCCGCAGACGGTCCGCGAGCGGCTCATGCGGCATCGTGAGAATCCGGTTTGCGCAAGCTGTCACAATCGAATCGATCCACTTGGCTTTGGTTTGGAAAATTACGACATGCTGGGACGATGGCGAACGGAAGATGCGGGCAAGGCGATTGATAGTAAAGGCGAGTTGCCGGATGGCACAGCCTTTGACGGGCCCGATCAATTAAAGGCCGTTTTGCTCAGCCGTAAAGATCTGTTCGTGCGAAATCTGACCGCGAAGATGCTAGGCTATGCGCTGGGGCGCGGGCTGACGTTGCCGGATTATTGCACGGTGGACCGCATCGTGGAGCAACTGGAGAAAAACGGCTATAGTTCGCATACACTAATAAAAGAGATCGTGTGGAGCGTACCGTTCCGCTATCAGGCGGGTGTGAAGCCCGGCCTGCCGGTCCAGGAGGATCAATGAAGCTCTCCCGCCGAACGCTGCTGCGTGGAACCGGCGCCGCGTTGGCCCTTCCCTGGCTGGAAGCGATGACTCCGGCTTCGGCGCGTGCCGCCATCAGTGGATCGAAGGCGCCGGTGCGCCTGGCCGTGCTCTACATGGCGAACGGCGTTCATCCGGAAAAATGGACGCCGGAGGGCGCGGGCCGGGATTTTCAGTTCTCGCCCAGCCTGGAGCCGCTACAGGATCTGAAGGATGACCTGCTGGTGCTGACCAACCTTTGGAACCAGGGCAGCAAAGGCGGGGAGGGCCATTACGTCAAGACCTCGGGCTTTCTGACGTGTACGACGGTAACCAAGACGCTGGGCGTGGATATCAACTGCAATGGCGTTTCCATGGATCAGGTGGCCGCGCAGAGCGCCGGGAAGCAAACGCCGTTCGCCTCGCTGGAACTGGGTATTTCTCCGGTGTCCACCGGTGTCGATAAGAACGTCGGCTATACGCGGGTGTACGGATCGCATATCGCCTGGAGCGGTCCGAACAGCCCGCTGGCGAGGGAGATCAACCCGCGGTTCGTTTTTGAACGGCTTTTCCGCGCGGGCCGGCCGCAGGAGAGTTCCGCGAAGCAGGATGTGCTGCTGCTGGACCGGGTGCTGGACGATGCAAAGCAACTTCGGCAGAAACTAGGAGTCAACGACCGGCAGCGAATCGATGAGTACCTGTCGGTGGTGCGTTCGCTCGAAGACCGCCTGCAGCGCGCGAGCCGTCCGGAGCAGAGCAACTGGAAACCGCGGGTTCCCCTGGATGAGACGGCGCGGCCGGCGGGCATGCCGAAAGAGCACGCCGAACATGTACGCCTGATGCTGGACATGATAGCTCTGGCTTTTCAATCGGACAGCACGCGGATCTGCACCTTCATGTTCGGTAACGCGGTGAGCAATCAGAATTTCTCGTTTCTGGAAGGCGTGAAGGGCGGACATCATGACATGTCCCATCATCAGCGGGATGAGGCGAAGCTGCGCGCCTATCAGATCATCAACCGCTGGCATGTGCAACAGTACGCCTACCTATTGCGCAAGCTGAAGGAGATGAAGGAAGGCGAAGGCACGGTGCTCGACAATTCGATGATCCTTCTGGGCGCGGGGCTGCGCGACGGCGACAAACATGATCCGCACAATCTGCCGCTGGTGATTGGCGGACGCGCGGGCGGCCGGCTGGCAAGCGGCCAGCACCTGGTGTATGGCGAGGATACCCCGCTCGCTAACCTGTATGTGTCGATGCTCGATGCTTTCGGAACGCCGGTGGACCGGTTCGCCGACAGCACTGGCCGGCTGCCCGGTATCTTGAATTCGTAGCGCTGCGGCTACTCTGGTACTTTAAGTTGTGCGTCCACTGCAGGACCGGAGTGTGTTCATCACAGGCGCGGGCCGGGGAATCGGCAAACGGCTGGCGATCGGATTTGCCGCCGCCGGCGCGCGGGTGACCTTACTGGCGCGCAGTAAGGCGGAACTGGACCTGGCGCACCTGGAAATTGAACATGCCGGGGGGAATTCGTTAAGAATCCGCGCCGACGTGCGCGATTACGAACAGGTGCATGCGGCCATCGATCGGGCGCGATCGCAGCATGGCGATGTGCAGGTGGTGATTTGCGCGGCGGGCATTCAAGGGCCGATCGGCCCGTTTGCGGAATGCGCTCCGAAGGAGTGGCAGGAGACGATACAGACCAATCTTTTCGGGCCGATGCATGTATGCCGCGCCGTATTGCCTTACATGATCGAGAAGCGGCAGGGCAAGATTATCGCGCTGAGCGGCGGCGGCTCGATGACGGCGCGGCCCAATTTCAGTTCTTACGCGACTTCCAAGGCGGCGCTGGTGAGGTTTGTGGAAACGGTTTCGGAGGAAGTGCGCGAGCACAACGTGCAGATCAACTGCATGGCTCCCGGGGGCACTTACACGGCTATGACGGATGAGATTCTTCGCGCCGGAGACCGGGCGGGGTGGAAAGAGATCCAGGATTCGCAACAGGTACGGCTGACCGGGGGGGTTCCGCCGGACCGGCAGGTGCAACTGGCGATGTTTCTGGCATCGGAGAAATCAAATCACGTGAGCGGGAAGCTGATCCACGTCAACGACGATTGGAAGCGGTTGGAGACCGGGCGGGTGCATCCGGAGATCTACACCTTGCGGCGCGTACAGAAGGTATAGCCGGCAACCGTGTTACGCTGGACCCGTTACTTAAAAGCCTATGCTCGCAATCAAAGAAAAATCCCAATTGATGAGCGCGTCCGAAATTGACCGCACGCTGGTGCGGCTGGCGCATGAAATTCTGGAAAAAACGCAGGATCTGGATAAGCTGGCCTTCATCGGCATTCGCCGCCGCGGCGTACCGCTGGCGCAGCGGCTGGCGGCAAAAATAGAGGCGTTGGAAGGGCGCAAGATACCCGTTGGGATTCTGGACATCAATCTGTATCGCGACGATTTGTCGACGGTGGGGGCAACGCCGGTAGTGAGCGCCACGGAAATTCCCTTTCCGGTGGCGGGCAAGGATGTGGTGCTCATGGACGACGTACTCTACACCGGGCGGACGATCCGTGCGGCGCTGGATGCGTTGTTCGACCAGGGGCGGGCGGCGCGGGTGCAGTTGCTGGTGCTGATCGACCGCGGCCATCGGGAACTGCCGATCGAGGCGCGCTATGTGGGCCGGATGGTGCAGACCACGTCGAGGGAAATTATTGAAGTAAAGTTCAACGAAGTGGATGGAACGGAGAAGGTGCTGCTGGTAGAGCGCCTGGACTGAGATGGCCCAGGGACTGTTAGGAATCGAAGACCTCGGACGCGAGGAGATCGAGGCGATCCTGGCCAGGGCAAAGGATTTTCAGCCGCTGCAGAATCAGACGAACAAGCGGCTGGAATTGCTGCACGGGCGGATGATCGTGAACCTGTTCTTCGAAGCTTCGACGCGGACGCGGACGAGTTTCGAGATTGCCGCGAAGCGTCTGGGAGCGGATGCGGTGTCGATTACGGCGTCGGGATCGAGCGTACAAAAAGGCGAGTCGCTGGTGGATACCCTGAACACGTTGGCGGCGATGAAGCCGGATGCGATCGTGATGCGGCATGCGGCCAGCGGGGCGCCGCACTTTCTGGCGCGTCACCTGCGGGCGCCGATCATCAATGCAGGCGACGGCACGCATGAGCATCCGACGCAGGCGCTGCTTGATGCGTTGACGATTCTCGATCACCGGTCTTCGCTCGAAGGGCTGCGGGTGGCGATCATCGGCGATATCGTGCATAGCCGGGTGGCGCGTTCAAACATCTATCTGTTATCGAAATTCATGACGGATATCGTGTTGTGCGGTCCCGCTTCCCTGCTTCCACCGGAGATGGCGAAACTGGCGCGCGGCGTGCGGTTGACGCACAGCTTGCGAGAGGCGATCAAGGATGCGGATGTGATCATGATGCTGCGGGTGCAACTGGAGCGGCAAAACGAGTCGCAGTTTCCCGCAGGCGAGTATTATCCGTTTTATGGATTGCGTGTGGAACACCTCGATTCAGCCTCGCCGGACGTGCTGGTGATGCATCCGGGGCCGATCAACCGGGGGAGGGAGATCGCTTCCGACGTAGCCGATTCCCAGCGTTCCGTGATATTAAACCAGGTGGAGAACGGAATTGCGGTGCGCATGGCGGTGCTCGAAAGGATCATGAAGTAAATCTCCATGGCGAAGTTGTTGATCAAGAATGGACGCGTGGTTGACCCCGGCAGCGGGTTTGACGGGAGCGCCGATGTGTTGGTGGAGGATGACCGGATCGCCGCGGTGGCTCCGCGCATCAGCACGGTGGAGGCGGAGATCTTTGACGCTTCGGGCATGATTGTGGCGCCGGGTTTTATCGACATGCATGTGCATTTGCGGGAACCGGGCTTTGAGCATTCCGAGACCATTGAGAGCGGCTCGAGGGCGGCGGCGGCGGGGGGGTTTACGTCGATCTGCTGCATGCCGAACACGCAGCCTGTGAACGACAGTGTGACGGTGACGAGCTACATCGTGGAGCGGGCGCGGAAGCATGCGGTGGTGAATGTATTTCCCATTGGAGCCATTACCAAGGGGAGCGCGGGCGAGGAACTGGCGGCCATCGGATCGATGAAAAAAGCGGGCATCGTGGCTATTTCCGACGATGGGCGGCCGGTGATGAATGCCCGCGTGATGCGGCGGGCGATGGAGATGGCGCGATCTTTCGAACTGCCGGTGATCGACCATTGCGAAGATCTGCATTTGAGCGCCGGCGGCGATATGCATGAGGGGCTACGTTCCATTACGCTGGGGCTGCGGGGCATCCCGGCGTGTTCGGAAGACGTGATGGTGGCTCGAGACATCCTGCTTTCGCAGGTGACCGGCGCGCGTTTCCACGTGGCCCATATTTCCTCAAGGAATTCGATCGCGATGGTGAAGCACGCGAAATCGCTGGGGCTGCCGGTGACGACCGAAGTATGTCCGCACCACTTTGCGCTGAGCGATGACGATATCATCCCCTATGACAGCAATTTCAAGATGAAGCCTCCGCTCCGGGACCGTTGCGATGTGGGCGCGGCCATTGACGGCGTGGTATCGGGCGCCATTGACGCGATTGCGACGGACCATGCGCCGCATCCGGGCAGCGAAAAGATGCAGGAGTTTGAGCGGTGTCCGTTTGGAATCCTGGGACTGGAAACGGCGATCGCCCTGTCACTCGAAACCTTTATCCATACCGAGCGCGTGCCGTTGATGAAGCTGGTGAGCATGTTCACCACGGCGCCTGCTCGCATACTCAATCTGGACAGGGGAACGCTGGCGCCAGGCGCGATTGCCGATCTCACCATTTTTCATCTCGATGGGAATTGGATCTACGATGTAAACAGATCCTTCTCGAAGAGCCGGAACACGCCCTTCCAAGGCCGTGAGTTCCGGGGCGGACCAGCCGCCACGATTGTCAATGGCCGATTCGTTTGGCGAAAAGACAAGGAGCTTTAAGTTATGAACGGGGCACGGGCTGACCGAACTCCGTGGACCATCTTGCTCGTCGTTCTGGGACTATTCGGACTCACCATGATCCGGCGATTCGCGGCATGGATTCTGGAGTACGAATGGTGGAAAGAACTGGGGCAACTGGACACGCTTTTCAGCACAATTCTTTACGGGTTTGTGCCCGTAGTCATTGCGGCGGTGTTGGGGTTTGTGCTGTTGTGGATCGCGCACGCGCGAGGCTTGAAGGCGGCCGGGAGCGGTTTGGGGCGGACTCCCCTCTACGCCAAGTTGTCTACGCTGGCGCTGCTGGTTCTGGCCTATCTGGCCGCCTCCGCGGTGGTGGACAACTGGACGGCGGTTCTGTTTGTGGGAGGCAGGCAGCTTCCGGCAGCGGCGACGGCGTGGCACGACCCCGTGTTCAACAAACCGCTGCCTTTCTATCTGTTCGAGCTGCCGTTCTACCAGATGTTGTTGCGGGCGGTGCTGGTGTTTGCGGTGTTGGGCGGGCTGGTAAATCTGGGCGCCCACCTGTTCTGGAGTTTGAAGGATCGCGGGCCACGGCTGAGCGCGGCGGGCGAGATTGAATGGAGCGACTTCGATTTCACTCCCGTTTTTGAATCGCACTTCCTGCGGAACGTGGTGGTGGTGTTTCTGGCGGCGTTCGTGGTGGATCGATATCTGGACCGCTATGAGATGTTGACCAACGACCACGTGTTCATGGTGGGGATCGACTATGTGGATGAGAAGTTCCGGCTGCCGCTGCGCTGGCTGAGCATTGCCGGCTGCGTAGGCGCTTTGGCGTTGGCTTTCGGACGAAAATGGGTCCTGATGGGGGCCGTCATCGTCGTTCCGATGATTCTCGAAGCGGTGGTTCCGCGGGCGGTGCATGCGGTGTACGTGCGCCCCAACGAGATTTCGCTGCAGAGACCGTACATTCATCGTCATATCGATGCGACGAGGTCGGCTTTCGGATTGAACCGGCGCGCCAAGGAGATGGAGTTCAAGACAACGCTGAGCGCGCGAATCGATCCGGCCAAACACAAGCCGCTGCTGGACAATGTGCGGCTGTGGGATTGGCGGGCATTTCACGATACGGTGACGCAAATCCAGGCACTGCGGCCTTATTACGTATTCAATGACACCGACGTGGACCGTTACCGGATTGACGGGCAGTTACGGCAGGTGATGCTGACTCCGCGGGAATTGGATGTGCGCCAATTACCCGCCGATGCCCGCGGGCGGTGGATGAACCCGCACTTCATTTATACCCATGGGTATGGGGTGGTGGTGGCGGAAGCGAACCGCATCACCCAGGACGGGCTGCCTGTTCTGATGATTCAGAATGCGCCGCCGGAAGTGAAGACGCCCAGTTTAAAGCTGACCCGGCCGGAGCTGTATTTCGGCGAGGTAACGCATGAACCGGTATTCGTGCGGACGGCGCAGCCGGAGTTCAATTATCCTTCCGGGGCGGAGAATGTGCATACGAAATATGAGGGGACGGGCGGATTTCCGGCGTCCTCGCTGGGCATGCGGCTGGCGGCGGCGACGGCTTATGCGGATCCCAATATTCTGTTGACCGGCTTTTTAACGCCGGAGAGCCGGATGATGATCCGGCGGAACATCCGGGCACGGGCGTCGAAGCTGGCGGGGTTTCTCACCTGGGATAGAGATCCCTACCTGGTCCTGACGGCCGCGGGAAGATTGGTATGGATGATGGACGGGTATACGACCTCGTCGGCCCACCCGTATTCGCGCAACGTGGACCTGCCCCAGTCCTCGAACGTGAATTACATTCGCAACTCGGTGAAGGCTACGGTGGATGCCTATGACGGCGATGTTCATTTTTACATCTTCGATACCGAAGACCCGATCATCCAAGCTTACGCGCATTTATTTCCCAAGCTGCTGCGCGGCGCTTCGGAAATGCCGGCAGATCTGCGAGAGCATGCGCGGTATCCCGAGGTGCTGTTCCGGGTGCAGGCGGACATGTACCGCAATTTCCACATGAAGGATGCCGATTCCTTCTACAACAAAGAGGATGCCTGGGACATTGCCCGGGCGGTGAGCTCGCAGGACGCCAAACCTACGATGGTCGAGCCGACCTATGTTGTGGCGACATTGCCGGGAGGAACCGAACCGGAGTTCCTGCTGATGATTCCGTTTACGCCGAGGAATAAGGATAACCTGATCGGCTTCATGGCGGCCCGCTGCGACGGCGACAAACTGGGCGAACTGCTGTTTTTGCAGCTCTCGAAACAGGAGCTAATCTTTGGCCCGCTGCAAATCGAGGCGCGCATTAATCAGGACCAGAATATTTCGAAGGACTTGTCGCTCTGGAATCAGCAGGGATCTCAGGTTTTACGGGGCCAGATGCTGGTGATGCCGATTGAAGACACGTTTATCTACATCCAGCCGATTTACATTCAGGCCAACCAGGCAAGGATGCCGCAGTTGAAGAAGGTGGCGATCGCGGTGGGAAATTCGCTGGTGTATTCGGATACCTACGAGCAGGCTTTGGCGGAGATCACCGGCATGAAGCTGCCCTCGCAGCCGGCGACGGAAACGCCGCCCGGAACACCGCCGCCGAAGGCTCCATCCATGACGTCAACGGGAGGAGGGGATAACGACAGAAGGCTGGATCAGATCCGGCGGCATTTCCAGCGGTACAAAGAGCTGACGTCTCAGGGAAAGCTGGCGGAAGCCGGCCGGGAACTGGAAGCCTTAGAGGCGGCGGCAAAGAAGTAGGAGGTTCACGAATGCCGGAAGTAGGCGAGAAATGTGCCCGTCCGGGCTGCAACTGCGAGGCGGCGGAGGAAAGCCGCTACTGCGGGAGATATTGCGAGCAGGCGGGGCCAATTGTGGAAACACGGTGCGGCTGCGGGCACCCGGATTGCGGCGCCACGGTCGAGTGAATAGAAACAGTCGGAGACTTTGACAAGCAATTCTCCGGTTCCATTCCGTGCTTCGAGGTGGACTTCGCCACCGCTTGGCGTATGTGACAAAGCGTTTTGCACCACGTTGGCCACCGCACGCTGAAATAAAGTTCGGTCGACCTGGAACCTGAGGTCTTGGGGAGCAGTGACCGTCAAATGGACGCCCGCCTCTCCCGCAGCGGCCTCATAGAAATCACAAACCAGTTGCAGTTCGTGTCCGATATCCAACTTCTCCCGGCTGATCTGCATGGCGGGCTGCTCCGCGCGAGCGAGGAATAGCAGGCTGTCGATCAGACGCGTCAGCTGCTCGCATTCCTTCGACAGCGAGCCCAGCAGATCCACGTATTCTTCGGCGGAGCGCCTCTTGGAAAGTGCAAGGTCTATCTCTCCTCGAAGGTTGTTGAGGGGAGTTCGCAACTCGTGGGCAATATCAGACGAAAAGCGGGAGAGCCTCTCGAAGGAGTCGCCCAGCCGATCGAGCATGTCGTTGAAGGTGGAGGCAAGTTCTTGCACTTCGGAAGGCATCCGATCCAGAGGCACATGCTCACGCAAGTTCGTCGAACGAGTCCGGCGCACGGTCTCCGAAATCTCACCCAATGGCCGAAGACCCTGGACTGCGATCCGGCGTCCAATCAAGATAGACGCAACGAGGCCAAGGCCGAGCACAATCCAAAGCTGACGGCGATAACCGCTGAGGAGATCTTTCTCAAACGTCAGGTCGACTGCAACCTGGAGCGTATATGGCCTGCTCTCCCCGCCACTCCCGGTTCGTGTTGCGGCCAGCCGGTACATCCTTCCGTTGGAGGCCCGAATGTCTCTCGTCTCGATGGCTTCTGTGTTGACGTCCACCGCTTCGGGGAAAGCAGCCGGTGGCAGGTCGGAGGCCATACCGGAAGTCTCGACGAGGACCTTCCCGTTGGACCCCGAGACACGCGAGAGCACACGTATCGATGGATGCGCCAGTGATTCTCTTTCAACCTCCCACTGAACCGTGGCTTGCTGACCCGGATGTTCCCGCAGCAGCGTTTCGAGGATGCGTGTTTTTTCCGTCAGATATTCCGTGTTCTCGCGGTCAAAACTGCGCGCCAGGACGAAATATAGGAATCCGGTTCCTCCCGCAAGCAAGAGAAAAGCGGAACCGGCGTACCAAACGAAGACTAGCCACGCAATACTTCTCCGTTTGCCCGGTTTCAATCGGTTATTCCTCTTCAAGCGCGTACCCGACGCCCCGAACGGTTCGAATTAGTTTCCGCGGAAACGGGTCATCCACTTTCAATCGGAGCCGCCGCACGTGCACGTCGACTACGTTCGTATCGCAATCGAAATTCATGTCCCATACCTGCTCGGCTATTCCCGTACGCGAGAGCACATTGCCCGCATGGCGCGCCAGCAGCGCCAGCAGTGAAAACTCCTTATGGGTTAGCTCGAGCCGCCGCCCAGCGCGGGTCGCCCGTTGGCGCGCGAGCTCAACTTCCAAATCGGCAATGCGGATCAAATCGGGCACGCGTTGCGGAGAACGGCGCAAAACCGTCCGGACTCTTGCCAGCAGTTCCGAGAACGCAAAGGGCTTGGTGAGATAGTCATCCGCGCCACCTTGAAGACCTTTTACCCGATCTTCTACCGCATCACTCGCGGTCAAACAAATCACCGGCGTAGGATCGCCCCGTGCGCGCAAGGCTTCGAGCACCGACCATCCATCCCGCCGTGGGAGCATGATGTCCAGTACGATCAGGTCATACTTCGCAGCCGCGGTGAAGTTGAGCGCCTAGTAGCCATCCTGAGCCAGGTCGATGACAAATCCGTTTTCGCCCAATCCCTTCGTGAGATAGGCAGCGGTTTTCGGTTCGTCTTCGACAATCAGCAGCCGCATTGTCACGCTCCATAACCAGTGTGCGCCTTCATGGATGAGGCAGCAACCCGGCTGCCGGAAGATGACGAATTCGTCATTTTCGCTCCATGTGAACGTCAGGTTCGGCTGTCAAACTGGACTTCGGAGAATGCGTGTCCCTGTTACGCTTGCGATCGCCTTACTTGCTGCCGGGCTCAGCGGCTGCATCTCTCGTTGGCTACTATTTAGTTCCGATCTCGCTCTCGCCCGGGCGAAGCTGGTGGCATCAGAAGCCGGTGTTCGTGTCGCCGGCCTGCGTGCGAATCCGTCACTGAGAATAGAAGCCGGCTACAACCGCAACCCGAATCGCACGTTTTATACAGCATCTTGCCATCTTTCACGATCGAGACTGCCGGGAAGCGGGGTTTGCGAATCCTTCAGGCGCAGCAGCAAGCAGAAGCATCGCGCGCGGGGTTTGTCGAAATGGGATGGAACGTGCGCAGCCGCATCCGCACCGCCCTTTACAATTACCTGCTGTCGGATCGCCGGCGGAAACTGCTGGAGGAAGAAGTTGCCATTCGAACCGAGATCGTCGATATCTATGAAAAACGCCTAGCGGCGGGCGACGCGCCCGGCCCGGAGGTTGATATCTTCCGCGTGGATCTCGTTACCGCCCGTTCTTCGCTCGGCGCCGCGATCGGCGAAACTGCGCAAGGGCGGATCGCAATCGCGAACGCCGCTGGCCTTCCTGGAAACTCCCTGGAATCGGTTGCGATCCGGGCGCCGGAGCTAGACTCGCCGCCTCCCGCTGCAACTGCCGATGGCGCTGGTTCAAAGAGCGGGGGTTTTGCACCGGGCCGACGTTCGTCGCGCACTAGCGGAGTATGCCGTGGCTGATGCTCTGGTGCAGCTGGAAGTGGCTAAGCAGTATCCCGATATCCAACTCACGCCCAAACTTCCGCTATTCCATCGGCGCCAACTCCTCATCCAAAAGGCCGAAGCGGAACGCGACCAGGCTGCCACCCAGTTCCAGTTTCAGCAAGCGCAGGCGATTGGAGAACTTGAGCGGGCGGTCGCTCAATATCAGGCAGCGTTCAAGGCTTGGCAGGATGCTGGAAGCCGGATGCTGGCGATTCAAAGGGGCCGCGAGGCTGCGGCGCGCCGCGCCCTGGCGGCCGGAGAAGGTGATCGTCTGCGAGTAGCCACCGTCCGGCTGGAAACCATCACAGCTTCCCGCGCCGAATTGGAAGCCCTCGCGCGGGTAACGGGAGCGCTGGCTGCGGTTGAGGACGCCATGCAACAGCCGCTCAGCAATGTACTGCGGGTAGGCGATCCACCCACAGAAGTCACTTCATCGCGGAGGCTCAAATGAAGTCTTCCCGGCTTTTGAGCGCTACCGTCTTTATCGCGTCAATGACCGCGGGTTACAAGCGAGAGTCTGAGGAGGGAAACCGTGTCAAGAAGCCAGCCGATCCGGCAGTCGTGAACCGCACCGCCGAAGGCGAGACCACCATCCGGATGAACCAGGCCGTACAGCAACGTATCGGACTCCAAACTGCCGTTGTCGAGCAGGCGTACCTCGAACCTCAACTGATCGCTTACGGTCGGCTTGAGGAAGACCCGTCACGGACGTTTACGGTCCGATCACCGGTCGCAGGCACGCTCCAGGTGACTCGGGGCGGGTCATGGCCGTCCATCGGACAGATGATAACTACGGGTTCCGCGATCGGTACGGTCCTGCCGCGCATCGCGCCGACAGATCGTGTGAACCTTATTACGCAGCTCGCAAACGCGCGTTCCGAAACGGATTCGGCCGCCGCCGGGGTGGAAGCGGCGCGCACGGCATATGAACGAGCACGCTTGTTAAACGCCGACGCAAAGAACGTCTTTGATCGAGTTGTCGAGGAAGCCCGGTCCAAACTCGAAACGGAGCGGGCGCGACTTGAAGCCGCTCGCGCGAACGTGCGGACGATAGAGAACTCCTTGCAATCCGGAGGGCCGGCGAACTCGATTCCACTCGTCTCACCGTCCGAAGGAACAGTCGTCGAGACCATGGCGCAACCCGGAGAGTCGGTCGAAGCCGGGACGCCGCTGCTGCGGACGTCGCGACTAGACCGGCTGGTAGCTCGAATCGATCTACCTGTGGGCGAGGCCCTTCCGGTTGGAGCGGTGACTGCGCGCATTGTGCCTGCCGGCCTGGAGCACGAAATCCTTATCGCAGATCGATTCGCGCCGGCTTCCGTGACGGACCCCAAAGCGCCCGGACAAGCATTCCTTTTCCGGATGCGCGAAAGCCGCTTTGGGCTGAGGCCTGGACTTGCAGTCACCGCCTACATTCCTACAGCACCCTCGAAGCGGTCCGGGGTCACAGTTCCAACCTCCGCTGTTGTGCGCTTATCGGGGAAGGCATACGTGTACGTACAGAACGCGAGTGAGCAGTTTATTCGAACGGAAATCCGGACGGACACGCCCGTCGCCTCAGGCTACTTCGTCGCCCATCCGCTGGCTCCCGGGGCCCACCTCGTTGTGACGGGCGCTCAGACACTGCTGTCAGAAGAATTCAAGCCCGAAGGCGTGGCGGAGTAGATGCTATCGAAGCTCGTCGCCGTCTCGATCCGATTCCGGGGTGTAGTCCTGGCTGTCGCATGTCTGGTCATCGGCTACGGAATCTATTCCGCCTACCATGCCCGTTTGGACGTTTATCCCGAATTTGCGCCGCCACAGGTAGTCGTCCAGACAGAAGCGCCCGGGCTTTCTCCTGAAAATGTCGAGCAACTCGTGACGCGCGTCGTCGAGAACAGCCTGAACGGGGCGCCGAACGTCGAAGTAATCCGCTCGCAGTCTATACAAGGTCTGTCGGTCGTGACCGTGGTGTTTGAGGAGAGGACCGATGTATATCGGGCGCGGCAAATCGTGAGCGAAAGGCTCGCGGAAGCCGGCATCCAGCTCCCGAAGGGAGTGCTGCCGCCGGCGATGGCTCCTCTTACAGCTGCCACAGGCTTGGCGCTGGTTATCGGCATTACCTCGCCAAAGTATTCCGAGATTGACCTCCGGACGATAGCGGAGTGGACGATGAAACCGCGTCTCCTGGGTGTTCCGGGCGTTGCCCGGGTCTCCCTCTACGGCGGCGGCGTGAAGCAACTGCAAATCCAGCTTGTCCCAGAGCGTTTAGCGGCGTATGGCCTGTCGGTGAGTGAGATCGTCTCGGCCGCACGGGCCGCCACCGGAATCCGTGGCGCTGGATTTGTCGAAACACCGGCGCAGCGGATTGTGCTCGAAACAGAAGGCCAATCCTTGAACGCGGTGGAACTGGGCAACGTGGTCCTCCAATCGGCCTCCGGCAGGAGCATCCGGCTTCGTGATGTGGCTACCGTTCAAGAGGGAGCTGAGCCCAAGATCGGAGATGCCACTATCATGGGTCGATCCGGAATACTACTGCTGGCCAGCTCGCAGTATGGAGCGAACACGATTGAAGTTACGCGCGGTCTGGAGAAGGCAATCGCGGACTTGAGACCCGGCCTGACCTCACAGGGCATCACTCTGTACCCCGATCTGTTCAGGCCCGCGAACTTCATCATTACGTCGCTTCAAAGTATTCGCCAGGCCCTGTGGATCGGAGCTGCCCTGGTTGCAGCCGTTCTCTTCATTTTTCTGTTCAACATCCGGGTAGCGTTCATTTCACTTACCGCCATTCCACTTTCCCTGCTCGTCGCCGTGATTGTACTGACGCGCGCCGGAGTTACCCTCAACACGCTGACTCTCGGGGGCCTTGCGATTGCGATCGGAGAAGTTGTTGACGACGCCATCATCGATGCCGAGAATATTTTCCGCCGGCTCCGGGAGGCAGGCGCAGGGCTCAAGGCGAAAGACATTTCCGGATCGTACATGACGCCTCCGTCGAAGTACGCAAGGCGGTGGTGTATGCGACGTTCATTGTCACCCTCGTGTTTTTACCCGTGCTAACCATGTCCGGCGTGCAGGGCCGCCTGTTTGCTCCACTTGGCGCCGCGTACATCCTCGCGATCGTTGCATCTCTCTTTGTAGCCCTGACAGTCACTCCCGCCCTTTCCTACCTCCTCTTCCCAAAGGCCACAGGCCCGGCCTCTGAAACGAGGTTCGTAGCCGCTCTCAAGCGGCGATACCTGCGCGTTCTGGGAGCGATTAGCCGAGCACCTCGATTGATTGCCGTTGCCGCTGTGGTGCTGGTATTGTTGGCCGCGGCAGCCCTCCCGTTTCTCGGAGGCGAGGTCCTGCCGCCTTTGCGGGAGGGTCATTTCATCGTTCATATGGTCGCCATGCCGGGCACCTCCCTTCAAGAATCGATCCGCCTCGGAAAGCTCGTGACAGCGGAACTGCTGAAAGACGAGGACGTGCGGGTGGTTGCACAGCAGATCGGACGGGCAGAAAGTGGCGACGACACAGCGGGCGTACATTACAGCGAGATTCACGTTGATCTGAAACTGCCCGGCGGCGACGCCATGGAAGCAGCCGAGGACCGCCTCCGCAATATCCTGGGCAAATTTCCAGGCGTGTCGATGTCCCCGAAAACATTCCTTACCGAACGTATGGAAGAGGTTCTCTCGGGGGTGCGGGCACAAGTAGTTGTGCAGATCTTCGGAGATGACCTCGATGCGATCGACCAGAAGGCCAGAGAGGTCCTGGAGACGATTTCGCGGGTGCGCGGAGCGGCCGATGTGCAACTTGAATCGCCACCCGGGACACCGGCTATCGTGGTGCACCTCCGGCCGGAACGGCTCGTTCAAATCGGTATGCAGCCGGTGACGGCGCTCGATGCGATTGAAGCCGCGTATCAAGGGGCCACGGTCGGGCAGGTGTTCGAAGCCAATCGCGTTTTCAACGTGGCAGCTATTCTCGATCCAGGAATTCGGCAGGTCCCCGAGGAAATCGGTTCCCTGCTGTTGTCTAACTCAGACGGAGCCCGCGTCAAGCTTGGCGAAGTGGCCGATCTCTATCAACGGACGGGACGCTACAGTATCGCTCATGAAGGCACGCGCCGCCGACAGGCTGTGTATTGCAATGTGCGCGGAAGGGACGCCGCCTCATTTGTGGAGGAAGCCGAGCGAGCCGTGCGGGACAAAGTTAAGTTCCCCGCCGGCGTATACACAGTGTTTGGAGGCGTCTCCGAGGCGCGCAAGCTGGCGCAACAAGAAATTCTGACCTATTCGCTGATCGCTGGCGTCGGCGTCGTGCTCCTGCTCGGCGTCGCATTCCACAACATACGGAACATGTTGCTGGTGCTGCTGAACCTTCCGTTTGCGCTTATCGGCGGTGTTGTAGCAGCCGTATTGACAGGCGGCGACCTGTCGATCGGATCCCTGGTAGGTTTTGTTACTCTGTTTGGGATTACGACCCGCAACTCGATCATGATGATTTCTCATTTCGAGCATCTCGTCCATGTCGAGGGCGAGACATGGGGCCTTCACACGGTCCTGCGCGGCGCTTCGGAACGGCTAACGCCGGTGCTCATGACGGCCACGGTCACCGGGCTGGGATTATTACCGCTGGCGATCGGCAGCGGCCAGCCTGGCAAAGAGATCGAAGGCCCTATGGCCATCGTCATTGTCGGCGGGCTGGTTACATCGACCGCGCTGAATCTGCTTGTCTTGCCATCACTTGCGCTACGCTACGGGCGCTTCGAGCCGGCAATCCAAGATTGATAGCGCATCCGCCACGAAGCGCCTACCGGTGTTTGCTAATTTGGCCGTATACCCCCCAAAAGCGGGAGGAATAGAGGCGCAAATGCGGGTATCTAGTACCCCCAAACAGGGGTATGCCATCCCCGCAAAGTAGGTAAGGTAATACCCCCATAATGGGTATGTACTAATAGTACTATAGGCGGTATAACAGAAGACGTATGTTGCACACAGTGCCATCTCCCCCCACCATCAAGACGCAGACGATCCGAATTGAGCTTCGTCGTCTGTACTCGCGCCGGTCTGCTATTGACCGGTTGATGCAGGCTCTCGAGCTGTACGGCAAGCACGCTGTTGTTATTGCCTCCGAACCGACGCGGATTGGCCCGAAGATCGCCGACGGCGGACGCCGTTCCCTTCAAGTAGGTGTTATTTAAGCGCCTTTCTTGCGCCTCCCGTAGTAACCTATCAATTTGGCGAAACGCCTTACCAACTTGGAACCGCCTGCTGCTGGATCGAAGGCGGCATGCTGATTGATTTTGGCCTGATACAACGGGCGCAGGAAGGGAACGATGCGGCCTTCAGCGAGATCGTGCAGGTATACCGGAAGCGGATATTGGGCACGATCTCGCGCCTCATCGGACGGCCCGAAGATGTCGAAGATGTCGGACAGGAAGTGTTTCTCCGGCTTTATTATTCGCTCGACCAGTTACGATCCCCTGAAGTTTTCGAGCCATGGCTTTACCGCCTCACCGTCAACGCCGCTTATGACTACATGCGGAAGCAGAAGCGGCGGCCGGAATCGCGCATGGCGGATTTATCGGAGCATCAGTTACAGGCGGCCGATGCGGAAGCAGGGGGAAAGCAGCGGGCCGACGAGACGAAGAAAGCGAGCTTGCGCGAGTTTGTGCAGTCGCTGTTGGGAGGGGTTTCCGAGGAGGACCGCATTCTACTCACTCTCAAAGAGGTGGAGGGTCTTTCTTTGAAGGAATTAGAAGTGGTGTATAAAGTTAATGAGAATGCCTTGAAGGTCCGGTTATTTCGTGCCAGGCGGAGGGTACTGAAATCTTTTGCCGCCCTGGAGAGCCGGGATGCGAAAACCGATAGCAGTAAGTAGAATAGAGAGTCAGGAAAGGGCCGCGACGGATGAACGACTATAACGAGGGCAAACTGGACGACCTGTTTCGGGCCTATCGGCAGGCGTGTCCCGACTTGGAAG
This sequence comes from Bryobacteraceae bacterium, assembly GCA_035526195.1. Classification (GTDB taxonomy): domain Bacteria; phylum Acidobacteriota; class Terriglobia; order Bryobacterales; family Bryobacteraceae; genus CADEFT01. The sequence continues at coordinate 27,705 of DATLCW010000328.1, forward strand.
GCAGCGCTAACTTTATGCCGAATTTGTGGCGGAAGATCGAAGCCCGCCAGGCGGTACCGTTTGCCTGGCCGCGGCTGACCCGTCTATTTGTTTCCACCGCCGCGGCATTGTGCCTGGCAATGTCGATATTTCTGTTTTCGCCGGTTTCGCCGAGCCCCGCGGCACTTATCAGTTACGTCGAGGCGCTTGATACGGAGCATTCGCATGAATTGCTGGCGTATGCCGATATCGACGCGATCAGCCCTGGAGATATGCTGTGGCAATGAAGCGTAGCAGTTTGATGGTTGGCGTCTATCTATTGCTGGTTTTCGTCAGCGGTGCGCTCGTCGGCGCTTTTGGGCACCGCCTGTATTCGGCGAACGCGGTCAGCGCAAAGAATCCCGGCGGCCATGAGGCATTCCGCAAAAGATACGTAAGCGAGATGGAGACGCGGCTCAAGCTGGACCAGGATCAGTTGCGGAAATTCATCAGCATTCTGGATGAGTCCAAGGATCGGTACCGAGTGACACGCGACCGCATCGAACCGGCACTGAAGCAGATTCAATTGGAGCACCGGGCGAATATCCGCGCCATTCTGAGACCGGAGCAAGTGGCCGAGTACGAGAAGATGCTCGAAGAGCGCGAGAAGAGGCGTAAGGCGCAAACTTCCAGTGGGAACCGCTAAACTTCAGGCGTACTGGTAGAATGGGGGAGCATCCCCATCATGAAGTTTTTCTGCTATTTTGCATTTTCTCTGGCCGGCTTGTTGCCTGCCCAGAACACACCCGCTTCCAAGCCGCCCGATCTGACGCCGGACACGGTGGTTGGCACCACCGGCGACAAGAAACTAACGGTGGGCGAGATCACCAAACTGATTGAATATCTTCCCGCTCAATTGCGCCAGGGCTACAATCAGGATCCCAAGGGGTTTCTCTCCCAATGGTTCATGCTGCAGCGCATGGTCGCCCTTGCCGAGGCGCAGAAAATTCCTGAAAAGAGCCCTTACAAGGAAGCTCTCGAAGTGCAGCGCATGACATTCCTGATGCAGGCTCTGCTGCAAGACAAGGCGCAGAAGCTTCAGGTTTCTTTGGAAGAGCAGCAAAAATACTACGAACAAAAGAAGGACGACTACACCCAGGCCAAGGTGAAGCTCATTTACATCCCGTTTGTTGCCGCGCAGAACCCGGCCGCGGATCCTTCTAAAAAGACGCTCACCGAAACCGAGGCGCTGGCCAAGGCCGAGGGCGTGGTAAAGGCCGCCCGCGAGGGAAAGGATTTCGTGGAACTGGTGCGGGAGAACAGCGAAGATCCGATTTCCAAGGAGAAAGCCGGGGATTTCGGTCCTATCAAGCGCGGCGACCGGTTGCCGGATGCCATCAAAGGCGCCGTGTTTCAACTGAAGCCGGGAGCCGTAAGCGATCCCGTGAGGCAGGCTAACGGCTACTATGTTTTCCGCATGATGGAGCTGGTAGGGCAGCCGTTCGCGGATGTGAAAGACGCGATCGCCGCCGAACTGCGAAATCAGACGGTAAAGGCATGGGTCGAGCAAAACTCCAAAGAAACACAATTGAAGGTCGAGCGGCCGGACTTCTTCACTCCTCCCAAACAGTAGCGGGAGCGCTGAACCAGGCGTTGCGCGAGACGGTCGAATTTTCAGGGCGGCCGATCCATGTCTCATTCCGTGGTCAGCTGAGTGTGTGCGGCGGAAAGTTGTATTCCAAAAGCGAGCGTGGAAAGGCGGTTCACGCGGCGAGTTTCCTCAACCGCCGCCGGATTGTCCTGGATAGCGAACTGTTGGTGGACCCGGCCGAGCTGCGCCGCATCCTGATTCACGAGTTATTTCATTTTGTCTGGCGCCGCCTGGGCAATCCATTGCGGCGCGAGTGGGAGTTGCGGATGCAGGCTGAATTCAGCGGCGGCGTGCGTGGCGACTTAGGCTGGTCCGCGGAATGCTGTAAACAATCCCTACAGGGCAATGACGCGAAAAATCGAACCCGTGCCTGGCGTCATTATTTGGCGGAGAGTTTCTGCGACACGGCGGCGTGGCTGTTCCGTAGTGCAGAGCATGTCGAGCATACCCTGACGGCGCGGCGCCGTCGAATGCGGAAGGCGTGGTTTGCCCGGCTGCTGGAATGCGCACCATTGCCGCTATAATCAAAGGAAGGAGTCTGGCATGCATTTCCCCGTTTGGCGAGCAACGTGTGCCGCGGTAGCGCTTCTGGCAATTGGCAGTCTCACCGGCAGTTGCGTCTCCTCCACTTCAGCCAGAGCCGCCGTTAAACCGGAGAAAGACCGCAAGCCAGCACCCGAGTTTTCGCTGAAGGACGCCGACGGCCGCACCGTGAAGCTATCCGATTATCGCGGCAAGGTGGTGCTGCTGAACTTCTGGGCCACCTGGTGCGGCCCCTGCAAAATCGAGATACCGTGGTTCACCGACTTCGAACAGAAATTCAAGGACCGGGGCTTTGCGGTGCTTGGCGTTTCCATGGATGAAGATGGCTGGGATACGGTGAAGCCCTACATTGAGGATAGAAAAGTGAATTACCGGGTGGTAATGGGCAGCGATGAAGTGGCGGATATTTATGGCGGCGTGACTTCCCTTCCCACCACATTCCTGGTAGACCGGCAGGGGAAGATCGCGGGCATACACGTAGGATTGGTGAGTAAGAGTGTTTATCAGAATGAAATTGAACAACTGCTGCAGAAGCGTAGTGAAGTGGAGTCAAAAGCTCCTGGGGGCAATGCTGCTCCCCAGCCTGCTGGCGGCGCAAGGTAACATACTTTCGGTCACCCCGCCTGCGAAAGTAATGGCCAAAAAGAATACTGTGGTGACCGCAAAGCTGGACCTGCAGCTTCGCAACGGCTTCCACGTAAACAGCAATAAACCCGCGGATGACTATCTGATCCCCCTGCGGCTTACGTGGAGTGCCGGGCCGCTCGAATTGCAGGAGGTGGCTTATCCCAAGCCGCGCCTGGAAAAATACGAATTCAGCGAAAAGCCATTATCGGTGTACAGCGGGGTTTTTGAGGTGGTGACGCGCTTCAAAGTGCCTGCTTCCGCAGCTCCCGGGATGCAGATGATCAGCGGTAAGCTGCGCTATCAGGCATGCAGTGATAAGGAATGCTTTCCGCCGAAGACAATTGAAGTTAGGCTGCCGGTGGATATCGTCAACTAGCGGTGCGCAGGCTGTTGATCCGGCCCGGGGCGATCGGAGATCTCATCGTTTCCCTTCCCGCACTCGAATTTCTAAAATCCGACTACACCGAAGTCTGGACTGCGGCGGTGAATGCGCCGCTGGTGCGATTCGCGGATCGTGTTGCCTTCATATCTTCCAGCGGCATTGATGGGCTCGAGCCGAATTTGCAAAGGCTCGAGGGGTTCGATTCGATCGTTTCCTGGTACGGGACGAACCGGCCTGATTTCCGAGCCGCCGTGGAGCACCTGCCGTTCGAATTCTTTCCCGCCTTGCCGCATGGAATAGGACATGCCGTGGATTTCTATCTGGCGCAAGTGGGAGCGCCGTTGGGTCAGGCGCCGCGCTTGGCTGTGGGTCCCACGGAACCACGGTTCGCGGCGATTCATCCGTTTTCCGGCAGCGCGAAGAAGAATTGGCCGTTAGAGCGTTTTCGCGAAGTTGCGAATCAGCTGCCGGTACCAGTGGAGTGGATCGCTGGACCCGAAGAAACTCTGGAAGGCGCCAACCGCTTCGACAACCTTTGGACCCTGGCGCAATGGCTGGCCGGCGCCCTGATTTACATCGGCAACGATTCGGGAATCAGCCATCTGGCGGCGGCGGTGGGAACACCGGTGGTGGCGTTATTTGGCCCTTCCACTCCGGACGTATGGGCGCCGCGGGGCGTCGATGTGCGCGTTGTGGCTGCGCCGGACGGCACGATGGAATCCATCGCGATCGATGAGGTGCTGGCTGCCGTAGCTCACTTACGCAGGTAGGCGTCCTCTCCGCGAAGCCAATCCTCGCGCGTTGGAGCGAACGTATCGAAGACAATGGAATCTTCCAGAACTTCCACGGAATGTGGAACGTTGGGAGCCACCACCAGAGTTTCCCCGGCATTGAGGACGTGCCGCTCTCCTTCCATCAGAAAAACAAGTTTCCCCGAGATCACCGTGGCCATCTGCTCATTGATGTGATGATGTTCCGGCACCACGGCGCCCTTCTTCAACGTCAGCCGGGCGAGCGTGATATTCGCCCCATGGATCACCTGCCTGCCCACCAGTGGGCTCATTTGTTCCATTTCGAGTTCGTTCCAGTTTTGGACCTGCATTGCGGACAAAATTGTATCATAGGGTAGAGGAAACCGGAGGTGGGAATGGCGGCCGCTACCGCACAAACGTTTGCTTCACACGGCGCACTGGATCTTGTGCTGCCGCAAAATGCAAAAGGCATCGGCACGGTCATCCTGAAGCCGGATGCGCCGGAATTAATCGACGATGTGGCGGTCGAACCCTTTCCTCTTTGGCCGGACGACCGCGGCTACTTCCTCGAGATCGCCCGTATGGGCAACGGACTGGTGGGAGAGTTTCCCGCCAGTGCGACGCAGGTATCCGCCGCGTTGAGCTATCCAGGTACGATCAAAGCTTTCCACTTTCACCTTCATCAGACCGACTACTGGGTGGCTGCCCAGGGCATGTTCCAGGTCGCTCTCGTCGATCTGCGCCGTGGATCCCGCACCTTCGGCCACAGGAACACCCTGTACACCGGCGCTCTGCGGCCGTGGCGCATCCGCATCCCTCCGGGTGTGGGTCACGGCTACAAAGTGGTGGGACCGGACTCGGCCATGCTTATCTACATTACCAACCGGACTTACAACTTGGCTGATGAAGGCCGTATCCCTTACGACGACCCAGGCATTCATTACGACTGGGAACTGCAGCACAAATGAGGCCGATCTATAACGCGGAAGAGTTTGCCGGCTAAGTCCTCAGGTGTGCATTTCACCGGCTTCCGTGCTTTGCCGCAACCTGAGCCGTAATTGCGGCGTCTCCTCCCTTGAGCCACGTGTTTGCAGCGATATCTAACAGTTTCCTCCATTACGTTGGTCGCCTTGGCGATCGCGGTGTGTCCGCGCGGCATCACCGCATCTGCTGACGCCCGCCGGGAACCCGGAACAATCTCGGTCGTTTCCCTGAACATGGCTAAAGAGTCAAACTGTGAGCGGATCCTGGAGAATATCAACGCCGTCCCACGGCTCCGCCAGGCGCAGGTTTTTCTGCTCCAGGAAGTTGCGGGTGAGCCCGGCAAGCCGAGTGTTGCCGAACAAGTTGCCGCCAAACTCGGGTATTCCGTGGTATTCGCCTCGGAGGCCGAAAACGTCCACGATCGGGGTCTGGCCATCCTCAGTGTATATCCGCTCACAGACCTTTCGATTCGCCGGCTCCCCGAATATGATCAGCGTTTCCACTCGCGGAGACGATTCGCAATCGCGGCCACCGCGCACCTGCCCACGGGTGATATCCGTGTATGGAACACTCATCTGGATACCCGCCTGAACGCCGCGCAACGCCTTGGCCAACTTCGGCCGGTCATTGAGGAGGCGGCACGCTTCAAAGGACCGCGTTTGATCGGCGGGGACTTCAACACAAACGATCTCTATTGGATTGGTAACGTGTTCCCGTTTCCCTGGTACGGACCTGCCCACACGGCCTCGGTGAGGAAAGCGATGCATGAAAAGGGCTTCCAGACGCCTTTCAACTCCGGCGTGGTGACGTTCTCCACCTTTCGCAGGCAACTTGACTGGCTTTTTATGGCGCAGCTCCAGTCATTGGCCTGCAGCGTCGAGCCGGTGGCGTTTTCCGATCATCACGCAATTTGGTCGAGTCTGCGCCTTCCCAATTAGGAAAAACTGTCGAATCCCCAAGCAAACCACACCATTTGAATGGTGATTGGGGAAGTACCGCCACACGTTCAACGGCCTTGCGAATTGACCGGAAACCGTCGGGCTTGCGGGAAGATGAACTACCCGACGCGAATCTCTGCTCTACACTGGGATGGAGGCAGCGCCGGATACGCCATGGACAGACGAACATTTCTAGCAACCGCCGCGGGCATTACGGCGGCAACCGCAGCCGCGCAGAATACGCCGCTCCCCATCCTTGACACGCATATCCATTTGTACGACCCCACCCGCCCCCAGGGTGTCCCGTGGCCACCCAAAGACGGGAAAGTGCCCTACCGTCCCATGCTCCCTGATGGATTTCGGAAGATTACCAAGCCGCTTGGAGTGGTTGGCGCGATTGAGGTGGAATGCAGTCCGCTGCTCGAAGACAACCAGTGGGTTTTGGACATAGCGGCTAAAGATCCGATCATGGTCGGAGTGGTTGGCAATCTCGAACCCGCCAACCGCGATTTCCGCCGCCACCTCGACCGCTTCCACCAGAACCCGCTGTTTCTGGGGATTCGCTACGGCTACCTGTGGGGCCGTTCGGTCGCGTCAGAGTTGCCGAAACCCGCATTCTTCGAAGGCCTGAAAGCACTGGCGGACGCCGGCCTGGAACTCGATACGGTTGGTCCCCCGCAGTTATTGGGGGAAGTCGTGCGGATTACGGATAAGGTTCCGAACCTCCGCATCGTGATCGATCACCTGCCCTCGCAGGAGCCGCCTAAAGAGGCCGCCGCACTGGCCGCGCACAAATCCAACCTGCGTGAATTGGGGAAGCGGCCGCAGGTTTATGTAAAAGTATCCGAAGTGTTGCGGCCCATTGGAGGCCGCGTCTCTCATGACCTCAGCCCCTATCGCGACCGGATCGATCAACTTTGGGACACCTTCGGAGCGGACCGTGTGATCTACGGGAGCGATTGGCCGAACAGCGATCCCCTCGGCACCTACCCGCAGGTGCTGCACGTGGTCCGTCAGTATTTCCTCGCGAAAGGGCCGGCCGCCTCCGAAAAATTCTTCTGGCGGAATTCGCTGGCCGCCTATCGTTGGAGAAAGAGGCAGGCAAGCCAACCGGACGCCGTTTAACACGTTCGGATCGAAGCTCGATTGACAGGCCATCCCGGTTGCCGTGTAATCTGGAGGATCATTATGCAACGGCTACTCCCGATCCTTCTCTTTTTTCAGGCGATTCTCGCTTCGCAGACCGGTGACTCCACGCAAATCCTCGGTTCGGTGGAAGATCCGACGGGTGCCTCCGTCGGTGGAGTCGCCATCACCGCGACCCACCTCAGCACCGGCCAGGTACGAAAAACCGTTACCAGCGGTCAAGGCGTGTACGTCTTTCCGCTCATGGCGCCGGGTGAATACACGGTCCGCGCCGAAGCCGCCGGCTTCAAAACCGAGTTGCGCTCGGGGCTGATTCTTCAGTTGAATCAAAAAGCGAGAGTGGACTTCAAACTGCAAATCGGCCAGGTTTCGGACTCCGTCGAAGTGAGTGCATCGGGCGTGATCCTTAACACCGACGATGCCGCCATCGGCAATGTCGTGGAACAGAAACGCATTGTCGATCTGCCGCTGAACGGACGCAATTTCGCAAACCTTGCCGGTCTCGTTCCCGGTGTAATCAAGGGCATTTCCTCCAACACGAATCAGTACGGGCGGCGCGATACGGCCATCGCCATCAGCGCCAACGGGATCCGCGAGAACCAGGGACAGGTGCTTTACGATGGCGTGAACACCGCCTGGAACATCAACAACGCCACCTTCTTTCGCGCCTCGATTGAAGCGATTCAGGAATTCAAGGTGCAGGCCGCAACCTATCAGGCCGAATACGGCCACAACGCCGGCGCCCAGGTCCAAGTCCACACCCGGCCCGGAACCAACCAGTTGCATGGCGCGTTGTTTGAGTTCCTGCGCAATGACGCCCTGGACGCGCGCAACTACTTCCGCCCGGCGCCGCTTTCCAAGGATATTCTGCGCCGCAACCAGTTTGGCTTTGTCGTTTCCGGCCCGGTGTTTATTCCCAAAATTTACAACGGCCGCGATAAGACGTTCTGGATGGTCAATTACGAGGGCCAGCGCGAGAGTTTCGAATCGCCTTCGCGCAACGCCGTACTTCCCATTCCCTACCGCACGGGCAATTTTTTCGCGGTCACCACGCCGTTGCGCGACCCGTTGGGCGGCTTCTTCCCGGGGAACGTGATTCCCAGCAACCGGCTTGATCCCATTGCCCAGACTTACCTCACGATACACCCCAACCCGAACGTCGCTGGTCCGCTCAACTATTCGGGCGTGGATGCACAGAATAACAACATCAATCAGGTGTTCGCGCGCGGCGACCACAACATCTCGCAATCGGACCGGCTATTCGTCCGCGGAGCCGCTTTCCGCTACTCGTTTCCCACCATCCCGTTGAATTACTTTTCTCCGGTCTTGTCCAATATCAACGCCGTCAATGGAGTCATCGGCGAGACGCATACCTTCACCACCAACGCCATCAACGAATTTCGCCTTGGATTCAACCGCAACTACGTATTGCGCAGGAACCCGCGCACCAATACCGACTTCGATCCGGAATCCGTCGGCTTGCGCGGCGTCCGTTCCACCGACACGGAGACCAGGCAGCCACAGCGTCTCACCCGGTTCGAGACCGGCTACGTGCCGATGACCGTCACCGGCTACGTGCAGATGGGAGACGGCGATCTGATCCCGGATTTCAACGTCACCGAGACCTGGCACATGGTGGATAACTTCACCTGGAACCGCGGCCGCCACACGTTTAAGACCGGCTTCGACTTCCGCCGCATGCGGCTGGATCGCGCCGGTTCCAACAATGCCCGCGGCGTGTTTACGTTCAACGGCCAGGTGACCGGCGACCCGGCGGCGGATTTTGTTCTCGGCTTTCCCGCCACCTCGCAAACTCCCGATGGCGTGATCGGAATTCAGTGGCGCCAGAACACCTACGAGGGATTTGTGCAGGATGAGTGGAAGGTGAGCCGTAACCTCACCATGAACCTCGGCCTGCGCTACGAATACATCGGCGTGAATCATGAGAAGAACGGCTGGGCGCGGTCGCTGAGGCTCGACCGGCCCGGCGGCTATCAGTATCCGGAAGATCCTACCACGCATGAGCAGATCCCGCTCTACAAGCCGGAGAAAAACCGCTTCCTGCCGCGTATCGGCATCGCTTACCGTCCCTCTGACAAATGGGTGCTGCGAACCGGCTTCGGCATTTTCAACAATGCGAACCAGATGAACAATATGTCGGTGATCGGCAATCCGAACCGCACCTTCCAGGTGCAGTTCCTCGCCGACCCCGGCGATCCCACCGCGCTCACGCTGCAGAATCCCTATCCCGTTGGTCGTACCGCCGCCGCCGCCCCTCTCTCCGTAGTCCACGTCCCCACCAACCGCGTGAACGCTTACAACATTCAGTGGAGCGCGTCGATCCAGCGTCAGGTTTCCGCTTCCACATTCTTTGAGCTTGCCTACGTCGGCAGCCAGGCCTCGCACCTCGACAACTCGCGGAATCTCAATGATGCTCCGCCCGCCCTTGGCCCCGTTCAGCCACGCCGGCCCTATCCGCTATGGGGAGGCATCCGTTACGTGGCAAGCGATGGAAAATCCTATTATGAGTCTCTGCAGTTCCGCGCCGAGCGGCGGTTGTCCAACGGCATGTCGTTCCTTGCGGGGTATACCTGGGCTCACAACATCGATCAGGCGTATGGCACCAATGAGTCGCTTCCCTATACGCCCGGCGGCGTGCAGAACATCAACTGTTTCGCCTGCGAGCGCGCCAATTCCGGATTCGACTACCGCCACCGCTTCACCTTCAGTTACCTCTGGGCGCTGCCCAGCCCCAAGAGTTGGCATGGCATTACCGCGCTCGTACTGAAGAACTGGTCGTTCAATGGAGTTGTAACCCTGCAGTCCGGATTCCCCTTCACCGTCACCCAGGCGGGCAATCGCCAGAACACCGGCGCCGCCACCCAGCGGCCCGATTATGTTCCGGGACAGAATCCCGAACTCGAGAATCCCGACCCCTCGCGCTGGTTCAACACCAACGCTTTCCAGTTTGCCGACTTACACTATGGCAACGTCGGGCGCAACACTCTCCGCTCTCCCGCAATCAAGACCTGGGACATCGGGCTCTTTAAAGAATTTCCGGTGCGCTGGCGGGAATCGCGGTTCCAGTTCCGCTATGAAGCGTTCAACCTGTTCAACACGCCTGTGTTCCGAGCCCCGAATTCCCAACTCGGAGCCGTCGGCTACGGCACCATCACCTCCACCTGGCAGGACAATCGCCAGCTGCAGTTCGCGCTCAAGTATCTCTTTTAAGCTATGCGCCCCATTCTATTTTTCCTTGGAACCCTGGCCTTCGCCCAGGATTACGACCTGATCCTGCGCGGCGGCCGCGTAATCGATCCGAAAAACAACCTCGATGCCGTGCGCGATGTCGCAGTGAAGTCCAGCAAGATAGCCGCCATCGCCCCTTCCATCACGGCTCCGGCGCGCCGTACCGTCGATGTAAAAGGTCTGCTGGTGACTCCCGGCCTCATCGACATTCACGCCCACGTGTTTGTGGGCACAACCCACAACACCACTGCCGGCGGCGACCGCGCCATCCCTCCCGATCAGATCGGGCCGCGCACCGGAGTCACCACGCTGGTGGACGCGGGTTCTTCCGGCTGGCGCATGTTTCCGGATTTCCGCCGTACCATCATCGATCATGCCCAGACGCGCGTTCTCGCCTTTCTCAATATCGCGGGCATCGGCATTCTGGCGTATGAGCTGGAGCAAAATCCCGAGGATATGGATCCGCAGCTCACCGCGGACATGATCAGGAAAAACCGGGATGTACTGGTTGGAGTGAAGAGCGCCCATTGGCATCCGGCGAATTTCATTTCCGTCGAACGTGCCGTGCAGGCGGGCAAACTGGCCAACGTTCCCGTAATGGTGGACTTCGGCTACTTCCTCCCGGACCGGCCTTACGAAACCATGATCACCGACAAGCTTCGCCCGGGCGACATTAGTACGCACTTCTATCGCTGGCCCGCGCCGCTGCTGGACGCAAACGGGAAGGTGCGCAGTTATCTTCACGATGCCCGCCGCCGCGGCGTAAAGTTCGACGCCGGGCACGGGGGCGGAAGCTTCCATTTCCGCCTGGCCGAACCGATGATGCAGCAGGGTTTCTGGCCCGATTCCATTTCCACCGACATTCACCTCAACTCCATGAATGGTTCGATGATCGACATGCTCAACGTCATGTCGAAGTTCATGGCCATGGGTCTGCCGCTTGATGAAACGATTCGCCGCTCCACGATCAACCCGGCATTGGAAATCCAGCATCCGGAACTCGGACATTTGACCATAGGAGCCGAAGCCGATATCGCCGTTCTGCGGCTGGACAAAGGGAACTATGGCTTTGCTGATTGCGCCGGAGGCACCATCAAAGGCTCGGAACGGCTGGCCTGCGAAATGACGGTCCGCGCCGGCAAAATTGTCTTCGATCTCAACTCCCGCGCCGGCGCCCCGTGGCGCACCGCACCGCTCCGATACCCGGAGAAATAGCGTCTCAACCTAGGGAAAATGCTAGAATGAAACCTAGCCACCCTAATTATGAGCGCAACCAAAACCATCCGCAGCCGCTCGAACAAAAATATCGGCGATGTGATTGAAGAGACGTGGGAGATCACTGCTAAAACAGTGGTCGCAGAACCTCAACCGGGCGAACCTGCCCGTGGGATTCCCCCGCGGCTCGGCATCTACGATTACCAAGTCAAACCCATTGTCCAGCAAGCGCCCGCCAAATCCGCCGAGCCCAGGCGCCGTCAAAACGAACCCAGCGTGGGCGGCACCCGGCGCGAGCCGGGCTCGTTTCCGATGACGGTCCGTCGTATTTCTTAACACTGCTATAAAAAAGTGCGCTGACCGCGAGGCCGGCGCTTTTTTTGGTTGCCGAGTGATCTAAACGATCGTATGATTAAAACAAACGTATGAATCATGCGCTGCCTCCTGATTCCACCAAGCACCGCATTCTCAACGCCGCCGAATCCCTCTTCTCCGAACATGGCTTCGAGGCGACCTCCCTCCGCCGGATTACCACCGCCGCTTCCGTCAACCTCGCTGCCGTCAATTACCACTTCCAGTCAAAAGAAGCTCTCCTCGATGCCGTGGTCCAGCGCCGCGCCACTCCCATCAACCAGCGCCGTTATGAGCTCCTCGAACAATATGAGACCGGAGCCGCCGGGAAACCAGTGGCTGTCGAGCAAATCCTCGACGCCTTACTGCGTCCCGTAGTGGAGTCGGGCGTCATCGTGCCCCGTCTTCTTGTCCGCTTGCAATCCATGGAATCCTCCGAATTGTTCAAGCGCATCTTCGACGCGCACCTCAAAACTGTGGCGGAGCGCTTCGCCGGAGCTCTATTACGCTCCCTCCCCGAGATTCCGCCCACCGAAGTCTTTCTGCGAATGCATTTTGTGATCGGGGCTTTCGTCCAGCTCATGGCCGCCGGCCACTCCCTGCAAATCATTACGGAGGGGCGCGCACCGGCTCTTTCTCCCGATGCCGCGGTACAACGCCTCATCCGATTCGCGGCCGCTGGTCTGAAAACGCCCGCTTATGAGGAAGCACATGCCGCCAAGAGCTAGACTCTTTCTGTTCCTGCTGGCGCCGCTGGCAATCGCTCAGCAGCCGGCGCTGCCTCTGTCGCTGCGCAAGTCCATTGAAATCGCGCTATCTCCGGAAGGCAATACCCGCGTTGAATTAGCCAATGAATCGGTGGCCCAGGCGGACGCCCGCAAGGGACAGGCTCGTGCCGCCCTTCTTCCCAATCTCGATTCCAGCGTTTCCTATCAGGATGCCACGCGCAACCTGGCAGCTTTTGGAATCAATTTTCCGAGCCTTCCCGGATTCACTTTCTCGACGTTCGCCGGCCCCTTTGCGATCTTCGATGCCCGCACGAGCGCGACCCAGTCCATCTTGGACCTCAGCTCCATCCGGCGCTACCAATCGTCCCGCGCCGGCATCCACGCCGCCCGCGGCGATCGCGATCATGTGCGAAACCAGGTCACTGCTCAGGTCGCCCGGGCTTACCTGTCGGCGCTGCGGGCGGAAGCGCAAGTGGACGCCGCCCGCGCCAATCTGGAAATGGCCGAAACGCTGCGCCGCCTGGCGGAATCCCAGAAGAACGCGGGCACCGGGACAGGCATTGAAGTCACCCGCGCGGAGGTGCAGCGGGCAAACGAACGCCAGCGTCTCCATGTTTCGGAGAACGAACGCACACGCTCCCACCTTGAGCTTCTTCGCGCCCTCGATCTCAAGCTCGACACCAGGCTCGAGCTTACTGACAAACTGTCCTACGCTCCGGTCGAGCCTGTCAGCCTTGACCAGGCATTGCAGTCCGCCATCGATTCGCGTCCTGACCTGAAAGCGCAACAGGAGCGCGAGCATGCCGCCCGGCTCTCCTACAAAGCCACCGCGATGGAACGCCTACCCTCTGTGGCAGCCTTTGCCGATTACGGAACGATCGGCCCTCAGCCCGATCAGTCGCGTGCCACGCGCACGGTAGGATTGTCCTTGCGGTTACCCATCTTCGATGGCGGCCGCCGTGACGCTCGTCGCGCCGAATTCGCCTCCCAGTGGCGTCAGGAAACGATCCGTGCAAAAGACTTGCGTCAGCAGATGGAACTTGAGCTTCGTATCGCCTTCGACAACCTACGCTCCGCGGAACTGCAGGTCGCCGCCGCCGAAGAGGGTGTCGGACTCGCCGGCAAGGAATTCGAACAGGCCCAGCGCCGCTATAAAGCCGGACTCACCAGTTCCCTGGAAGTGACCGGCGCGCAAACGCGGCTCGTGCGTGCTCGCGACAATCGCACCTCCGCCCTTTTCCAGTACAATCTCGCCCGGCTCGATCTCGGCTCCGCCATGGGATCCGTGGAAAGGTTCCTGCCATGAAGAACGTCATTCGCATCCTCGTGATTGTCGCCGTGCTGGCCGCGGCCGGAGTTGGCATCGTGCGCTCGGGTTATTTCAAGAAGGAGGATCGCAGCGTCATCCGTCTTTCGGGAAATATCGAACTGACGGAAGTCGACCTCGCGTTCAAAATCCCCGGCCGGCTGGTGGTTCTCAATCTCACCGAAGGTACTCCGGTTGCCAAGGGAGCCGTGGTCGCTCAGATCGATCAGGCCAACACGCTTCGCCAAAAGGATCGGGAGGAGGCCGGAGTGGTTGCCGCCAACGCGCAGCTCGGGCAGACCCTCACGGGCATTCAACATCAGCGGGAAGCCGTGGAAGGTGAGATTCAGGTTCGCCGCGCCGAGGTCCGGAATGCGGAAGCTCACCTCGCGGAGTTGCTATCGGGAGCCCGCCCGCAGGAAGTGCAAACCGCCAAAGCCCAATTGGAAGACACCAAAACATGGGCCGACCAGGCACAGCGGGATTGGGAGCGCGCCCAGGTCCTGTACAAGGACGAAGACATCTCGACGGCGCAATTGGAGCAGTACCGCGCCAAATTCGACAGCGCCTCGCAGGCACATCGCCAGGCCCGCGAGCGGCTGGCGCTGGTAATGGAAGGCGCGCGTAAAGAAACCATCGAAGCTGCCCGCGCCCAGGTGGAGCGCGCCACGGCCACCCTTCGTCTCGCCGAAGCCAGCCGCATCGATCTGAAGCGCCGGGAGCAGGAAGTGGATGTCCGCCGCGCCGAAATCAGCCGCGCGAAGGCCGGCGTTTCCATGCTCGACGCGCAATTGGACGACACCACCCTGATCGCACCGATCAGCGGAATGGTGCTGGTGAAATCAGCCGAGCGTGGCGAAGTGCTGGCGGCCGGAGCCAAAGTGGCCACCATCGGGGACCTGACTCATCCATGGCTGCGGGCTTACATCGGAGAGAAGGACCTCGGCCGCGTGAAACTCGGCGCCAAAGTGAAACTCACCACGGACTCTTTTCCCGGTAAAGTCTATTGGGGCACCATTACCTACATTGCTTCTGAAGCCGAGTTCACTCCCAAGCAAATCCAGACCCGGGACGAGCGGGTGAAGCTCGTGTACCGGATCAAGGTGGAAGTCGACAATCCCAACCAGGAGTTGAAAGCCAACATGCCGGTGGACGCGGAGATCGTACTATGACGCCGGTCATCGAAATCGATAATCTCACGCGAACGTTCGGCGCCGTCACTGCGGTTGACCGATTGAACATCACCGTCAATGCGGGCGAGGTTTTTGGCCTGGTAGGTCCCGATGGAGCCGGAAAAACTACCACTTTACGCATTCTCTGCGGGCTCATGGGACTAACTTCGGGCAGTGTTCGCGTCGCGGGTCTTGACGTTACCAGGAATTCGGATGAAGTGAAAGACCGGATCGGCTACATGGCGCAGAGATTCGGCCTCTATCCCGACCTGACCGTGGAAGAAAATATGATCTTCTACGCCGACTTGTTCGCCATTCTCGGCAAGCAACGGGATGATCTGATGACGGAACTGCTGCGGATGACCCGCATGGAGCCGTTCCGCGCGCGTCCCGCCGGTAAGCTCTCGGGCGGAATGAAGCAGAAGCTGGCGCTCATGTGCACCCTGCTGCACCGCCCGCAAATCCTGATTCTGGATGAGCCTACCAACGGAGTGGATCCGGTTTCCCGGCGCGACTTCTGGACGATTCTCTACAAGCTCGTCAAAGAGGGACTTACGGTATTGGTCACTACCGCTTATCTCGATGAGGCGGAGCGCTGCGACCGTGTGGGGCTGATGGATAAAGGCCGCCTCATCCTGATGGATACTCCAGCCGCTTTGAAGGACGCGCTTCCGCAGCCCTGTTACGAGGTGGTGAGCGCCGATCTCCGCGCCGCTCGCAAGGCGCTTCGGAACCACCCCGGCGTGGCGGATGTGGAGCTGGCCGGAAGCAAGCTCCATGTATTCCTGAACCCGGGGGCTGCGGAAGAAACGCTGCATCAGGTCCTGCCCGAGGCCGGCATCCGCCGCATCCCGCCCTCGCTCGAGGATGTGTTCATCATGACCGTGAGAGCGCAGGGGCGGGCCGCATGACTCCGCAGCCGGCGGTCATCATCGATAAGCTCGTTAAGAAGTTTGGCACTTTTACCGCCGTCGATCAGGTTTCGCTTACCGTGGCGCGCGGAGAGATCTTCGGCTTTCTCGGACCCAATGGAGCCGGCAAGTCCACCACCATCCGCATCTTGTGCGGCCTTCTCGCTCCAACCTCGGGCAGGGCCATGGTTGCCGGTTACGATGTCGCCTCTGACCCGGAGAGCGTCAAGCAGAACATCGGCTATATGTCGCAGAAGTTCTCCCTCTACGACGATCTCACCGTGGAAGAGAACCTCAGCTTCTTCGGCGGCGTTTACGGTTTGCCCAAAGCGAAGTTGGAGGAGCGTAAGACATACGCGCTGCGCATGGCGGGGCTGGAAGAGAAGCGGGCGACCATGACCCGCCTCCTTGCCGGTGGCTGGAAGCAGCGCCTCGCTCTTGGCTGTGCCATCCTGCATGAACCGCCGGCTATTTTTCTGGATGAACCCACTTCCGGCGTCGATCCCATTGCCCGCCGCGCCTTCTGGGATTTGATCAACGATCTTTCCCATCTGGGGCACACGGTCTTTGTCACCACCCACTATATGGATGAGGCCGAATATTGCCATCGTGTGGCGCTCATGCACGGCGGAAAGGTGATTGCGCTCGGCACTCCCGGTGAGCTTGAACAAGAAGCGGGCGTCTCATCCATGGAAGACGTGTTCGTTACGCTCATTGAGCGGGAAGAGGCCCGCGTATGATTTCCCTCCGGCGCACCCGAGCCATGGCTCGCAAAGAGCTTCTCCACATTGTGCGCGACCCCCGCAGCCTGACGCTGGCGCTGGCTCTCCCCATGCTCATGCTGGTCCTGTTCGGATACGCGCTCAGCCTGGACGTAGACCGCATCCCCCTGCAAGTCTACGATCAAGACCGTACCCCGCAGTCCCGTGATTTGACGGAGCGTTTCCGCGGCTCCCGGTTCTTCGATCTCCGCGGCTACATCGACAGTTACCGCCCGGCGGAGCGTGGCCTGATGCGGGGAGACGTGATGGCCGTTCTCGTCGTGCCGCCGAACTTCGGCAGGCGTTTATCTTCCGGACAGGCAACCACGGTCCAGTTCCTTCTCGACGGCAGCGACTCGAATACCGCGAGCATCGCTTTCGGTTACGCCCGCGCCATGGTTGCCGGATATTCGAACGAGGTGCGCACCGAGTTTCAGATGGGCAACGGCGCGGGCGAACTCAAACCGCCCGTGGATGCCCGGCTTCGTGTGGTATTCAACAGTGAGCTGCGTTCCAGGAATTATATTGTCCCTGGTCTCATCGCCGTTATTCTGATGATGATCGCCGCCATGCTTACCTCGCTTTCGATTGCACGCGAGTGGGAAAACGGAACCATGGAGGAGCTACTTTCCACCCCTGTCCGGCCGTCCGAACTCGTGCTGGGGAAGCTGTCCGCCTTCTTCGTTCTTGGATTTATTGATATGCTGACCGCCGTCGCCGCCGGCGTTTTTCTCTTCGGCGTGCCCATGCGCGGCAGCCTGCTGCTGTTGACTGCCAGCGGCTGCGTGTTTCTCTTCGGAGCCCTTTGCTGGGGCCTTCTGCTGAGCGCCATCACCCGCAATCAACTTCAGGCCTTTCAACTGGGCATGCTCAGCAGCTTTCTCCCGGCGTTCCTGTTGAGCGGATTCATTTACTCCATTGACAGCATGCCGCTGATCCCGCAACTGATTAGCCGGGTGGTCCCGGCGCGCTATTTCGTCGCCTTGCTCAAGGGCATCTTCCTCAAAGGCGTAGGCCTGGAAGTGCTGTGGGAGGAGTTCGCTTTACTCCTTCTTTACGCGGTGGTGGTGTTCGCACTGGTCACCCGCACGCTGCGGCAAAAAATAGCATGAACTGGAACCGCATCCGCGAGATTGTCCGCAAGGAACTGCTGCAGAGCTTCCGTGAGCCCCGTACACGGCTCACCATGATCCTTCCGCCCATCGTTCAGTTTCTCGTCTTCGGATTTGTAGTCAACCTCGACGTGGAGCACTCCCGCCTTGCCTGGCTGGACCATGACAACACGCCGGCCAGCCGGGAACTGCGCGCGTCGTTTGAAGCTTCTCATTACTTCACCGTGACCAGCACGCCGCCATCGCCGGCGGACTTGCAGCGGGCGCTGGATGCGGGAGCTGTTCATTCCGCCGTAGTCGTGCCGCCGGGCTTTGCCTCGGATCTCGCCCGAGGGCGCGAGACCAGCGTGCAGGTACTGGTCGAGGGGACAAACTCGAACACCGCCTCCATCATTTCCAACTACGCCTTTGAAGTGGTGCGCGGTTTCTCCGCCAAACGGCTTGAAGGATTCGTGAATCGGAAAAGAATGGCCGCCGGCGCCGTCGTCATCAAGGTGTTGGCCCCTTCCATCGACCTCCAGCAGCGCGTCTGGTTCAATCCCGAGCTGCGCAGCCGGAACTATTTCATCCCCGGAGTAGCGGTGAACATCATCACGATCATCACCCTCATGCTCACTTCCATGGCCATCGTTCGGGAAAAGGAGATTGGCACCATGGAGCAGCTCATGGTAACACCGATCCGGCCCGGCGAATTGATGCTGGGCAAGATGCTGCCTTTCGCCATGATCGGATTGTTCGACCTGTTCCTGATTGTCATTCTCGGTATGACCGTCTTTCATATCCCGTTTCAGGGAAATGTGTTCGCACTGTTGGGAGGCGCAATCCTGTTCCTGTTCAGTACGCTTGGCGCGGGCCTGTTCCTTTCGACGATTTCCAACACCCAGCAGCAGGCCATCATGTCCACGTTCTTCTTCTTCCAGCCGGCGTTCATGCTCAGCGGTTTCGCGTTCCCTATTCGCAATATGCCGGAGCCGGTACAATACCTCACCTACCTCAACCCGCTTCGGTACTTCATCGAAATCTGCCGCGGCGTGTTTCTGAAAGGCAGCGGCATGGACATTCTCTGGCCGCAGTTTGTGGCCCTGGCCATCTTCGGGCTCGCTATCATGACCTTCAGCGCCACCCGCTTTCGCAAGCGCCTCGATTAACCGGCTCACAGGCGTCAGTCGGCGCTCCGGCTTTAGAATAGAAGGTGGATGCTGTTCCCGGTATTTTTGCTTTCTTTAGCGGCGCTGGCCGCACCGGTGGATTACGGCAGCCAGGTGGCTCCGCTTTTGCGTGCGAAATGCTACGGCTGCCATGGCGCTGCGCAACAGTTGAGCGGCTTACGGCTGGATCAGAAGCAGGCGGCGTTCCAGGGGGGATATTCCGGTCCTTCCATTATTGCGGGCAAGGCCGGCGAGAGCAGCCTGATTGCTCGTGTCATCGGCATCAAGGGTTTGATCGCCATGCCTCCGGGGAGCAAAGAGCTGCCGCCGGAGGAAATCGCCATCTTAAAAGCGTGGATTGACGAGGGCGCGGTGTGGCCGGAACCGGCTGCTGCGGCAGTCGTCCAACAACGCAGAAAGAGCGCTCATTGGGCCTTCCAGCCAATCGCCAGGCACAGCGGCAGTGTCGATGCTTTTGTACACGCCCGTCTTGCGAAAGAGAAGATTCAACCCGCTGCCGAAGCGGACCCCCTTACACTGCTGCGGCGCGTCCATCTCGACCTGACCGGCCTGCCCCCCACGCCGGAAGAAATACGAGCCTTCCTTGCAGATCGCCGCCCTCACGCTTATGAGGCCGTAGTCGACCGCCTGCTCAGCTCGCCGCATTTCGGCGAGCGCTGGGCGCGCCCGTGGCTGGACCGTGCTCGCTATGCCGATAGCGACGGCTACGAAAAGGACTGGGTGCGGCCGTATGCCTGGCGCTACCGTCAATGGGTGATTGATGCTTTGAATCAGGACATGGCCTTCGGCCGCTTCACGGTGGAACAACTGGCGGGGGATTTGCTGCCCGGTGCCACGGCGGCGCAGCGTGTGCCGACCGGCTTCCTCCGAATGACGCTCACCAATCGCGAAGGCGGCGTGGACAACAATCAATTCAAGTTCGAAAACACCGTGGATCGGGTGAATACCATGGGCGCGACATGGTTAGGGCTTACGGTGGGCTGCACGCAGTGTCACGACCACAAGTTCGACCCGATTTCGCAGCGCGATTACTACCAGCTTTTCGCGTTCTTCGATCACGTGGAGGAGAGCGATATCGATGCGCCGATGCCGGGGGAAATGGCTCCGTATCTGGCGAAGAAAGACGAGTACACCGCCAAGCGCGAGGCTCTGTTGAAAGAATACAAAGTCGCCGAGCAGCAGACCGTATGGGAGAAGGAGATGCTGCGTGCGGGAGAGAAGCCCGGCGAGCGCACCGATTGGGACCTCGCCTGGGATTGTCTGCTGAAGCTGACGGAATCGGGCGACGGCGAAAAAATCATGCGCATTCCCCCTGGCCGGCGGACGCCGCGGGAGCGCGATGTGCTGGTGGATCATTTCATCCGCAACTACCACTTTGCCGTGGGCCCCAAAGCCTATGCGGAAACCCGATTCAAGGAACTGGACGAGAAACTGAAGAAGCTCAAAGAAGAGTATCCCCAGTTGACGCAAGCCATGACCGTGGCTCAGGAGCAGTCGCCCAAGCCGAGCTATTTACGCGTTCGCGGCGATTATCGCTCGCCGGGCATCGAGGTGCAGCCTCAGGCTCCCTCCGTATTGCCTGCACTGAACGCGAGCAATCCCACCAGGCTCGATCTGGCCCGCTGGATTGTGGCCCGCGAAAATCCTCTTACCAGCCGGGTCACGGTGAACTGGATCTGGAGCGAGTTATTCGGCAGAGGGATTGTGAGATCCCTGGACGATTTCGGCACCCGCGCCGATAAGCCTTCCCATCCCGAGTTGCTCGATTATCTGGCAGCGCAATTCATGGACAACGGATGGAGCATGAAGAAGCTGATCCGGGAAGTGGTGGTTTCCTCCACCTACCGGCAATCGTCCAAGGCGCGCCCTGAGCTGCTCGAGCGAGATCCTGATAATTCGCTGTTGGGGCGGCAGCAGCGTTTACGGTTGCCGGCGGAACTCGTGCGCGACGCCGCGCTCACGGCGGGTGGACTGATTTCGCTTGACGTGGGCGGCAGGAGCATCCGGCCTCCGCAGCCCGATGGCGTAATGGAGTTGGGCTACGGCAATCGCTGGGGCAATGCGTGGCCGGTGAGCAAAGGCTCCGACCAATACCGGCGGGGGCTGTACATTCACTTCCAGCGAAGCACACCCTATCCCATGCTCGTGAACTTTGACGCTCCCAAAGCAAATGTGGCGCAGTGCCGTCGCGATCGCTCGAACACCCCGCTGCAGGCATTGAACCTGTTAAACGATCCGGTGTTTCAGGAAGCGGCGGCGGGATTAGCCAAACAGGCAACCGCGGCTTCCGATGACTTTAACGCGCGTTTGGAGCATGCTTTTCTACTTGCGCTGAACCGTCCCCCTTCAAGTACCGAGAAGTTAAAGTTCGAAAGCTGGTTTGCGAAGCAGAAAGAATCGGATGCGTGGGCCGCTTTGGCGAGCGTGCTTCTGAACCTCGATGAATTCCTGACCAGGGAGTAGGAGCCGATGCGGACCAAAGATTTACTGGCCATCCATTCGCGGCGGTCGTTTCTTCGCGACTGCGGCGGCGGCATCGGCATGATGGCGCTGGCGCACCTGCTCGAAAAAGATGGCCGCGCCGAAGTGCGAAAGCCCCACTTCCCGGCGAAAGCGAAGAACGTCATTTTCCTGTTCATGGAAGGTGCGCCGAGCCAGATGGAGTTGTTCGACCCGAAATCGGAGCTGCGCCGATGGCATGGCAAGCCGCTCCCCACGGAGATGACGAAGGACTTGAAGCTGGCGTTCATCAAGCCTACGGCGAAGGTGCTGGGCGGGCAGTTCGAGTTCCAGCGCCATGGCCAATGCGGGATGGAGCTGTCGGAGCTGCTCCCTCACCTCGGCACCGTGGCCGATGACATCTGTCTGGTGCGGTCGATGCACAGCGAGGCGTTCAATCACCATCCGGGGCAATTGTTTTTGTTCACCGGGTCGATGGTGGGCGGACGTCCGACGCTGGGCGCGTGGGTGAATTACGGGTTGGGAAGTGAATCGCAGAATCTGCCCGGGTTCGTGGTGCTGGCGAGCGGGGTGGGGACCAGCGCGGGATCGGACAACTGGTCGAGCGGATTTCTTCCCTCTACCTATGCGGGGACGGTGTTTCGCAGCAAAGGTGACCCGATTCTATATCTGTCCAGTCCGAAGGGCGTGACCAGGGAAGCGCAGCGGATGCGGCTCGATCTGATCCGGGAGTTAAACGAAGAGCGTCTGCAACAGACGGGTGATGCGGAAATCGCTTCGCGCATCCATTCCTACGAACTGGCCTACCGCATGCAGACCTCCGGCCCCGAGTTGCTCGATTTTTCCAAAGAATCAAAG
Source organism: Bryobacteraceae bacterium (assembly GCA_035526195.1). GTDB lineage: Bacteria > Acidobacteriota > Terriglobia > Bryobacterales > Bryobacteraceae > CADEFT01. The sequence continues at coordinate 49,978 of DATLCW010000328.1, forward strand.
GACACGCTGGCGATGTACGGCGTGGAGAATGAAGAGACCAAGGCGTTTGGCACCAATTGTCTGCTGGCGCGCAGACTGGTGGAGCGCGGGGTGCGCTTTGTAATGTGCATGCATGCAAGCTGGGATCATCACAGCGGCATTGCCAAGGGGCTGCGGCAGCAGACGCTGGCCACTGATCAGGCGGCGGCAGCGTTGATCAAAGACCTGAAACAGCGCGGCATGCTGGACGATACGCTGGTGGTGTGGGGCGGGGAATTCGGACGTACGGCGATGTCGGAAATGCGGCGCCCCGACGATGCCGAGTCGATTGGCCGGGACCATCATCCGAACGGGTACAGCATCTGGCTCGCCGGCGGAGGAATCAAGGGCGGCCAGGTAATCGGCAAAACGGATGAGCTGGCGCTCAACGTGGTGGAAGACAAGGTCCACGTGCATGACTTGCAGGCGACGATTCTGCACTGCCTGGGGATGGATCACACGCGTTTGACGTATCGCCACATGGGCCGCGACTTCCGGCTGACCGATGTCAGCGGCGAGGTAGTCCAAAAAATGCTCGCCTGACCGCTTTACTCCTGCGCGCCGATCCGGCGGATATCCGGGACGGAGAGAATCCTCGATCCTGGATTTTCTATTGCCCAGACCAGCGTCCCGATCATCTCTGGAAGCGTCACCAGCCCTAAACGCACAGCCGATTCGCTTCCCAGCGCTTCCATCAGTTTATAGAGCGGAACCAGTATAAGGGGCCACTGGCGTCCCGGCCCCAGCACGTACCACGGGCGGAGGAAAGTGTGAAGGATGCCGGTCTTTTCGATCAGCGCTTCGCATTCCTGCCGTACCCGAATGTAGGCTTGCATCACCGGAGCCGGCTGCGCCACGCTCACGTATACGAAATGGTGAATTCCGGCGGCCTGCGCGGCTCGAATCGATTGCTGGACCGACAGCAGGTCTGCCGCTCGAAATTCGCGCTCTTTCCACGGCGCGGGTTTGGTCACGCCGGCAAGGTGAACCAGAGTATCGGCCGGCGCCACCTGCGCGGAAAACGTGGAAGCGTCCAAAGGATGACCGGCCACGATCCTGGCGCCGCTGGGAACCTTGGATGCCGAGCCGGGCCGCGCCAAAACAGCAACCGTATGTCCGCGAGCCAGCAATTCACGAGTGAGAGCCTGGCCCATGAATCCCGCGCCGCCGCTAATAAACACGTTGCCCACGGCCCAGCCGGATGCCGTTACTTCAGCGCTTTTTCCACCGCCGAGATCAGCTCCGGGGATTCGGGGGCCACCGCGGACTCAAACCTCCCGATCACTTTGCCGTTTCCATCCACCAGGAACTTGGTGAAGTTCCACTTCACATCGCCCGACCCCTGGGTAAGGAACTTGTAAAGCGGCGCCTGGTCTCCGCCCTTGGCTGAGATCTTAGAGTACATAGGAAACGTCACATTGTACTTGCGGCTGCAGAATTGTTTGATCTCCGCTTCCGTGCCCGGTTCCTGGCCGCCGAAGTTGTTGGCGGGGAAGCCGAGGACGACGAGGCCTTTATCCTTGTACTTGTTGTAGAGCGATTCCAAGCCGCTGTATTGCGGGGTGTAGCCGCACTGGCTGGCCACGTTCACGATCAGCAGCACCTTGCCTTTATAGGCGGCGAGCGGCGCTGGCTGGCCATCAATATTGTTCATGGTGAACTCATGGACCGATGAGGCGGCATCGAGTGTGGCCGACATCAGAAACACTCCTGTAAAAATGGTGGCTAGGGTCATTACGCTTTAAGGATGGCCACAAATGCGGATGGGATGCAACTCGCTCCGTGTAAAATAACGGACGATGAAGAATCCTCTCACTCCGATCAGTTTCCTGGCTAGAAGCGCATTTGTTTACGGCGATAAGGTTGCCGTGGTGGAGGGCGATCGCCGCTTCACCTACAGGGAGTTGGAACAGCGCGTCCACCGTCTTGCTTCCGCGCTGAGGAAACTCGGTGTGCGGCCAGGAGACCGCGTAGCAGTGCTGGCGCCTAACTCGACGCTCGCGCTGGAGACTCATTTCGCCCTGCCGCTGCTCGGCGCCGTACTGGTGATGCTGAACACACGCCTGCAGGCGAAGGAATTGGATTGGATTCTGGGTCACTGCCAGGCAAAGCTGGTTTTGGCCGATCCACAACTGGCGGGGTTGCTCGATGCCAAAATCCGGCCCGTCATTACGGAATACGAGCAGTTGATTGCGTCGGGCGATCTGCCCTTCACCGATGCGCCGGAGGTGGATGAGGACGGGCTCCTGGCAATCAATTACACCAGTGGAACGACCGGCTTTCCCAAAGGGGTCATGTTCTCGTATCGCGGAGCGTACCTCAACGCGCTGGGGGAATTAATGGAATACGGACTGCGCGAGAGCAGCGTCTATCTCTGGACGTTGCCTTTGTTCCATTGCAACGGATGGTGCTTCTCCTGGGCGGTCACGGCCGCGGGAGGCCGGCACGTGTTGCTCCGTTCTCCACAGCCGGACGTGGTTGCGGAAACCATTCAATCCGAAAGCGTCACGCATCTCTGCGGCGCGCCGGTGGTGATCGGCGGCTTGACCCACTACACGTCCACCAGGGGCATCCGCTTTCAGCACGGGTTGCGGATCGTAACAGCCGGAGCGCCTCCCTCGCCCGCCGTCCTGCGCGGAGCGGAAGAAATGGGCGCGGAGATCTTTCACTGTTATGGGCTGACCGAGACGTACGGTCCGATGACGCTTTGCGCCTGGCGCGGCGAATGGAATACTTTGCCCAGCCAGGAGCGTTCGCAGTTGAAAGCCCGGCAGGGTGTGCCATACATCATCGCCGGAACCGATGTGCGGCTGGTGGACGAGGAGATGAATGATATCCCGCGGGACGGCGCAACGATGGGCGAGATCGTGATGCGCGGGAACAATGTGATGATCGGATATTACGGCAATCCCGAGGCTACGGAACAGGCCTTCCGCGGGGGCTGGTTTCATTCCGGCGACTATGCCGTGATGCATCCCGACGGCTATCTGGAGATCCGCGACCGTAAGAAGGACATCATTATTTCCGGCGGCGAAAACATTTCTTCGGTGGAAGTGGAGAAGGTGATCTATGAGCATCCGGCGGTGCTGGAGGCGGCTGTCATCGGCATTCCCGATGACCACTGGGGCGAAGTACCCAAGGCATTCGTTACTCTAAAGAGTGATGGGTCCGTGCTGCCGCAGGACATTATCAATTTTTGCCGGGAACGGATTGCGCATTTCAAGTGTCCGAAAAACGTCGAGTTTGGCCCGCTTCCAAAAACCGCGACCGGCAAGATCCGCAAAAATGAACTGCGGGACAAGGAGTGGGCCGGGCGCGATAAACGAGTGAACTAGCTCCGGAGTACACTGCCATGCCTTACGACTATCTGCTGCACCACGAAGAAGACCACGTTGCCATCGTAACTCTGAACCGGCCCGATCGCCGCAATGCCCTTTCGCTGGGATTGATGCTCGAACTGATCGATTGTCTGGACGCCATCGGCCGCGACCACTCGGTAAGAGCAGTTATTTTGAATGCCGCCGGATCGGTGTTCAGCGCGGGCCACGACCTCACCGGCATGGTGAGCGGCACGGTGAGCGAGTACCGTCGCATGTTTGACGTCTGTACGGACCTGATGTCGAAAATACAAGCGATCCCGCCGCCGGTGATTGCCGAGGTGCAGGGAGTTGCGACCGCCGCGGGATGCCAACTGGTGGCGGCGTGCGATCTGGCGATTGCCAGCGAGAAAGCTTCTTTCGCAACGCCGGGGGTGAAAATTGGACTGTTCTGCACGACGCCAATGGTGGCCGTTACGCGGGCCATCGGGCGCAAGCGGGCACTGGAAATGCTGCTTACGGGGAGGCCCATCGATGCACACACCGCGGCGGATTGGGGTTTGATCAACCACGTGGTGCCCGCCTATGAGCTGGCTGCAGCCACCCGGGAAATCGCCGGGCAAATCGGCTCCGCCAGCAGCTTTACGGTGGCGCTAGGTAAGCAGGCGTTCTATACCCAAATCGATTTGGATCAGCAAAAAGCTTACGCTTATGCGAAAGAAGTGATGACCATGAATTCATTGGCGGCCGATGCGCAGGAGGGGATCTCCGCATTTCTTGAAAAGCGCGCTCCCTGTTGGCAAGGGAAATAGATGATCACGGACCTGGTGCAGATTGAACGGCTCGGCGAGAAGAAGATGGAGGAGAACAAGCAGTTGCGCGTCTATATGAAGACGCATCACCCGGCGGAGCGGCGGCTGCGGAAAGTAGCCGAAGACGTGGAAATGGCGATCGACTGCACGCTGTGCGCGAATTGTTGCCGCGTCGCCACCGTGAAGCTGCGGGAGCGCGAAGTCGATTCGCTCGCCAGGTTCATCGGGGCATCGCGGCGGGAGTTCCTGCGCGACTACACCGAACAGTCCGAAGAAGAAGGACTGATTCTCAAGCGCACTGAGAAAGGCTGCGTGTTCCTCGAAGGTACATTGTGCACGGTGTACGAGGCGCGGCCGATGACCTGCCAGGACTTCCCACATTTCGTGCGCGGTGAAGGGTCGCTGGTGTCACGGATGTGGGAGATGCCGGACCGGGCCACCTATTGTCCCATCGCCTACAACACCTTGGAGGCGATCAAGGAAGAGATCGGTTTCCGTTAGCCTGGCAGAATGCCGTCGTACGAGGAAGGCCAAGAAGCTGATCAATCGGATTTGATCCGGCGGTGCATTCAACGCGCCGGCGCGCTGAAATCATAGAGGGCGCTGGATGTGCGGACCCAGATATGGCCATCGGCGATAGCGGGCGTCGCGAACACTTCCTCGCCCATTTCTCCGGTGGCTGCGAGTTTCCACTCCGCGCCAGCCTCCAGTACGGACACCGATCCGTTGCGGCTGATCATGTACACTTTCCCATCGCCCGCCACCGGGGAGGCATAGTATTCGTCGAGCGCATGCGGCAGGCGGCCCTGCTTGAGCATCGATCCTTTGGCCGGATCGAGCGTCTGCACAATGCCGCCATTTCGAACCAGGTAAAGCACCCCACGATACAGCAGGATGCCCGGCACGTCCGGCAACGATTTCTGATATTGCCATAGGACGTGCGTGCCGGTGATGTCGCCTTCGCCGCCAAGCCTGATCGCCATCGCCGCGTTGGTGGAGGTACGGCGCATCCGGTAATACTGCCAGTCCCGCGCATCCAGCAGGTCATCCTTGTTCAGATCCTGCATTTCCCAATTTCCCGGCAGCCAGTTTTTGGGAACCTCGGTTTTGGAAAGCTTTCCGTCTTTATCCCTGTCATGAAGCTTGATCATCTCGGAGAAGACCGGTAGCTCAATGCGTTCACCCGGCTCCCCGCCCGGCGCCCAGCCGTTGAAGTAAAGCGTGTCCCCTCCGATCACCGGGCCGGACTTCACCTGATAGGTAAGACCCTGAATTTTCCACACCAGCTTGCCGGTGGCGGCATCGTACGAGGTCATCTGATAGGAGCCGGGAACAATAATTTCCGTCCGGCCTGACTTTGCCCGATAGGTGATTGGCGTCGAGAAGCTGTGGACCATCTCCGGCCGCTCCACCTTCCATTCGGTCTTGCCGGTTTTTTGATCCACGGCCAGGAGAAACGCTTGCTGATCCTGATCGCAGATCATGAACACCTTGCCATCGGCGAGCACCGGCGAGGCCCCCATCCCGTGGAAGTTGGTGAATGGACCAAGCGGCGTCTTCCATCTTTCCTGCCCGCCGCTGTCATAAGAGATCAATCCGTAGCCTGCGAAGAAAACGTATACGTTGGAGCCATCGCTGACCGGAGTAGGAGAGGACGGATCGTTGAGCTTGTTCCTCTTTTCGTCCCGGTGGCCAGGAGCTTCTTTGCGCCAAAGCAGTTTACCCGTCTTTCGATCGAGCGCAAAAGTGGAAAGTTTGCCGTTCTCATGCCCGGTTAGAAAGATCCGGTCTTCCGTGACCACGGGCGACGATTTACCCGTGGGGATGGCGGTCTTCCACACGACGTTTTTGTCCGCCCCGATCTCGCGTGGAAGAGGTCCGCTCTCGGCTACGCCGGAACCGTTTGGTCCGCGAAATCTGGTCCAGTCCGACGCCAAGCAGGCGGTAAGCAGAAAAAAGAAGGAACGTATCACCAAGAGCAGCATACCGCATGCCAACGGCATGATTCTGCCCTCATGGTTCGTCACGGGGCCAAGTCGCGGTGCAGCCATGCCTGGGCAAAGCGCAGCTCCCGGCGCACGGTGTGTACGGATACGCTCAACACCGCGGCGGAGTCTTCCGCGGTCATGCCTCCGAAGTAACGCATCTCGATAAGCTGTGCCTTTCGCGGATGTTCCCGCGCAAGCCTCGACAGCGCGTCGTCGAGCGCGAACAGCATGTCATCGGGCTGATCGGTGCCGAGTTCGCGCAGTTCCGCGATATAAACCGTGGCCGCCGAATCGCGTTTCTGGGCCCGCCGCGCCCGCGCGAGATCAATCAGAATGTGCCGCATCATCCGCGAAGCAATTCCATAAAAATGCGCCCGATGCGATATCCCGCAGAACCAGAGTGCCCGGCGCTTGCGCTACCAACCTTAGCTTGCCCGCCGTTGTTACGGCCCACACGGATCGGGAAGTGCCATCCCGCGAGGCGTGAACCAGATCTCTCCGCTCGAAGGATACCAGGCCATGCCGGAGATGCTCGCCCAGCCGTCAGACAGCGCGGTCACTTTTCCGGCAGAATCAGCCACCAGCACGCCGCCGCGGTCATCGTGCCGGATAGGATGGTGGAGAAATGCGACCAGGCCTCCGCGGGGAGCCACACGCACATGATTGAGCCAGCCAGCGGTGGTGTAGAGCCGTTTCCCGACGGGATACTCCAATTGGTTCAACCCTTTGGTTGCACGAACCAGAGCGAACTGCCGCCCGTCCGGAGACCAGTCCGCCGCCATAATGTTTCGTTCCGCGAGTAGTGGCGCGCCGCCGTTCAGGGGAACGCGGAATAGATCTGAGCCGTTGATGTTCGCTGTCCCGCCGCCTGCAAGCAAAGCCAACTCACCCTGACGGGAAACGGCTGCCAGGTTCAAATCGCGAAAGCCGAGCGAGCGTGATTCCGGGCTCACCGAATTCATCTGGAACAACTGGCGTGGGTCGTGTTCCCACTGCGCGGTGAAGAGGACCGTCTTCCCCTCGGGAGCAAACCGCGCAGACATGACTTGGCCGCGCCGGAAGGTCAGTTGGACGAAGTTAACCTCGGACGGAGGCGGGCGCAGCAAAAAGTATGTTGTCAAGACTGTAGCCACGGTGACACCAGGGATCAGCCACGCCCACCAGCGCCGCGGCTTTCTGATGGGCGGTAGTGGGGGACTCACTGTTTCGACCGTGGCTGTCCCATGGGAATCCTGAACTGGTGCGATGAAGCGGTACCCGGATCTCGCAACCGTCTCGATGTAGCGGGAATTCTCCGCGGAGTCTCCAAGGGCCAGGCGCAAGCGGTTGATGGCAGTGTTCAGGCCGCTTTCGAAATCGACGAACGTGTCTTCCTGCCAAAGCCGCCGGCGCAATTCCTCGCGGGTGCAGAATCTGAAGCGGCTTGGTTTGCAGGCGCACTTTCAGTCCATGTTTGCGCAGTTCGCCACTGTCGGAATCCAGCTCGAAGGGGCCAAAACGCATCACCCGCCGGGGCGCAGTATCGTTCATAAGTACCTCCCCCTTACTCAAAGGCTTGACGAATAGTGTAACGTTACTTGTCGGCTCTCGAACGCCTTCCGGAGCATTGCGGAACAGCCTTAACGCATCCGATCACTCGGTTCTGGTAGCATAGGAACGATATGGGTATTCCGAATGTAAAGCGATTCCGTGTGCAGAACCCGGCGACGGGCCAGTTTGCCACGGTTATGGCCGTTCTGCCGAAGGGCACCGATCCGGATGTGTATGTGGCCGAGGCATCGAAGCGATTCGACTGGAAGTCCTGGACAGAGGCGCAGAACAAACAGTTCAAGGTTCGCGTCGGTCAGCAGAAGCAGAAAAAGGCGAAATAAGGATTCAGGGCAGTCTGGCCGTAAGGTTTTGGATTGCCCGCACTCCCTCTTGCGCGACTTCGGCGTCGGAATCTCCCTTGAGAGGCTCGAGGACAGAGATCGTTTCCTTGTTTCCTGTTTGTCCCAGGACGCGCGCGATACGGATTTTTTCTTCTTTGGTCGCGTTGGGGGCCGATAAGGCGGGATAGATCGCTTTTCTGACTTCTTCGTCCCTTGCCAACTCGACCAGAAGTGGCTCCGCGGAATCGCGATAGAGCTTCGAGTTCAGCGTATTCACAAGGTATTGAAGTGCGCTGAATTCAGTCAATTCGTGCCGGCCCAGCATGACCGCGGCGAATGCCAGAGAGAGACGGGGGCCCATTTTGGTCTCTTCGCTGAATGCCTTCTCGATCATTGGCAAGTCCGAAACGGTCTTCAGACGGGCGTACCCCTCGGCGGCAGCTCCGCGCAACCCTTCATCGCGGTCCGTGAAGTAGCGATCGTATAACGGGCGGCTCTGGGCGTCGGGCATCATGGCGATGGCGGTGAGGGCAGTTTGGCGGATTTTGTTGGTACGCGCACGCTCCAGCACGTCACGGAGGTCTGCCAGGGCCGCGCGATTACGCAGGATTCCGGCAGTCTCAATGGCAGCGATCTGGACGCGTTCTTTCAGGTCGCGCAGCAGATATTGTACTTTGGGGGCCGATTCGGGATCGCGGATTTTCTGGATGGCGATGAGCGCCTCGTAGAGCACCATGTCGTTTTTCGACTGCAGCGCGTCATAGAGAGCGGGAAGGGCGGCGCGCCCGCGAAGGATGCCGAGGCCCCTGGCGGCGTTGGCGCGGGCTTCCATGCTCACGCTGCCGCGGGCAATTTTGCCGATGGCTTCGATGGCGTCCGGACGCACCGTCACGTAGGGATCGACGATGTCGTTGTTGGTATCGGTGAAGCGCCCTTTGAGGGCCGTGGTGGTGCGGCGAAGAGAGGCGGTGAGTCCAGTTTTCAGATAGCCGGGGAGGTAGAAATTGACCAGGCCATCGGTGGCGCGAACCTGAATTTCCGGTTGTTCGTCGCGGGTGGCGGCGATCAGGGGATCGAGGCTGCGCTGCGAGCCGATCTGGGCAATCGCTTTCACCGCCTCCCAGCGAACCTCATCTTCGGAATCCTGAAGGTAAGGCTCGATTTTGGAGATGGCGCCGGAGCCCTGTTTGGCGTAGTCGCGAATCCCTTTGATGCGGGCTTTTCTTAGTTCCGGGTTATCCCACGCCGGGGCAACGCTGGCAAACAGCAGGAGAATACTGAAGGTACGCATGGAAGATGGACGTTTAACGGACAAACTCGAGTTTCACGCGATGCGGGATGATGCCCGCTTCGTGGCCGAGATCGAGCAGTTTCTGGGCGGCGATGGGAACCTGGTCGCCACAGTCGACGGTGTGATGATTGACATACATGCCGACGAATTTCTGCGCCATGGAGACATCTAAGTCGCGGGCGAACTGCATGGCGTAATTGATCGCCTCTTCCTGATTTTCGAGCGCATAGCGGATGCTGTCCGAAACCAGGCGCGTGCATTCCGACTGCAGTTCGGCAGGCAAGGATCGCAGCATCACGTTAGCTCCCAAGGGGAGCGGCAGATTGTACTTTGTCTTCCACCAACGGCCCAAATCAAGGACGCTGTGGAAACCGGATTTCGAATAAGTCAGTTGGCCCTCATGGATGACGAGCCCCATGTCTACAGAATGGTCCTTGACGGCGTCGAGAATCTTATCGAAAGGCATGACGACGGCCTCAAAGTCCGGCTCGAACAGTTTCAAAGTGAGGTAAGCGGAGGTGAGAAGGCCGGGAATGGCGATCCGCTTCCCTTTGATCTCGTCCGGGGCAATGGGGCGGTTGGCGGCGAGAATGGGGCCGTATCCATCGCCGACACTCGAGCCGGCGGCCATCAGGGCGTACTTATTCGCGACGTAGGGATAGGCATGGTAGGAGATGGCGGTAATTTCATAGGCTCCCTCCAAGGCCTTGCGGTTGAGGGACTCAATATCAAGGAGAACGTGTCGAAGCGAGAGAAGGCGGGAACGGACTTTTTTCGTCGCCAGACCATAGAACATGAACGCGTCGTCGGAATCCGGGCTGTGAGCGCAGACTATTTCTTGGATCTCCGGAGGGGGCATAGGGAAGAATTCTGATCTTCAAATATAGCAGACCGCCGGGAGTTCTTCTGGGAATGGACGCGCTGTTTTGCAGCGTGAAAGCCTCAGGCGGCGCTGTGAGCGAGGCTTGCCATTGCGGGCTGCAGATGTTGCAATGCGGTTTCAAGCTGAGTCAGGGCATTGCCTGCGTCAAGGAGGTCGCCTTTGCGGCCGAGCATCTCGAGGGTGAATGCCGCTTGTTGCGCCTCGGCGGCCCCAAAATTACTGATTGAGCCCTTCAGGCAGTGAGCGGAACGCTCCAGCGCTTTGGGGTCGCCCGCCTGTACAGCGGTGCGTACGGCTTCCAGCTGGAACGGGTACTCTTCCAGAAAGAGCTGGGCCATTTCCTGCAGCAGTTCGGCGTCACCGCCAACCCGCGACAGGGCGATTGCTCGATCCATAACTGCTAGCTGGGCCTGCCAGTTCACGATAACATTCTCCTCGCCTGCGGCTGACTGTATGATCATAATTCCCATCCCCCGAGCCACGCAACCTGGTCCAGGCGGGCGGCGTTGAATATACTCCACACTCTATCGGCGGAGCAGTCCAAAAACTTGAATGGAAGCCGTCACTTGAGGCGGGGATGGGCGGCGGTACTGCCGGTGGCCGCCTTGGCGAATGTTTCGGCATGGGCAGCCCGGATCGCTTCCGGGAAATCCCGCATCAGCCGGTCGATCCGGTTCTGAAGGTCCTTTACGACATCGGGCCTGGCAGTGGAGATGTCATAGCTCTCGTCCGGATCCGAGCTGAGATCGTACAACTCCGGCTTGGGGAGCGGCAAATTGATACGGCCGCCCGCTGGCGCCGGGCTGTAGGCCGCGGAGTTGTACCGCGCCACGTGCATCTTGTAATAGCCGAGCCGGATGCACTGCAGATAGACGTTGTCGAAATAGAGCAGGGCCTCGCGCTCCAACTCCTTCTTTTGTCCCGAGAGCAGGGGCCAGATGTCCACGCCGTCGAGAGTGGCTTTGGGGAGCGTGGCGCCGCAGAGTTTCGCTACCGTCGGCAGGATGTCCATGGTGGAAGCTACAGCGTTACAAACTTTGCCGGCAGGGATTCGGCCCGGCATCCTGGCGATGAAAGGCTCCCGCACGCCGCCTTCATAGGTGGTTCCTTTGCGGCCGCGCAGCAGGCCGGGGCTTCCCATGAACCACGGTCCGTTGTCGGAAGAAAACAGGACCAGCGTGTCGCGGTCCAGCTTATGCTTCTTCAGCGACGCCAGAATCTCCCCGACGCTCCAATCCAGTTCCTCAATGACGTCGCCGTAGATGCCGTGAGGCGACCTTCCTTTGAACTTCGGCGAAGCGGCCAGCGGAATATGAGGATAGGTGTGCGGCATGTACAGAAAGAAAGAGTGGTCTTTGTTCTGTTCGATGAACTGAAGGGCTTTTTCCGTGTACCTGGGAGTGAGCGTTTCCAGCGTGGCTTCCTGTTCCACGGTTTCGATCCTGTTGCCTGCGGCGCGCAGCAGGACGCGCGGATTCATGTCGTTGCTGTAGGGAATGCCGTAATATTCGTCAAACCCGCGAGCCGTCGGTAGATAGGGCGGCAGATGCCCGAGATGCCACTTCCCCACACACATGGTGTGGTACCCGAGGGGCTTAAGAACCTGCGCAAGGGTAGTCTCGCTTTCCGGAAGACCGGCGGTGTCAACCGGGAAAAGGACGCGGGGAACTCCTGCCCGAGTGGGATAGCGTCCCGTGAGCAATGCCGCCCGCGATGGCGAACATACGGGATTGGCTGACAGGAAGTTGGTGAACCGCATTCCTTCCGAGGCCATTCGGTCGAGGTTCGGCGTACGCAGTTTCGATCCATAGCAGCCAAGGTCTCCATAGCCGAGATCATCGGCATAAATAAGAATGATATTCGTCCTGGCTGCGGATTGGGGAGTGAGTGCGGAAGCGATTGCGCCGGCGCCAGCGGCAAGAACTGATCTTCGTGTTTGCACCATTTGTTGGGGGTATCTACTGAGCATACTCTGTCTGTTGTACAGTATAAA
>DATLCW010000330.1:0-34661 GCA_035526195.1 Bryobacteraceae bacterium
AGCCCTACGCTGCTGCCGCCTCAGCGGCAAATTTGAAGACTTTTGGGCCGATCAGGTAGCCGCCTAGTCATCACTTTTGAGACGCGCACCCCGATCAACTTGCGGAAGAGCCATTTGACCTTATTGCGGCCTCTTGGCCCGGGGCCCGGTGCGGCCCGCTGGCGTCCTCGCCCGGTTTCCAATCCAGGCCGGCATGGCCAAGAACAGACAAAAACGTTTCGCAATATAAGGCCGTCATTGTTCATTCCCACCGGTAGCGTTCCTCCAGCGCTTCCGAAGCTCCGCTCAACGCCCCGGCGTAGTAGGAGCGGCCGGTCACTTTACAAAAAGCGCGGACTTCAGGCTATCCCGGCTCACTCTCACCGATACGGCGCGAGGCTCGTTGCTGCCGTCGAATCCATGAAGCATCGGCCGGGCGAACTATGGCAAAGCCCGCATCTTCAATCCTACACTTCAGAACTCGTAGCGAAGCCCGAATTGCATCTGTCTGGCGGCTGCCGCTCCGGTGATTCTTCCGAAGTTGCGGTTGTCAATCGTCAGGTTTGGCGTGTTGAAGTTTGTATGATTGAGCAAGTTGAAAAGTTCCCAGCGGAATTGGATCCGGTGGCCCTCCCGCCACCCGCGAAAATCCTTTTGCAACGATGTGTCGAGCTGCTGCCGGCCCGGCGTGTCCACGATTCCACGGCCGGCGTTCCCAAACGTATACAACTCGGGCAAGCGGAAGGCCGCGGTGTTGAAGAACATCTCCGTGGTTGGGTTGTCGAGCTTCCAGCCGGCGCCTGGCACAACGTCGGCGCGCATACGCGCGGCGCGGTCGCAATTGCAGCGGTCGGCGCCCACAACCACGCTCTGTGAAAAACCGGTGCGGAAGGCGGCAATGCCGGCCAGCCGCCAACCGCCAATCACGGGATTGCGTTTGAGCCAGGGCAGCTCGACGATATAACTAAGGGTTAGAACCTGGCGCGCGTCCTGCGCGGACCGGCCGCGTTCGGCCTTAATGTTGTCGCTGTCCTGGGCGTTATCGAAGGAATTACCTCCGCCCCCGAACGAGGAAGAACCCGTGTCGAGCGACTTGCTGAAGGTGTAAGAAGCGAGCATCGAGTGCGACCGCGCGAAGCGCTTGTCGGCCTTGAGCTGAAGGGCGTGATAGGTGGAAGTCATGCGCGCTTCGCGGACGAAGAATGTCGCGAATCCCTGGAAGGGACGCCGCGGCTGTATCGCCCCAGGGCCGGGACGCGGGCTGTTGATGATATCGCTGCGGGGCAGCTTCGTGCCTTTCGTGCCGACATAGGCAGCCTCCACAACCAAGTCGTTCGAGAGCTGGCGTTGCAGCGTGAAATCCCATTGCTGAATGTAAGGATCGCGGCGATTGTACTCCATCGCGCGAACCGAAACGATTCCGGACGGCGTAAGCCGATCCAACTCAAACCCGTTCTCGAACGTGAGCGCCGGCGCCGGGAATTGCGCCGTAAACACGTCATTGACGATGCGCGGCGGGTTCTGCGCCTGGAACGTGAAAGTCTGGCCTACCGACAACGAGTAGAAGATCCCGTAGCCGCCGCGGACCACCGTCTTCCCATTCGTAAACGGGCGGTACGCGAATCCGAATCGCGGCGCCCAGTTGTTATAGTCGCCGCGAAAAGTCGCATTGTCGTATTTGTGGCCGGTGACCGGGCCCGTGTCGCCCGGCAACACGACGGCCGCTCGGCCGGAGCCATAGATAAAGTCCACGTTGGCGTTGCGGCCGTACTTATCGGCAAGTGGAGTATTCAGCTCGTAGCGGACGCCCAGATTCAAAGTAAGCTTGCGGCTCACCTTCCAGTCATCCTGGAAGAAGCCCGCGAACAAAGTGGCCCGCATGTCGACTTGCGTCGATCCCACCTGACGCTGGGACCGGGAAGCATACCCCAACAAATAATCGGCGAACTCGTTCCCGGTGGTGTTGGCCGCGGTGGGATTGCGCGTGAAGCGGCCGTCGAACTCGAAAGTGCCGCGTCCGTGGCTGTTCTGAACCCCGTTAAGCTGGGACTGATAGAGCTGCACGCCGAACTTCAAGGCGTGCGCGGCGCGGTTGATCGACATGGTCTCGTTGATCTGATAGAGATTGTCCTTGCGGATACTCGGGAACGGATTCGAAGGATCAGAGACCGCGGTGTAGTTGGAAATGATGCTGATGTTGGGGAAGCCGAAGTCGATGGGATCGCGCGAGACGCCGCCAACGCCAAGCCGTCCCGCGATATCGTCGTTGAACGTGCGCGCCGAGATGGTGTTGGCGCGCGACCGGTTGTATCCCAGCCGGATCTCATTGATGGCGGAGCTCGATACAAGCCAGGTGTAGTTCAGCGTGGCGAGCTGGGCGCGGGGCCGGTTGAAGGTCCCCAGAACGGGGAGCGCGCCCGGAGAAAACGATGAGGAATCGTTGATGCCGTAACGTCCGAACAGGAGATGCTTCGAGTTCACCTGGTGATCGAGGCGGATGCCGTAGGTGTTGCCGTCTGTCTTAGAAGACGTGACATTCACATAATTAATGGCGCCTTCGGCCAGATTTGGATCCGGATAGAACTCGTTCAATCCCGCCGCAACCTTTGAAATGCGCTGCGAGGGAATACGGTTGCCGGGGAATTGCGCAACGGAGTTGGCCGATGCGTTATAGGTGAGCACGTCGAAAATAGGCCGCTCGCCCGTGAAGTCGCCCGAGCGCAGTGCGCGAGTGGGAATGTTCGAGCGCGCCTGCGCCGATTGCCGCACTTTGAGACCTTCGTAATCGAAAAAGAAAAACGTGCGATTCTTGCGGATAGGGCCGCCGAACGTGCCGCCGTATTGATTGCGCTTGAACGCCGCCGGAGGTCCTGCGGGCTCGAAGAAGTTACGCGCGTCGAGTTGCCGGTTGCGCAGAAACCAGTAGCCGCTGCCGTGGTAGGCGTTCGTTCCCGTCTTCGTCACCAGGTTAATCTGGCCGTTCCCGGCGAAACCGAATTCGGCGGAAGGGATTGCCGTCTGAACCCGAAATTCCTGAATGGCGTCCACGTTGGGAGAGATGACTACAGCCCCATCGAAACGGGAGTAATTGGACGTCCCGTCCATCGAATAACTGTTGAAGTCGCCCCGGCCCCCGTTCATAGCGAGGCCATTGCCATTGGTCGCCCCGCCGCTGGTGACGCCGGGAGTGAGTGTGGCCAGCTGCAGGAAACTCCTCCCGTTGAGCGGCAGGGTCAGGACTTGCCGGGTTTCGATGACATCGCCGAGCGATGCATTCTCGGTCTGAAGCAGGGTAGCGGAGGCCTGAACCGTGATCTCCTGGGTGACGTTGCCGATCGCCAGGGCGATGTCAATGCGCGCCTGCTGATCCACTTGGAGTCCAATGCCGGTGAGGGCCGCGCGCCGGAAGCCATCCTTCTCCACGGTAACGCTCCACTGGCCAACGGGAAGAAAGTTGGCGACATAGCTGCCCTGCAGGTCGGTGGTAAGTTCGCGGCGCTGCCCAGTGCCGTCGTTCGTCACCGTGACGCGAGCGCCCGGGACAGTGGCGCCGGCGTCGTCGGTGACAGTTCCGAGAATTGTCCCGGTAACATTTTGAGCCGGCGCAACGGCGGCCATGCACAGGAAAAGAGTCAATGTATACATCAGTGAATCCTCCTTTCGGGCGCAACGCGGGTCCGGGTGGCGATGATGCTAACACAGCCAAGCCCGGACAAGCAACGCTCCTGCCGCCAGTTGCCGCCAGTCTGCTGTGCAACGGCCGGCTGTCGCGAACTGGCATTCTCCGGATACCAAGCCCGCCTGGCTTCTTAAATCATTGCGGATCGCTGCGGCACCGTCACATCTTCAACGATTCCCCAAGAAGAAGCAATGATGTCCACGTACTCCCCAATCGCTTTTAAAGCGGGCTTGCCAACCCTTGCGCAACCGCGCGGGCGCGCGGATGGTACAGGACCGTTTCCTTGCAGGTGTGAAGATCCAAGCCAGCCCTCTCCTTATGGCATTACAATCCCACTAGAGGTGGCGCGCTCATCGCGTGCTCCCCTGCTGCGTGCCCTTGGTTGCGGCGGAGCCCGCGACAGGCATCCTGACGCTGAAACGGACGAGAGCAATGTATAGCCGTCCACTCGGATATCGGCCCACGATGAAATCCGCGTGGAACCATCCACCTGTTAACGTTCTGCTTTTGTCCTGGCGCGGACAAAGAAACCGGCGCCCGCATGAGGGCATTGACGCCTATCGCGTTTTGCACGAGGTAAGCCGCGTTGATCCTTTCGCGTCGCCGATGCACTCGGCGGTTTGTACTGATTCGTAGCGGTCAAAGGAATAGCCTGAGGAAACGAGAACCACCGTGCGCCTCACGGCGCGCCCCTTTGATCCGCACACTATAACCGTCGCGCGCGGGCAACGCCCCCCTACATAGCCGCGGAGTAAGACGTTATCGATGAACCCTGACTGAGTAATGACGATGTGAGCATATTCTCCGCCAGCGTAGGCCGGAATGATTGCGCCGTTCGGGGTTGTCTTTCCAAATATGTAGGTCTCTGACCGTTCCAGTTCCTCCCATTTCGCGATGTAAGTGCCGGCGACGGCGTAGAGTCTGTCGAAGTAAACGTTGATCGTGCTGTTCGGGCCCTGGGCGCAATCCAGACCATGGGAACTCCAGGGCGCCTTGTCTTTCACATGCCAGAGGTAATTGCCGACAAATCCGTTGCAGTCCAGGCCCATACAGGCGTCGGCGTACCTCTGGAGTCCGCCATACTTCTCATGGAGTTTCCAGTGCCGCGCAAGCTGGAGGACGGTCTGGCAGTATTCCGGATCGCCTTTCCCTATGAAGCAGCTTTGAGTGATCCGGTTCCAGCCGTTGGTGTCCGTGGGCAGACCAGGAGTCCCCTTCACCACCTCAAACATGCCGGTACCGTCATGCACTCGTAGCTGCATGTTTATTGAGCCGGTATCTGTTTAGATGGATTGTATCCGGCGGGCCGCCCGGGTTGGGAACAATTAAATTTTCATAAGCGGATCGTCTGCGATGACCAGAAGGGCCGCAGCGGAAAGAACGATTTTTTCACTTTCTGTTTGTGAGTTTGTCCGGTCGTGACGCGCACCGTCACATCCGCAGCGATTCCTGAAGAAAAGCAATGATATCCACGTACTCCGCCATCGTTTTTGACGCGGGCTTGCCCGCCCCGTGCCCGGCGCTGGTCTCGATACGGATCAGAATCGGGCTCTTGCCCTCCTGCGCATGCTGTAAGGCGGCCCCATACTTAAAACTGTGCGCCGGCACGACCCGGTCGTCGTGATCCGCCGTCATGATCAGCGTGGGTGGATATTGCACTCCCGGACGAATGTTCTGCAGCGGTGAATACTTCATCATCGTCACGAAATCCTCGCGATGATCGGGATTGCCATAATCCGAGGTCCACGCCTGTCCAACGGTGAACTTGTGAAAGCGCAGCATGTCCATCACGCCTACCATCGGAATCGCCGCCGCAAACAAATCCGGACGCTGGTTCAAGCTCGCTCCCACCAGCAGCCCGCCATTGCTGCCGCCCATCATCGCCAGCTTCCGGCTGGACGTGTACTTGTTCGCAATCAGCCATTGCGCGGCGCCGATGAAATCGTCAAACACATTTTGCTTGTTCTGTTTCATGCCCGCGCGATGCCACTCCTCCCCATACTCGCCGCCGCCTCTCAAATTGGGGATCGCCACGACTCCACCTTTCTCGAGAAAGGCCAGGTACAAGATCGAGAATGAGGGCAGAAGAGATACGCTAAAGCCGCCATAGCCGTAAAGCAGTGTGGGATTTTCTCCGTTGCGCGCGATGTTTCTCCGATAGGTAAGAAACATCGGAATCCGCGTGCCATCCTTGCTCGCATAAAACACCTGCTTCGTCTCATAAAGGCTGGTGTCAAACGGCAGCGCCGTCGGGAAAACGGGCCGGCTCTCCCGTGTCTTCAGATCATGCCCGTAGATCGTGCCTGGAGTGGTAAACCCGGTGAAGCTGAAGAACTGCTCCATCTCCTCCTGCGCTCCGGAAGACCAAACCACCTGTCCCACCCCAGGCAGCTTCACTTCATACAACAGCTTGCCATCGAGATCATGCACCTCGATCGCGGACTTCACATCCCGCATGTACTGGCAGATTAATTTGCCCGCAGTCCAGAACGTCTGCTCGAGCGTGTCTTTGGATTGCGGAATGATCTCCTTCCACTGCGCACGGTCCGGATTTTCCAGGTCGATCGCAATCACCCGGCCCCGCGGAGCGCGGTCGGTGGTCTGAAAGTACACCACGCTGCCCTTGCTGCCGATGGGAACATAGGCCGCGTCGAACCCGCGGATCAGCTCTACAGTCTTTCCACCGGATCGCAGATCCTGATAGAAAATCTGGTTCTCCACCGCCGTACCGAACCCCACCACCAGCAGTAGATAACGCCCGTCTTCCGAAGCCCACGCGTCAAACCGCCATTCCTTCTGATCGGGCCGTTCATAAAGCAGTTTGTCGTCGCTCTGCTTCGTGCCCAGCCGATGATAGTAGACTTTGTTGAAGAAGTTAACCGCCGTCAGCCGCTCGCCTTCCGGCGGCTCCGGAAACCGCGTGTAGTACACTCCCTTGTTGTCCGGGCTCCATACCGGCGCGGCAAACTTGATCCATTCCACCCGGTCGTCGAGATCCTTGCCACTGTCCACGCCGCGAACGCGCCAGATTTGCCAATCCGAGCCGGCCACCGCAATCCCATAGACGACGTACTTCCCGTTCGGGCTTGGCTCCCAGGTGGAGAGCGCCGCCGTCCCGTCCTTCGCCATTGCGTTAGGATCCAGTAGAATGCGCTGGCGGCCATCCGGCTCTTGCACGTACAGCACGGCCTGGTTCTGCAGCCCTTCCCGCCGCAGAAAGAAAATCCGTTTGCCGCGCTTGACCAAGGCCGGGTAGCGCGTGTAATCCATCAGCTCCGTAATCCGCTTTAGAAGTTGCGCGCGGCCCGGAAGCTTATCGAGATGCGCCCGCGCATATTGGCTCTGAGCGATCACCCACGCGCGAGTCTCGGACGAGTCCACGTCCTCCAGCCAGCGGTAGGGGTCGGTCACCTTCACGCCGTGAAGCTGCTCCTCGAAATCGATGCGTTTACTGGGTGGGGGGGCGCCGAAGGCGATGGCGAACATACACAGGAAAAACAGATAAAATTCCAACCGCATGAACCTTCATTCTCTCAGACTGCGGTAAAATGCGGGCTATTGCCCGTCCATGCTTAAAGTTATTGCGCGCTTTCTTTTGAAGCTGATCCTGCGGTTGGAAGTGCATGGCGAGCCCATGCGCGAAAGGCCGGAACGCCTGCTGGTGGTTCCTAATCACCAATCGTTCCTCGATGGCCTACTGGTGCAATGCTTCATGCCCTTCAAAGTGACCTGGGTGATCCATGCGCAGATCGCGCAAGCCTGGCATTTCCGCCAGGCGTTGAAGCTCTTTCCGCACATCCTGGTCGACGCGGCCAATCCGATGAGCATGAAGCGAATTTTGCAGCTGATCGAGAGCGGAACGCCTGTCGGCATCTTTCCCGAAGGCCGCATCACCACCACCGGCAGCCTGATGAAGATCTACGACGGCACCGCCTTCCTGGCCGCTCGCAGCGGCGCCGCGGTACTGCCGGTGCGGATCGACGGAGCCGCCAACTCCATTTTTGGGCGCATGAAGAAGCCGTTTCCCATCAAGCTTCGCCCGAAGGTCCGGCTCACTTTTCTGCCGCTGTCGTATATCCCGCTGCCGGATGCGCCCGCCGCCAAAGTCCGCCGGCGCATCGCCGGCGAATCCATGCGCAAGCTGATGCAGCGCAGCCTGATGGAAGCCCGCCCCCGCAAGACCCTGTACACCGCTCTGATGGACGCGGTGGAACTTTATGGCCGCGGCGTAAACATCATCGAAGACGTGCGTCCTAAGACCGACACCTATGCCGATCTCATCAAAGGCGCTCTGGCTCTCGGCCGTCTCATCTCCCGCCTCGCCGCCGAACGCGAGCATGTCGGCGTGCTGCTCCCCAACGCCGGACCCACCGTCGCCGTACTGTTCGGCATGTTCGCCACCCGCCGGATTCCCGCCATGATGAACTACACCGCCGGTGTGGAAGGCATGCAAAGCGCCTGCGAGACGGCGCAAATCAGGACCATCCTCACCTCCCGCGCCTTTCTCGAAAAGGGCAAGCTCACCGATAAGATCGCACAATTGAAGAACGTGCGAATCGTGTATTTGGAAGACCTGCGGCCCCAGTTCTCGATCGCCGACAAGCTATGGCTGATTCTTTGGGCACTTCGTTTTCCCCGCGGCTTCGAGCTTGCTATAAATCCCGATGACCCGGCGCTGGTGCTGTTCACTTCCGGCTCGGAAGGCAAGCCCAAGGGTGTCGTGCTATCCCACGACAACATCCTTTCCAACGTCGATCAGATCCGCGCGGTCATCGAATTCTCAAATCGCGACCGGTTCTTTGTCGCCCTGCCGATGTTCCATAGCTTCGGGCTTACCGCCGGCGTGATTCTGCCGATGCTCACCGGAGTGCCGATCTTTCTTTATCCAAGCCCGCTTCATTACCGGCTGATCCCCGAACTCACTTACGATCGCGATTGCACCGTGCTGTTCGGTACGCCGACTTTCCTCAACTACTACGCCCGTTTTGCCAACTGCTACGACTTTTACCGCGTGCGCTACGTCGTGGCCGGCGCCGAGAAGCTCAGCGAAGAAGTGCGGAATACCTACATGGACCGCTTCGGTCTGCGCATCATTGAAGGCTACGGGGCTACCGAATGCTCTCCCGTAATTGCAGCCAACAGTCCCATGGCCTATCGCGTGGGAACCGTCGGTCAAGTGCTTCCGTCGATGGAAGCTAGACTGGTGCCCGTAGAGGGAATCGAGCGCGGAGGCAGGCTTCACGTGCGTGGGCCCAACGTAATGCTCGGTTATCTGCGTCATGAGAAACCAGGCGTGATTCAACCGCCGGAATCGGAATTCGGCCGCGGCTGGTATGACACCGGCGACCTCTCCGCTATCGACCCCGAGGGCTTCCTGCACATCCTGGGACGCCTCAAACGTTTCGCTAAAGTGGCCGGTGAAATGGTGTCGCTGGAAGTAGTGGAAAGAATCGCACTCACCGCTTCGCCCAAGCACGCGCATGCCGCCATTGCTCGTAAGGATCCCAACCGCGGCGAGATGCTGGTGCTTTTTACCGAAGATCGGGCTTTGCAGCGCGGCCAGCTTATGGAAGCCGCGCGCAGCACCGGAGCCCCGGAAGTCGCCGTTCCCCGCAAGATCGAATACATCGACAAGCTGCCCCGCCTCGGAACCGGCAAGACCGATTACGTTACTCTGAACAGCATGTCCGCAACGCCCGTTTAGGCTCCCTTCATGCCGGAATACTCACCGACAGAACAACGCGGCTGGTATTTCTACGATTGGGCGAATTCCGCCTTTTACACCACGGTTGTTGCACTGTTCTTCAGCCCCTACCTCACGTCCATCGCGAAAAATGCCGCCGATGCCCAGGGTTATGTCCACCCGATTGGCATTCCCATTCTTGCGCCGTCTCTGCCGATGTACCTGACATCGCTTGCCGTTGCCATGCAGGTCCTCTTTCTGCCGTTGGCCGGTGCTCTCGGTGATTACGGCCAGCGCAAACGCGAGATGTTGGGAGCCTTGGCATTCGCCGGCGCCGCATCCACCATCGCCATGTTCTGGCTGGAAGGCATCAACTATCTCTATGGATGCGTGTTATTCCTGATCGCCAATTCCACCTACGGCGCGGCCAACGTCATCTACAATTCCTTCCTGCCGGAAATCGCCGCGCCAGAGGATCGGGACAGCGTTTCCGCCAAAGGCTGGGGCTTGGGTTATGTCGGCGGCGGGGTGCTGTTGGCGTTAAACCTGCTGCTCTATTCCAAAGCGGAAAGCTTCGGCATTTCAGAAGGCATGGCGGTGCGCATCAGCCTTGCCACCGCGGGTATCTGGTGGGCTCTGTTTACCCTGATTCCGCTCGCCACGTTGAAGAATCGAGGCCCCCAGAAGCAGCCCGCGCCGGGCGTAAACTTCGTCGCCGCTTCCCTGAGGCAGCTCTGGAAGAGCGTTCGCGAAATTGTGAAGCTGCCGCAGACGCTCACCTTCCTGATTGCCTACCTGATCTACAACGATGCGATACAGACCATCATTTCGCAGGCGGGACAATTCGGTCATGAAGAGTTGAAGCTGCCGATGGAAGCGCTCACCACCGCCATCCTGCTGGCGCAATTTGTCGGCGTGGCCGGCGCGCTCCTGTTCAACGTGATCGCCAAAAGAATCGGCAATAAGAATGCCGTGATGATCACCCTGGTAATGTATTGCGGTGTGCTCGGTTATGCGTACTTCTTCGTCTCCACGCAAAAGGAGTTTTACGTGATGACCGCCCTGGTGGCGCTGGTGATGGGGGGCAGCCAGTCCTTGAGCCGTTCCATTTATTCGTTCATGATCCCAAAGGGACATGAAGCGGAATATTTCAGCATCTATGAAATCAGCGACAAAGGAACCAGTTGGCTCGGACCTCTATTTATGGGCCTCGCACTCCAATATACCCACAGCTTCCGGTTGGCGATTCTCTCGTTGATTTTGTTCTTCATCGCCGGGCTGGCCGTGCTGTCGAGAGTCGATGTGAGGCGCGCCGCGATGGAGGCGGGCAATGACCCGCCGGCCCGCTAATTTATTTGTTCGCCCGCAAGTCATAACAAAGCAACCGCGGCGTCTCTTTGCGCATCAGGTCCCGCGAGTGCTGGCTGACATACAGCAGCCCCCGGCTCAACACCGGCAACGACCACGTTTCCCGCGCCGCAAACAACCAGGTCCGGGCCAGTTCCTTATACCCCTTTGGCGAGAGATCCAGCCAAAGCAGGTGCCCCAATTCCCCCAGACAGAGGAATCGCCCGTCCACCTGCAGCAGCGTGCCGCGGAATGTCCCTAACTTCTGCTTCCGCTCGGTGCCGTCAATCGTGAAGGTCTCTTCCCACTCCGGATTTACCCGCCACATTACCTTCCCCGTCTTCAATTCGACGCACACCAGCGAGGCATCCGGTTCATTCCGTCCATCAAACGCGTAGAGATAACCGTCCTTCTCCACCGCCGTGTTGAAGTGCGTGCCAATCTCCGGCGACGTCCAGGCGACGCTATGCTTCCCATCCGGCAGAATATTCAACAGGGCGCCGCCCGTCTTATAGCTCGCCGAAATGAAAACCTGATTCCCCGCAATTACCGGCGAAGCGGCATTCACCGACTCATAACTGCGGCTTCGGAAGGGATACGAAAAGTCGATCGCCCCATCGGCGGGATTCAACGAAATCAATCCCCCCGTGGGAGGCTGGCTCTCCCCGCCCGCAAACACAAACAGGCGGCGTTTCCCATGCACTGTGGCCGCGACCGGCGAGGCATAACTCGGACCCCACGGTTCGCCCGCGCCCCACACCATCTTCCCCGTTATCTTGTCCAGCGCCACAACGGTTGGGCCGCCGGGCGCGCCCACATTCAGAATCAGCATTCCGGCTTCAATCAAAGGCGTGCTGGCCGTGCCGAAAAAATCCTGCGGGACTTTAAACTCCTTCGCGATATCGCGCTTCCAGTACACCTGTCCGGTCTGCAGCCGCAAACAATGCAGCTTGCCTTCCGCGCCATAGGTGTAGACGCGATCGCCATCAATCACCGGACTCGCCCGCGGCCCATTGTTATACCCGTAGCGATCCTCAAACTGCGTAGGATAGCTGAAATCCCAATACTTTTCCCCGCTTTCCGGATGCAGGCATTCCACCTTTTCCCGATTGTCCTGGCGATGGAAATAAACCAGCTTGTCTCCCGCGATGGCCGGCGATGCATATCCGGTCCCCTTCTTCATCTCCCACACTAGCTTCGGCCCGCCTTTGCCCCAATCGCGCAGGAGTTTGGTCTCGGTCGAAACCGCATTGTGCGTAGGACCCAGGAAAGACGTCCAGTCATGCGTCACCGCACCGGCGGGCAGCGGTTTGGGCTTGGCATGAAAACGAACTTCGGAATTCGGTTTCGGCGCCGGAGCCGTCGCAGCCTCCAGCTTCTGCAAAACGGGCGGCGACGGATCGCGAAAACGCTCCGCCGCCGGCGCGAGCCAGGCGGCCGAGATCAGAAGCAGCACAAGATGGCGTGTCATAGAGAAATGCAAGGCGCGCAAGCCATGATATCAGCCGGTCGCGGCGTCATTCAAAACTCGGTAAGAGGAGAGACCGCGCCGCCGGCGCGCGGGACGGACGCACCCTTGCGCTGTTCAGAGTGAGTGGTAACCGTTTCCTGATCAATTTTCCTTCAACTCCGCCACGGTAGCCCCGGTGCCCCCTTCATTGGGACTGGCGGGATAAAACTTGGCAACATGAGGACTCTTCGTCAGATACTCAGACACAGCCTTCTTCAGAATTCCCATCCCATGCCCATGGACCACGCGGATCCGGGTCACCTCCGCCATTACCGCCTGATCGAGAAATTTATCAAGCTCCTCCAAGGCTTCCTCGGCCCGCTTTCCGATCAGATTCAACTCGCGGTAGGAAACATCCCAGCGCGGTCCGGAAGATTGAAAAGTAACATTCGCGGGAAGCTTGGCCCGAACCGCGGTTTCCGGCAAAACCTCCAGCACATCGTCGATCGAAACTTGCAATTTCAGAAAGCCCGCCTCCACCTCCAACCGGTCCGTTCCCAATCGGCGCTTCACGCGAGCGGGCTCGCGCACGTTCTTCAGTCGAACGCGGACGCCCTCTTCGATACGGAGCTTCGGAGCCTCGGGCTGCGTCTCATCCCCCGTCGCGAGCACCGTGCTCTGCAGCGCATCGCGGAACTCGCGCATCGTCTTCGACACCTTGCGCTGCGCTTGCTCACTCGCCTTCCGCTGCTGCGCTCCCTGCAGAATGGACTCGATGGTCTGTTTCGACTGCTCTTCGAAATTCCGCATCAGCACATCGCACCGCCGCTCCAACTCCTTGAGCTTCGCGGACTCCTTGCGTTCCCACTCCTGCGCCACCGCCTTTTCCCGGGCCGCCAATGCCAGCCGCTGCTCTTGCAGCTTCTGCCGCTCTTCCGTCAGTTCCTGAATGCGATCCTGCAAGCGCTGCAGAAAATCCGCTAAGTCCCGCTCCCGCGTCGACATTGCCGCCCGCGCTTTCTCGATCAACTCACGCGGCATCCCGAGCCGGCTCGCAATCGAAAGACCCGCCGATTCCCCAGGCGATCCAAGCCGCAGCTCATACGTCGGTTCCAGCGTCTCCTTATCAAATCCCATGGAGCCGTTGACCACGCCCTCTCTGCTGCCCCCATACACCTTAATGGCCAACAAATGGGTAGAAGCCAGGGTGAAAGCCTTCCAGGCGCGGAAATGTTCGAGGATGGCAACTCCCAGCGCCCCGCCCTCCTCAGGGTCTGTGGCGCGCCCGAGCTCATCCAGCAACACCAGCGAATCGGGCGTCACGATGCTCACAATCTCCTGCACGCGGCGGATATGCGAGGAAAAGCTGGAGAGACTCTCGGCAATCGATTGGTTGTCCCCCAGATCCGCGAGCACCTGGTCAAACACCGGGAAAACCGCTTCCCGCGCCGGAACGGGAATTCCCGATTGAGCCATCAGAGCAAGCAGTCCGGTGGTCTTCAACGAAACCGTCTTCCCGCCCGTATTCGGCCCGCTCAAAAGCAATGTTCGATTGGTGGAATCGAGTTCCAGCGAGATCGGAACAATCGGCTTCCGCTGCCGCCGGAGGACGTCTTCCAACAGCGGATGGCGAGCCGCTTCAAGACTCAGCCGCGGATCATCGTCGGGACTGAACCTCGGAATCACGCAATCGAACTCCACGGCGAAATTCGCTTTCGCAAACACCAGATCGAGTTCCGCCATGATCTGCAGCGACGCCCGGATGCTCCCGGCATGAGCCCGCAACCGCTCCGTCATCTCGCGAAGAATCCGAAAAATCTCGCGCAGCTCTTCCTCGGTGACCCGCACCAGACCGTTGTTCAACTCGATCGTATCCAAAGGCTCGACAAAAAGCGTCTGCCCGCTACCGCTGGAACCATGGATTACACCGTCAATGCGCCCCTGCTGCCCGATGACGATCGGCACCACAAACCGGTCATTACGAAGCGTGACGAACTCCTCCTGCAGCACGCCGTCGCTGCGGTGGGCACGCAAAAACCGCTCCAGCGACTCCTGAATCATCCGCTTTTGCTTCTCGATCGCGCGCCGGATCCTGTTCAACGCAACACTTGCATGATCCGCCAGCGAGCCGTCCGGAAGAATACGCCCGGAGAGGTCCTGCAACAGCGTGCGCAGTTCCGCGATCGCCGCCCCCTTCGCGGCCAGCCGTGGAAAACGATCTTCCACGGCAGTCAGCACCAGCCGGATGACGGAGGCGCGGTCGAGCAACGCGAGCAGATCGAAAATTTCCCTGCCCTCCAGCACCGCGCCTTCAATGCGCAGCTTCTGCGCCGCCTGCTGCGAGTCCGGGATATCCGTAAAACGCAGACGCAGCGCAGAACCTCTCCCAGCCGTTTGCGGCTTGCTGGCGGTCTTCAGATAGTCAATCGCCTCGGCATTCAACGCGTGGACCTCCTCCAGCGCGGCACGGCCGGTTTGCGGAGACACTTTCTCCAGTTCCACACGTCCCAGAGGGCTGCCGATGTAGCGGCCGAGCAGCGCTCGCAAAGATTCGAATTCGAGTAAACCCGCGCTGGAGTTCGTCATGGCGCAGGCTCGGTGCTGGCACGTCTGGCCCGCGCCGCTTTACTCTGCGAAGCGGCGGACTGCCACGTTTGAAAGGCGGCCTGGATCACCGGCAGCGTCCCTTCGGTCAGCTTGTAATCGGAGAGATCCTGTTCCTGAACCCACGCGATCGCGCTCACATCGCTCGCCGCCGCCGGTGTTCCGCCGATGATGCGGCAGATGTAGTCGATCAACACGTAGTGATATTCAGCGCGTCCTTTGTCGTCGTTGATGATGCGCTCAAAGATGGTCGCCAGAGCAACCGGTTTCACCTCGAGTCCCGTCTCCTCGCGCACCTCGCGGCGAATCCCTTCCTCCAGCCGCTCCCCCGTCTCCAACACGCCGCCGGGCAAAGACCAGCAGCCCTTCAACGGTTCTCTGGCGCGCTCCACCAGCAGGATGCGGTTATGCCGGAAAATGAGCGCTCCCACACCTAGAATGGGCCGTTTCGGATAGCGGCGCCTGTCGATAGCCACTAGTATTGCACCGCGCCTTTTACCGTCATGCGCACACGGTATACGCTCGTAAGAGCAGTCACGTAGAGCGTTTGAAAATCGGCATCTCCAAAGGCGCAGTTGCGCGGCTGTTCAGGAAACTCCACCGCCTTGAGGAGCTTCCCTTGCGGTGTATAGACCGCAAGCTGGTTGCAGGCGACATAGAGGTTGCCTTTTTCATCGGTACGGATCCCGTCCGGAGGACCATCGATATCCTTAATCAGCACTCGTTCATGGGTAGTACGCCCGGCGCCATCCACGTCGTACGCCGTTATCGTGCGGTCGTCGGAATTCGCCACGTATAAAATGCGCGCATTCGGAGAAAGCGTAATCCCGTTGGGACGCCCTTTCGGTTTTGCAATCAGGTCCAGTTCCCCTTTTGGGCTGATGTGATATACCCCGTAAAAACCCAATTCCACATGGTCCGCCTGCTCGCCAAAAGCCGGATCGGTGAACCATACGTGCCCATCCTTGCGAACGACAATGTCGTTCGGCGCATTCAGCCGTTTCCCCTGATATCGATCGGCGATCGTTTCGAGCGTGCCATCCTTCTTCGTACGCACCACCCGCCGGGTGCGCGATTCGCAGGAATAGAGGCGGCCCTGCGAGTCATACGCGTTGCCGTTAGCCCCGTTGGTGTTGTCACGAAATGTGGCCACCCCCTGGCCGGGCACAAACTTCACCATGCGATTGTTCGGTACGTCGCTGAATATCAGGAACCCTTCGCGCGACCAGACCGGACCTTCTGTAAAGCGGTTATTGGCCGCCACTTTCTCGATCCGGATATTCTCAAAATCCTGCGCCGCCAGCAGGCTCGAAACCAGAACCCATAAAAACCGCATTCCCTCTATGATAGCGGTCGCACCGCCCGCCAACATCGCGGCACGCCGGAAGCGCCTACGTTACTATTGGGATGCTGGATGCCTGACGTTCTGACAGTTCACGAACCGTTGCTTGTCAA
Source organism: Bryobacteraceae bacterium (assembly GCA_035526195.1). Taxonomy (GTDB): domain Bacteria; phylum Acidobacteriota; class Terriglobia; order Bryobacterales; family Bryobacteraceae; genus CADEFT01. Next base: position 16,198 of record DATLCW010000330.1, read on the forward strand.
CACCCTCGGGCACTGCGCCGGCACCCTCGTTTTCGCCATTTTTCTCTATCTCCTGCTTCGCGACCGCGCCGGTGCGCAGCTTCGCGGCAGCCGTCTCACCTTCACCGCCGCTTCTCTTGCATTCCTATGGAACTTCGCATCGCTGCTGGTGATCGCCTGGAACGATCCCGCCAGCATGGGCTCCCAGATCCTCGTATCGGTCAGTTCCTCCGCTCTCAGCCTGCTGCCATCGGTGCTGCTCCATCTCTCTCTCCGCCAGAGCTTCGCCTGGATTCGCCGCGCCGGCTACGCCCTGGGCGCCGGAACAGTCGGCATCCACGCAAGCGAAGTGCTGCTCAATGCTCCCGAACATCACAACCTGGCCCTGCGAATCACCACCCTCGGCTTCGGCGCCTTGACGTTGATCGCCGCCCTCGCTCTCCTGGCAGGGCCTGGGGAACGCAAGCGCCTTACCTCGCGGCTCGTGGGCACAATGTCGCTGTTCCTGTTCTCCATGTCCTTTGTTCACTTCGGAGCGGCCGAGCCGAAATCCTGGCCTGCCGAGCTATTAGCCCACCATGCGGGCATTGCCCTGTCTCTGTTCGTCCTCCTTCAGGATTTCCGTTTCCTGCTACTCGACGCCTTTGTCCGGTTCCTGGCAAATATTCTTTTTGCCGCCCTCTTCGTCTTCGCCCTGGTCAGCTTTGCCGATTTGCGCGAAATGATGCAGTGGGCATCCGCGAGTCCCTTTCGAGAAGGGATGCTGCTCGCCGGGGCCTGTCTGCTGTTGCTGCTTTTCGCCTTACTCCGGTCAACCCTCGACCATCTTCTGGTGAAGCTGCTGTTCCCGCGCAATCGCCTGGAGACCCTGCTCCAGGACATTCGCACCACGGCCGTCTCTGAGGAAAGCAGCTTGCTGCAATCCATCGCCCTTCGTACCGCTACGTTCTTCGATGCCTCGCTCATTCCGGGAGAAGGGATCGCGCTCAGCGTTCTCTTCCCCTCTCCCGTTTCCGATCTGCCCGCTCCCGACCGCGAAAAACTCGAGCGCCTGGGTGTGGAAGCGGTCCTCCCGTTGCGTTCGCCTGTGGATGCCGGCCGCTCCATCCTGCTGGGCCGCAGGCAAGGCGGACGCCGCTATCTGAGTGAGGATTTTGCCGCGATGGCGCGCATTCAGACCGAAGTGATGGAGCGCCTCGAACAGGACCGCGAGATGGAAATGAAACGTCTGGTAACTCAAGCCGAATTGCGGGCACTGCAGGCGCAGATCCACCCCCACTTCCTCTTCAACGCTTTCAACACCTTGTATGGCATTATTCCCAAAGAGGCCGCTGGCGCCCGCAAGACCGTGCTGAACCTCGCGGACATTCTGCGCTACTTTCTTCAGTCTGACCGGCAGTACATCCCTTTGGAAGAGGAATTGCACATTGTTCGCGCCTACCTGGAGATCGAGACTTTGCGGTTGGGAAGCAAGCTGCGCACGGAGATCCACGCTTCCCCCGAAGCGCTCCGGGTGAAGATTCCCATCCTCACCGTGGAGCCGCTCGTGGAAAATGCCGTGAAACACGGCGTCGCTACCAGGCCGGAGGGCGGCGCCGTTCGGGTGGAGGCAACCATGGAGGAGCACGGCGTGCGCATCCGCGTGCTGGATACCGGGGCCGGATTCTCCGCATCGGCCCAACCCGGCGCCGGTGTGGGCATGGATAATGTGATAAAGCGCCTGCATCTCTGTTATGGTCCGGGCGCCGGATTGCAGATCCACACAGGACCGGAAGGTACCGAGGTGGAGTTTCTCGTGCCCGTGCACCAGCACGAGGTCATGCTCCGATGAGAGTTATGATTGCCGATGATGAGCCGGTAGCCCGCCAGGTGCTTCGGGAGATGCTCGAAGAAATTCCGGGAGTGATCGTCGCCGGAGAAGCCTGCAACGGTGCCGAAGCCCTGGAGCAGGCACGCCGTCTGGATCCCGATATCCTGCTGCTGGATCTGCAAATGCCCGGCATGGACGGCTTTCAGGTCGCCCAGATGCTGCCCGGCAAACGCCGCCCTTCGGTCATCTTCGTCACGGCCTATCACAAACACGCGCTCGAAGCCTTTGATGCCGGCGCACTCGACTATCTGCTAAAGCCTGTGCGCAAAGAGCGCCTTGAAGCGGCACTCGAAAAAGCCAAGGCTCATGCGCCGTCTAAACCCGCCGCCGCTCAGGATCTCCGCAAGATAGTGGGCAAGCGAGGCAGTGACCTGCATCTGCTCGATCCAGCCGAGGTGATCGCTTTTCAGGCCGAAGGTGACCTGGTACACATTATTACCGCCGCCGGCCGCTACTACGCCAGCCACTCGCTGAAGGCCCTGGAAGAAAAGCTTCCCCCACACCGCTTTCGGCGCGTCCACCGCTCCACCATCATTAACACCGACCAGATTCGCAAAATCTCCCCCCTCTCCAGCAAGCGCTGGATGCTCCGGATGTCTAATGGCATGGAAGTAGTAGTGAGCAAAAGACTGGCCGGCGTAATCCGCGCTGAGACACAATGGTGATCAAATAGGACCCCTACCGCCCCGGGCGTCTTCCGGATCACGTGAAGGTACCTTCGCTAGGTCCGCGCGAATCGGTAGACCCTTTCGGGCGAAATAGGAGCCCATATGTATATGGTACGTTTCGCTGACGATTTGTTTCATTATATTTTGCCCGCCGCCTCCGGGCACGTATAATCGCATGAGTGTTCCACCCCACCATGTCGCGGATCCGCTGGTGGATTCTCGCCCTCCTCTTCTTCGCCACTACCATCAACTACCTCGATCGCATCGTTTTCTCGGTCCTCATCCCCGAAATCCGTAAAGATCTCCATCTCAACGATCGCGAGTACGGCTACGTCCAGGCCTCCTTCCAGTTCGCCTACACCGTCGGCTTCCTCGTGATGGGCAAGTTCATTGATCGCTATGGCACCCGCATCGGTTACGCCGCCGCTATCGCCTGGTGGTCCCTGGCTGCGATTCTCCATGCCGCTTCCCGCACCGGCCTGCAGCTTGCCACCTGGCGCGCCTTCCTCGGCTTAGGGGAAGCTGGCAACTTCCCGGCCGCCATCAAGGGTGTAGCCGAATGGTTTCCTCGCCGCGATCGCGCCTTCGCCACGGGCATCTTCAACGCCGGATCGAACGTCGCCTCCATGATCGGACCGCCTCTGTTCGCCTACATGGTCACCAACCTCGGTCTCGACTGGCGCACCTGCTTTCTGGTCACCGGCGGGTCCGGGTTTCTGTGGCTGGCCGCCTGGCTGCCCCTGCAGAAACAGCCTGATAAGCATCCCGGCGTGAATGCCGCGGAACTCACCTACATTCAAAGCGACGGGCCGGAAAATGAAGGGAAAGGCTCCATCGGTTGGCTACAAGCTCTCCGGCTGAAGCAGACCTGGGGCTTTGCCGCCGGCAAGTTCCTCACCGATCCCGTCTGGTGGTTCTATCTCTATTGGCTGCCGCCTTATTTATACGACGTTCGCAAATTCGATCTGAAAGCGATCGGCTGGGCCCTTCCCGTGGTATACCTGATGGCCGACATCGGCATCATCGGCGGCGGCTGGCTTTCCGGCTATTGGATCCGGAAAGGGTGGGATCATGCCAAGGCGCGATACACCACGATGCTGCTCTGCGCGCTGGCCATGCCCATTGCATCCTTATCGGTGCTGGTCCAAAATCCTATCGTGGCCGTCGCCCTGGTAAGCCTCGCAACCTCCGCCCATCAAGGTTTGTCGGCGAATCTCTACACCACTGTCTCCGATGTTTTTCCAAAGCGCGCCGTCGCTTCCGTAATGGGAATCGGAGGTTGTGCGGGCGGTCTCGGAGGCGTGCTTTTCTCCGCCCTCATTCCGGGCATTGTGGTTCAAGCCTTCGGCTACACGCCCATGATCCTCACCATGGGTGTATTTCACCTGCTGGCTGTTTTTCTGGTACATAAACTGATGGGCCCGTTACGCCCCGTCCTTATCCATTCGTAAGTGAGGTTCCCCATGCTGGTACTCGTTTTGATCGCAGCCGCCGCCCTGGAAGGCAAAACCATTCGCACCATCGCCGGTACAGGAAAGGCCGGTTACAACGGTGACGGAGGTCCCGCGGCATCCGCCCAGATCAACAATCCCTACGGCTTGGCCATCGGTCCCGACGGTGCGCTCTACGTCTGCGAGATCGGCAATCATGTCATCCGCCGCATCGATCAGAAAACCGGAAAGATTAGCACCGTGGCCGGCAACGGCAAACCGGGATACTCGGGCGACGGCGGCCCAGCCACCCAGGCCTCGTTAAACGAGCCCTACGAAATCCGCTTCGACCGCGCCGGCAACATGTTCTTCGTCGAAATGAAGAACAATCTCATCCGCCGCGTCGACGCAAAAACAAAAATCATCAGCACGATCGCCGGCCGCCCTGAGCCAGGCTTCAGCGGCGATGGCGGTCCGGCCGCCCAGGCGCAGTTCCGCCAGCCCCATTCCATCGCCTTCGATCCCCAGGGCCGGCTGCTCGTCTGCGATATCGCTAATCATCGCGTACGCCGCATTGACCTGAAAACGGGACTGATCGAAACCTACGCGGGCAATGGAGAGCGCAAGCCGGTGGTGGACGGGGCTCCGTTGAAAGGGCAGTCCCTCAACGGGCCCCGGGCAATCGACCTCGATAAGCAAGGCAATCTGTATCTGGTGCTCCGCGAAGGCAACACCGTCTACCGCATCGATCCGAAAAAGGAGACCATTCATCACATTGCCGGCACCGGTGAGAAAGGCCATACCGGCGACGGGCAGGACGCCCGGAAAGCCAAGCTGAACGGACCCAAAGGAATCGCCTGGTCGCCCGATGGCGGCGCCTACATTGCCGATACCGAGAGCCACACCATCCGCCGCATCGACTTGAAGTCAGGCATCATCGCAACCGTCGTTGGCGACGGCGAACGGGGCGACGGGCCGGAAAGCGATCCGCAAAAATGCCGCACCGCCCGTCCCCACGGGATCTTCGTGGATAAGCGCGGCGTAGCCTACATCGGCGACAGCGAAGCGCATCGCATCCGCGTGCTGAGATAAGGGGAGCATTTTCTCCAGGTGCTGGTAGAGCTGGCTGGCCATCGGCGCACAACTTCTGTTGCCGGGAATCCGGGTGTTTCAGCGCTGACGCGAATCGCTCACGCCCGGCTTGTGGGCCGCCAGATGCCTCTCAAACCACGCCACCATCGCCGCTTGCGCGCGCGTGGCGTCCTCGCCGCGAAATCCGTGCCCGCCGCCCTTAATTACAAGCAGTTCCGCGGGCACATTGCTCTCTTTAAACTTAGCCAGGATCCGTTCGCTATGGTCGAGCGGCACCAGCGTATCCTTATCTCCGTGGATGAGGAGCGTGGGCGGATCGTCCGGAGTTACCTGCAGCAGCGGCGAATAATCAGGGGCTTTGGCAATTTCAAACTTCAATGCCGGATAGTTCTTGTTGTACTCTGAGCTTTCCTGCACCCAGGGGCGGATATCGGTCGGAGGAAAGTAAGCCACTACCGCCGCCACCCGGTCGCTCACTTTCAAAACGTCGTCCTTCGCGCTCGCATTCCCCACGTCTGAAGCCGTGCCAATCATCAGGGAAAGATGACCGCCCGCACTGCCGCCATATACGCCCAGACGATCCGCGTCAATACCATAGGAGGCGGCCTTCATCCGCACAAAACGAACCGCCAGCCGGACATCCTCGACAATTTCCGGGATAATAAACTTCGGGCTGCTGCCATGCCGCACGGCAAATACGGTGAAGCCCTTTTCGAGCAGCGGCCGGAACAGCGCGGCTCCCGTTTCCGGCGGCGTCCAGTTGGAGCGCCACCCTCCGCTCACCATAAACAGGACCGCCGCGCCATTGGCCTGCGCCTTCGGCTTGAACAGGTCCATCGTGAGGGCCATACCCATCTTGTGGCCATAGACGACATCCGGAACAACGTCGTAGGCTGTCTGGGCTCGGAGCGGTGCGAGCAGGGATGTGCCAAGAATGCAAATCGCCGTCAACTGCATGTCACCCAGCCTATCTCAGTTTTTCTTTATTTGCGCAAGATCGCGTCAATGGTGGCGGCTGTAATCGGATGGTAGCCGGGGCGCGCCGCTTCATAGATCCGCTTCGCCATCGCCATCCCTTCCGCCGTTTTCGCCAACTCCTCATAGATTGGCTTGAGATACTTTCGCCGGCCCACCGCAACGAGCGATTCTTCCAGCTTGGGATAAGCCGCCGCGTAGCGATTCACCACCGCCATCCGCAGCCACTCAAACAGAATTTCGTAGTTCGTCGATCGCGTGAAATGGTACAGGCGGTCCAGTTGCGCCATCTTTGCAGCTCCAATGCCCGGCGGAAACGACCGCAAAAAATGGAGCCACTGGTGAGTATTCCATTGGAGCGAAGGCTCGCCCTGAAAAGTGTCCGAAACTGGTTTGGGCGCACTGGCCGGAAGCCCCGGCATGGTCAGCCACTCCTCCACGGGCACCTGCGTGGGCGGCATGTTCTTGTTCAGAAAGTTGCGAAACTGTGAGGTAGTGATGCTCTCAAAGGAGAACCGCCGGAAGTAAGCATTCAGGAACGCATCAAAGCGTTCCCGGCCCACCGCGCCTTCGAGAGCGGTAAGAAATAGCGCTCCCTTCTCGTAGGGGACATTGGTAGCGCCCTCGTCCGGATCGCGTCCGCTCAAATCGATGTGGAGGATCTGATCCTTCTGCGGCAGCGTCTTCAATTCCTCCACCAGACTCTGGCGCCCGAGAACGGCCTCCATCCGCGCGCGCTTCGGTCCGTACACCTCTTCCAGAATGCGCCGCTCAAAGTAAGTGGTGAATCCTTCATTTAGCCAGAAGTCGCTCCAACTGGCGTTCGTCACCAGATTGCCGGACCAGGAGTGCGCCAGCTCATGCGCGATCAGGCTGACCAGGCTCTTGTCGCCCGCAAGAATGGTCGGCGTGGCAAAAGTCATCAGCGGATTCTCCATACCGCCGAAGGGGAAGCTCGGGGGAAGAATCAGAATGTCGTAGCGATACCACGCATAGGGCCCGAATAGTTTCTCGGCCGCCTGAATCATTCGTTCCGTGTCTGCCAGCTCCTTTGCCGCGCGTTCCACCACTCCCGGCTCGGCCCATACGCCGGAACGCGAACTGAGGTACCGGAATTCAATCTCTCCCACGGCCAGCGCAATCAGGTACGAAGGTATGGCCTGCGGCAGCCGGAACGAATAGTCGCCATGCGGCGGCTCCTTGGGATTGGCCAGGCGAAAGTCGCTGCGCGCGCTCATCACGGCTATCAGATCCTTGGGTGTGCGGATCCGTGCGCGATACGTAATGCGCACGCCGGGGCTGTCCTGCAGCGGAATCCAACTGCGTGCATGGATCGCCTGGGACTGCGTGTAGAGAAAAGGCTTCTGCTTACCGGAGGTCTGCGCGGGTTCCAGCCACTGCAGCCCGGATGCCGCCGGGCTGGTGGCATAGTGCACACGCACCAGCGTGGCGCCGGAGGGCAACGGAATTTTCAGCGCGGCGCCTAGTATCGGATCCTTGGGAGCCACTTCAAACTTCGCCGGAGTGAAAGGCTTATCCGCCGATTCCGCCGTTTCCACCTTTGTGATGGTCAGATCGCGCGTATCAAGCACCAAAGGCGCGTCTTCATCGGTACGTACCACGGTGTGAGTGGCTGTGCCCCGAAGAATCTTCTGCTCGAAGAGCACTTCCAGATCCAGGTCGAGATGCTTCGTCCGCACTTCCAGCGGAGTGGCGAATGAGTGACGATCTTGAGGTTGCATTTTGGGTTTTGGGCCGCAGGCCGCCAGAAGCACAAGCAAAGCGGGAGCAAATCGAATCACTTGCCTCCAGCATACGTCAAGCATTGCGCTGCCAAAGCCCGCCCCAGGGTAGAATTCAATTTCATGAAAAAATTAACAGGCCATCTCGCCTGGGGATGCGTCGCGATTCTCGGCGCTTACAGCCTGGCGGCCATCGCCCTGAATCGCGGGGAACAGATCAACAGCATGTGGCTGGTGCTTGCGTCGGTGTGCGTCTATCTGCTTGGCTTCCGCTTCTATGCCAAGTTCATCGCCGCGAAGGTAATGGCGCTCGACGATACCCGGGCCACGCCCGCGGAGCGACTGCGCAACGGGCACGATTTTGAGCCCACCAACAAGTGGATTCTCTTCGGCCATCATTTTGCCGCCATCGCCGGACCAGGACCGCTGGTGGGGCCTACGCTCGCCGCGCAGTTCGGCTACCTTCCCGGCACGCTGTGGATCATCGTGGGCGCCGTGCTGGGAGGCGCCGTGCAGGACTTCGTGATCCTGTTCTGCTCCATGCGCCGCAATGGAAAATCGCTCGGCCAGATGGCTCGTGAAGAAATCGGCAGGCTCGGCGGCATCACCGCGCTGCTCACCGTCCTGTTGATCATGATCATCCTGCTCGCTGTCGTGGCGCTCGTCGTGGTGAACGCCCTTAAGGGCAGCCCCTGGGGCACATTCACCATCGCCGCCACCATGCCGATCGCCGTTTTCATGGGCCTCTATTTGAGGTATTGGCGCCCCGGTAAAGTGTTGGAGATTTCCGTGATTGGCTTCGTCCTGGTCATGGCTAGCATCTTCGCCGGGGAGGCGGTAGCCAAATCGCCGTCGCTCGCTCCCTGGTTCACGCTCAGCGGCCTGGCGCTTGCCTTCGCCGTGATTCTCTATGGGTTTTTCGCCAGCGCGCTGCCCGTATGGCTGCTGCTGGCGCCGCGCGATTACCTTAGCACCTTCGTCAAGCTTGGCGTGGTGCTGCTGCTCGGAGTCGGCATCCTCTTCGTACGCCCAAATCTCGAGCTGCCCGCCTTCACCCGCTTTGCCGACGGCACCGGTCCCATCTTCGCCGGCAAAATTTTTCCGTTCTGCTTTATCACCATCGCCTGCGGAGCCATCAGCGGCTTTCATTCGCTGATCTCCTCCGGCACCACGCCCAAAATGGTTGCCAAAGAGTGGCACGTCTGGCCCGTTGGCTACGGTTCCATGCTGCTCGAGAGCTTTGTCGCCATCATGGCCATCATCTCCGCCAGTGTCCTGCAGCCGGGAATTTTCTTCGCGGTGAATTCTCCCGCCGGCATCGTGGGCGCTACTCCCGAAGCTGCCGCGGCCACCATATCCTCATGGGGTTTTCCCGTCACCGCCCTCCAGATGGCGGATCTGGCCAAAGACGTAGGCGAGGAATCGCTCTACTATCGCACCGGAGGCGCGCCTTCCCTCGCCTTGGGAATGGCGCACATCTTCGCTTCGAGCGGCGGCGGAAAAGCCATTCTCGGCTTCTGGTACCACTTCGCCATCATGTTTGAGGCGCTCTTCATCCTTACCGTGATCGATGCCGGCACGCGCGTGGGAAGATTCATGCTGCAGGACCTGCTGGGCAACATCCACAAAAAGCTCGGAGAGACCAGTTGGATGCCCGGAGTGATTGGCTCAAGCGCCGTCATTGTGCTCGCGTGGGGATATTTTCTGGTGCAGGGCGTCCGCGATCCGCTGGGAGGCATCAACTCCTTGTGGCCGCTATTCGGTATCGCCAATCAGCTTCTGGCGGCGATTGCGCTTTGTGTCGCAACCACCGTCCTGATCAAAATGCACGGGGCGAAATACATGTGGATCACGTGCACACCGCTCGCCTGGCTGGTGATCGTCACCTACACCGCGGCCTGGCAGAAGATCTTCTCGCCTCTGCCCCGTATCGGCTTCCTCTCGCAGGCGGACCAGCTCCAGAACCTGCTCGACGCGGGCAAAGTGGCCAAAATTGCGGATACACAGACGCTGATTTTCAACAATCGCCTCGACGCCGCCGTGTGCGGGCTGTTTCTCATTCTCGTCACAGCAATCCTCGCGGATTCCCTCATTCTGTGGGTCGGCATCCTAAGAGGAACCCGCCCCGGCAAGGTGCACGAATCCCCATTCGTCCTCTCGCAACTACGGGCGGAGGAGTTATGAAATCCCTCTGCCAGATCATTGTCGGTATCCTGAAACAACTCTCCGATGAATCGGCCTACGAGCGTTATCTTGCCACTCACGGTCTCAGTCATTCCCCGGAGGAGTACCGCCGCTTCAGCGATCACTATCTGAAGGCAAAATACACGAAAGCAAAATGCTGCTGATCGGCGGCTACATCCTCGGCACCGCTTTCTTGGCGATCTCGATACCGCGATCCTTCGCCTGCGGAACCTGGCGCATATCGATACTCAAGCCAGTTCCATTCTTCACCACCAGCAGCATGGAATCCATGGGGCCCAATAGCGCCTCATCGCCAATTCCCCGCAAGGCTTCCATCGATGGCGCGCCTGCTTTTCCGGCCAGCCCTCCCATCACGATCTTCATCGTCGCCAACTGCTGTTTTCCATTCTCACTCGTGGAAATCACGAAATAGGGGGTGGAATCCTCCGCGTAAAACTGGCAATCATTTCCAGTTCGCTCCGCCCGAACCACGCTCACCGCAAGAATCTCGGAAGCTTCTTCCTTACTCAGCAGCGAGCACGGATCCACGCTGCGGCCGGAGGGCGAAGGTGTGGCGAGATCCCGCAGATCGATCCCGTTATCCTTTGCCGTCTGCTCCACCTTATTCTTCACGCGGTATCCAATGTAGAAGACAGCCGCCAGCGAAAATATCCCCATCAGGAAAAATACCACCAGACAGATCAACAGGATCTTCACAAGCGGGCTGCTTTTTGCCGCCGGGGCGGGGGAGGGAGCGGGCGTCGCAACTGCCCCTTGAACCGGCTTTCCACAGCTCACACAGAATGCCGCTGCCCCGGTCTGCTGAGCGCCGCAATGAACACAAAACTGGGCCATGAAACACCTCGCTCAAATTGTACTAACACGGCGCGAACGTAAACACGATCACCCCAATCACAAACCACAAGGCCGCGAACACCAGTCCATAGCCGAAAAACGTGCGGAAATCGATGTGCACGATGCCCGCCACCACCACATACCAGAACGGAGACGTCAGGTTACCCATGTGATCTCCAATACTCATGGCAAGAATACCGCGGGAAGCGCTTACGCCAATGGCCAGCGCCGATTTTACCGTGATGAAACCTTGAATCGCCCACTGCCCGCCGCTCGAAGGAATGAAGAACGCAAACAACGTCCCGATGGACGCTGTGAGAAGTGGAAACGTATGCGCCGTGGAGTACGCGGCAGCCATCCCGGCCATCCGTTCCCCCACATTGGTGAACTGGATCAGTCCCGCCACGCCTGCGTACAGATGATAAAGCACGATAACCGGCCAACTGGACACCACCGCCTTCTCCAGCGCTCCCGTAAAATTCTTCACGTTCCCATGCAGCAACAGCGTCAACAGCAGCAGTGTAGTATTGAGGGAGTTAATATCCAGACTCAGCCCCTTCACCTCAAAATGAAAGTAAAGCCACCCGCACAGCACCGCCGATAACGCCAGCGTGAAAAATGATTTCCTTTCCAAACGTTCGGAATAGCTCAGTTCGCCCACAGCCGCCGGGACCGCCGCATCCGCCAGCCTGGAAGAATTAGGAAACTGCGAAATGGGACGGCTCTTCTTCGGCATCAGCCAGCAGCCCACCACGATCACCGCGATCGTGAACGTGATCTCGTGAAGGATCGCCGCCGGCGACCAGATTGTCTTCGACAGCGGAACCACTCCAATGGTGCTCTGAAGGAAGTGGCCCGGCGTGGCCACCAGCAATGGAGCGCTCGCGGAAAGCCCATACTGCCATACCGCATTTGAGGCCCATACCACCGCCAGCAGAAACGGAAAATCGATCGCGATGCCTTTCGCTTCCGCCTCCCGCGCGAAATAGACCGCAACAATCGGGCTCAAGGCGATTCCCAGACCCCAATAGCAATAGGCCGCCCCGGCCGAGAGCAGCACCGCCAGCGCCACTGTCTGATTGGTCGTCTTTGGCAGACGCGACAGGGACGCTACGGCCTTCCGGAAAAACGCCGTTGCCCCCAACGCGGAGCTGAGCACGATGATCAGCGTCATTTGCATCGTGAACGGCAGCAGCATCCAGAGTCCGCGATAATAGGCGTCCATCACCTGTACCGGCGAATTTCCGAACAGGAATGCGGCCCCAGCCAACAGCAACAGCAGGATCACACTGGAGGTGAGCGCATCGGGAGTGAAGCGGCCGATGATAGCCGCAAAGCGATCGAGCCACCGGTCTTGCATCGCCGCTTAGCGCCCGGCAGCCGGCAGAACGGACTTCGGTATCCTCAGCGCCATCGAGCCCGCCACCGTCACCACGTCATACCGCCCCTGATAACCGATCAGCATGTGGGCGGCCCACGGCTCCATCTTGTAATCCTTGGTGAGCCAGTCAATCATGTCGGAAGTGGCGACACGTAACGAGCGGTCCAGGGAACTCACGAACTCCGGCTGGCTGCCGACGCTAATTATGTAGTCCGCCGTCTCCACCCGCGGGTTTTGCGGATTCGCGCCCTTGCGCACCTGCACCGTGAACGTGACATCCATCGACGTTTCGACCCCCGTGCCCGTCGGCTCGCCGTCGCCCTGGAGAGCATGCGCATCGCCGATGAAAAGCAGTGCGCCCGCATGGTAAACCGGAAGAACCACCGTGGCTCCTTCTCCAATCCGGTTGTAGTCCATATTCCCGCCATAGGGTCCGGAAATGCCTGAGGTGGGTCCAAATACGCCCGGCGCCGCCACTCCTACGCAGCCCATCATGGGCCGCGCCGCGAACTCAAAAGGATGCACTGTGCTTACAGGATCCGCCAGCCGCACTTTATTGGCAGCCAGATCCAGGTTCCAGCGGTAAACATCATTGCGATCGGGCATTACAGCGCCCGCTTTGAAGGCCCGCGGATAAAGGCCCTCCACCGTTTCCGGATTGATGGAGAACAGCCCCAGCCGCGTCCCGGTCCAACCGTAATTCCGATTCATCCGCACGCGGGTGAAGGTAACGGCAATGGCATCGCCCGGCTCCGCGCCATGAATGAAGAACGGACCGGTGAGCGGATTGCCGCGTTCCCCCAGCTTTTTGCCCAGGTGGTCGTATCCGCCGGCATCCAGTGTCTTCGTGACCACGGTGTCACCGGGGTTCACCCGCGCCAGCACCGCATGGCGGTGGTCGAACGAGTTGTAAAACCGCGTGGCCTGAATGGTATGTGTCTCCGCGCCCAAGGCATAAGCGGTGACAATAAGGATGGCGAGCGGGCAAGGTTTGCGATTCATTTCCGTTGATGATACCAAGGCTGTCTACGCTACGATGGGCTTATGGCAAATGCAAGGACAAAGGGTCATAAGGCTTTTGTCCGCCAGGGTCTCGCGACTGGCCGCTTTACCAGCCAGGAAGACGCCCTTCCAGCGGCGATGCCGATCTATCTCTTGAGGCCACACTAAGCCGTCTACGGTACGATGAGCATAGAAATGGATCTGGATTTGATCGATACCTGCAGCGCCGCAGGGGCTACACGGGATTCCACCCTGTGCAAGATATCGCGAAATCCCTCCAGCTCGAAGGCATCGCGGCCACCTGCTATCACGGCCAGATGGACGCAAACCTCGGCAATCGCAATCAGGAATCCGGGATGAACGAGGAACCCCCCGGCTTGGTAGGCACGATCGCGTTTGGCCTGGCCATCAACACAGCCGATGTCCGCGCCGTGGCGCATCTGCGCGAAGTAGCGCGCTCGCCGGAGTGAATGCTCATGAAGATTCCCGCTACCTGCTATCGAAGTCTCGCCTGCTTTCTATGCTCAATGCTGTTGTCCCCCGCGCAAGCGCCACGCCAACAGAAGCCATCCACTAAGCGCTTCGATCTCTCTATCGACGACATCATGCGCGGACCCGGGCTTTACGGATACCCGCCGCTGTCAGTCCGGTGGTCCGCGGACAGCCAGCGAGTGTACTTCCGCTGGAAGCGTCACGACGAGCCGGTAATCAAGGTTTACTCCACCTACGTAGTGAATCGCGATGGCTCGAACCTTCGCAAGCTCTCCGAGGAAGAGGAGAAGGAAGCGCCCCCGCTGAACAGTGACGACACCCGCGACTGGAGACTGTCGGTCTATGCGAGTGAAGGCGATCTCTTCCTGTACGATCAGATGACCGGCAAACGTCATCATTTGACGAAAACCCTCGACGCGGAATCGAGCCCTCGCTTCACCCACGACGAGAAACGCATCGCCTTTGTACGCGCCAACAACCTCTATGTGCTCTCTCCGCAAGACGGCGCCGTCGAGCAGCTCACGGATATTCGCGCCCCCGGCTCTCCGGCCAACGACGAAGATCGCAAAGGAACCGACAGCCAGGAGTTCCTTAAAAAGGAGCAGCGCGATCTGCTCGACTACGTCCGCGAGCAGGCGAAAAAGCGTGACGAAGACCTCGCAAAACGCAAAAAGGCCAATCCGCGAAAGCCCTTTCGTCTCGCTGCCAGGCAGTCCATATCGGCCTTACAACTCTCGCCCGATGAATCTCTCGTCATGGCCAGTGTCGTCGACTCCCCCGAACGCGCCAAATCGACAATCGTACCCAACTACGTCACCGATGGAGCTTACACCGCCGACATTTCATCGCGAACCAAAGTGGGAGATGCGCAATCCCGCGCCCGCATCTGCTTCCTCGACGCGACTACCGGAGAGGCCAAATGGCTGAAACACGGAATTAAGGAAACAGCTAACGACGGCAAGCAGCAGGACCGTGAAATCCACATCACGCGCGCCTTATGGAACCGCGATGGTTCCAGGCTCGTAATGATGGGCCGCTCGGCCGATAACAAAGACGAATGGATCTTTGCGGTGGACCCGAAAACCGCCGAGGCCCGAACTCTGGCCGCCATGCACGACGACGCCTGGATGGAGAGTCCCGCCGGTGCGGCTTTTGGCTGGCTAACTGACAACCGCCGCGTGTACTTCACCTGGGAGCGCGACGGATGGTCTCACCTTTACACGATAGACGTGGATGGCGGCGAGCCAAAACAATTGACTTCGGGAAACTGGGAAGTGCGTGCCGTCGAATTGACGGCGGATCGATCCCATTTCGTTCTCACCACCAGTGAAGAGCATTCCGGCGAGGATCATCTTTATCTAATGGGTATCGATGGTGGCGAGCGCAGGAAGTTGACCACCATGCCCGGCGGGCATGCAGCCATGCTGTCTCCCGACGGCGCGACAGTCGCCAGCATCTATTCGTATACCAACCAACCGCCCGAGCTCTACCTGCTGAACGTAAAAGATAATAATTCCAAACCCGTAAAAGTAACCGATGGCCCGGCGCCTGAATTCTGGCATCAGACCTGGATGGATGTGCCGATTGTCGAGATACCGGCGCGGGATGGCGTCAAAGTGCCCGCCCGCATCTACAAACCGGCCAACTGGAAAAAGGATGGTCCCCTCGTCGTCTTTGTCCACGGAGCCGGGTATCTCCAGAACGTGCATCATCGCTGGTCCAGCTACGCGCGCGAATACATGTTCCATCATCTGTTGCGCGAGCGCGGCTACCTGGTGCTCGATGTAGATTACCGCGGCTCCGCCGGCTACGGGCGTCACTGGCGCACCGCCATCTACCGCCACATGGGCGGCAAGGATCTCGACGACCAGGTGGACGCGGTCCAGTGGGCCATCAAAACTCATGGCGTCAACCCGAAACGAGTGGGTCTATACGGCGGAAGCTATGGCGGCTTCATCACCCTGATGGCCCTCTTCACCCAGCCGGATATCTTTGTGGCGGGGGCCGCTCTACGTCCGGTGACCGACTGGGCGCACTACAACCACGGCTATACTTCCAACATCCTCAACATCCCGCAAAAAGATACGGAAGCCTATCGCAAATCCTCCCCCATCTATCACGCCCAGGGATTGAAAGGCGCGCTGCTCCTCTGCCACGGCATGGTGGATACCAACGTGCATTTTCAGGACACGGTCCGCCTGGCGCAGCGCCTCATCGAATTGCGCAAGGAAAACTGGGAGCTCGCCGTCTATCCGGTGGAGGACCACGCGTTCCTCCAACCCTCCAGTTGGGCGGACGAGTACAAGAGAATCCTGAAGCTCTTTGACGCAACCCTCAAAATTGGTGCGAACCTGAAGAAGTGAGTCAAGCCTCCTGGATCGCCCAGCGTGGTCCGCTACTTTTCCTTGCCGCGATATTGGCGGCGCTGGTCCCCTTACTGTTGCTGATGGGGTTGCTGTTCCTCACGCCCCTGCTGCTGGCCTCTGTGCTGGCCATCGTAATCAACCCGGCCCGGCAATGGCTGAGCGGCCGTATCCACCGTCCGGCATTGGCTACGGCGTTGATCACGCTGGCCACCGTCCTCACTCTTGGCGGGCTGTTTTTCTTCGCGGGAATGGCGCTCACCAGGGAGCTGACGGCGGCTTATGACGCGCTCAGCCGCCGTTCTCTCGAAGAAGGCGGCTGGCCGGCACTCGTCACGCACACCATGGATCGGGTCCTTGACGCCGTCGCCAACCGCATACCAATCAACCGCGAAGAGATTCAGGCGGAAACCAACGCCCGTATGAAAGCAGGCATCGGCTACCTTCTAAAGAATGTTGGCGTCGCCCTCGGCGGTCTCACTTCCATGCTGTTCAACGGACTGTTGATGACCCTTTTCCTCTATTTCCTCCTGCGCTACGGCGAGGAATGGGTGGAGAAGCTCACTGCCTTGCTGCCCCTCGATGAGGAGATCTCCTCCAATATCTTCCAGACCGTAAAAAGCTCCGTAGTCGGCAATGTGTACGGCGTACTGGCGGTTGCCACCGCCCAGGGCATGCTGCTCAGCGCAGGCTTCTGGATCGTCGGCTTGCGCTCCCCCGCGCTATGGGGAGCCGTTGGCGGACTGGCGTCTATCATTCCTGTTCTGGGCTGCCCGCTGGTGTGGGTGCCGGTCGTGATCGCCTTCGTGATAAAAGGAGCGTACGGCAAGGCATTGTTCCTTGCGCTTTGGGGCGCCCTCGCCGTAGGCTCCGTGGATAACGTTCTACGCGCGCTGGTAGTCGGCGCTCATATCAAACAGCACCCCGTCCTGATAGGGTTATCCATGATGGGCGGAACCTACGCCTTTGGCCCGCTGGGAATTCTGATGGGACCGTTGGTGGTCTCGTTCGCGGCTGCCGTCCTCATTGAGATCCAGAAGCTCACCAGCGCGGGCGAGGCGAGGGTCACTCTCCCGGCAGGTCGAGCAGGATGAACTCCGCATCCCCGGAAGCCTTGATGTTCAGAGTTGCTTCGCCTTCCGTCCGTGCCTGATCCCCTTCGGAGACCGTCGTGCCGTTCAACTCCACTTTCCCTTTCGTCACAAACAGGTAGCCCTTGCGCGCCGCTTCGCTCGGATGAGTAACCTCCTCGCCGGCGCCCAGGCTGGAAAGATAAATAGAGGCATCCTGATCAATCGTCAGCGTATCCGGAAGATTTCCGGAGGAAACGACCGGCAGCAGTTTACCCTGACGTCCGGGAAAAGCGCGTTGCTCCCATCGCGGTGTCAGGCCGCGCGTCCGTGGCATCACCCACAGCTGCAGGAAATGGACCGGATCGGACTGCGACGCGTTGTATTCCGAGTGGCGAATGCCGGACCCGGCCGACATCACCTGCACCTCGCCCGCCCGCAGCACTTCCCGCGTGCCGATGCTGTCCGCATGCTCCAACGCGCCCTCCAGCACCACCGTGACAATCTCCATATCCCGGTGGGCATGGGTGGGAAACCCCTTACCGGCCTGGACCACATCGTCATTGAAAACCCGCAGCGGTCCCCATTGCACGTTGTCCGGATCGTAATAGGAGTCAAAGGAAAAGTGCCAGTGGGTGGAAAGCCAGCCGAAGTCGTTGTGAAAGCGGCCGGCGGAAGGAATAATCTGAATCATTTTCAAGATCCTCGTATGTAGGATAACTGTTTTAACGAATAGTGTCAAGCGGCGATTCCCGCCCGTGGTATTCTCTCTACACGTCTTCCCCGTCGAAGCCTTATTTCATCCCGAAGAGCCCTTCTGGCGCACCCGGAGCCGGCTATGTCCCTGGCCCTTAAGGCTTTGTTTTCCAACTACGCGCTCAATGACTCCTACGACGAAATGTTCTCGGAGTTGGGCATTCCGCGCCACCACTACCAGGATCTTCACGAGCTCCTCCTCGACACCCCCGCCGAGGATTTCCGCCGCCGGAAACAAGCCGCCGACGTTTCCTTTCTTCATCAGGGCATCACCTTTACCGTGTACGGCCGCGATGAGGGTACCGAACGGATCTTCCCCCATGACCTGCTCCCCAGGATCATCACCAGCGGCGAATGGGAAAAGGTGGAGCGTGGCCTCACCCAACGCATCGTTGCCTTGAATCTCTTTCTCCACGACATCTACCACGAAGGGAAGATCCTCGACGATGCCATCGTTCCCCGCGAGCTTGTTTACACCTGCCGGCACTTCCGCCGCCAGATGCGTGGTCTGGCCGTCCCGAAGGACATCTACATCACGGTGGTCGGCACCGACCTGATCCGGCTGCCGAACGGCGATTTCGTCGTGCTCGAAGATAATCTCCGCG